>NZ_JBSGJZ010000018.1:0-171046 GCF_053605825.1 Saccharopolyspora sp. NPDC003752 | reverse complement strand
CTGGCTCAGTTCCAGCAAGGCCAGCTTCGGTCCACGACCATCACCCATACCACACCCTAACAACCTGACAACGAATCAACGACTCAGGACACTAGCTAGGAATTGGCTGATTTGGATGCGGTCTCTGGGAGTACTAGGGCCTGGTTACCAGCCGCCCCAGCCACCCCAGCCGCCGCCCCAGCCCCAGCCACCCCAGCCCCAGCCGCCCCAACCGCCCCAGCCCCAGCCGCCCCAGCCCCAGCCGCCCCAACCTCCCCAGTTGGTGCGCTGACGACCGAAGACAGTGCTGATCTTCATAGCGGTTCCTCATCATCGCTGTTGGGTGCAATGAATGGTTTCAGCGGATCTCTGGTTGAAAATCGTGCTGTGCGCAGTGACACAACACCGGGCGCGCTCCTCTGATGGCGAATGGCGGGAGTGCGCGATTATTCCCCGAGCCATCGGCGGAAAGACATCGCCGATGGCTTTCATGTCCTGCGTTTTCGACGGTAGTGCCGGACTCCGGTGAGAAAAAGGGGACTTTTGTCCCGCCCACGTTCCGTGGCCACCGAGCAGTCGGCGGGCCCGCTGATTCACCGACGCGAAGGAAAGAGCGCTGCACTACGAACAGTCGGTCACCAGAGGCGACATCGCCGATGAGGTTGCCGAACCACAGCCAGGCGACCCGAAACTGCGGGGCTCAAATCGCTCGTGCCGCGCGGGTGATCCCGAGAACCGCCTCCACCGTGGTGGACGAGCTTGGCCTCCCGACGACCGACGACACGCACCGACGGGGCCTCGCGGGCAGCGGTGCCGTCCGACGTCCGCCGGCCCGAACGCGGTGGGGGAGCACCCGCTGGGTCAGGCCCAACGCGGTGTTGCAGATGTTGTTCCGGCGCGCGAGGCGCGTGCATGCTTGGTCGCAGCAAGAGGATCAGCTCGAAGGGGCGGGCCGGTCGGCGAAGACACCGTGCAGCATTCCGGTGGCCTGTCCGATCTCGATGAGGTACCCGTCCGGGTCGCGGAGGTAGCACCGCAACTCCGCCTTGCGGTCCTTGGGCTCTGTCAGGAATTGCGCGCCTTTCGCGCGGGCGTCGGCGTAGAACGCGGCGATATCGGCGACTCGGATGTTCAGGAACGCCGACACCGGGTCCCCGGGCTGGGGCGGGGTCAGGCTGATGTCTGGCTTGTCCGGTGTGGGTCCGCCTCCGGGGTTCATGATGATCCAGCTGTTGGCGATCCGGACGGTGGTCGGGTTCTCGGCCAGCACGACCTGCCCGCCGAAGATGTCGGCGTAGAACTCTCGCGAGACGCTGACGTCACGCACGGTCAGGAAGTGCGTCACGACCAACCCCTGCTGCGGTGCGGGGAAATCGTCATGGTCCGTCACTGGTGTCTCCTAACGATCGTTTGGCCGCGACCGCCGGCGCGGCGCTCGTAGAGCAATGACCGTCCTGCCGCTGCCCACCGCCTTTCATCTTGGGCTGCGTTGCCGAGGTGTGCGACTGCTCTCGGATGCCTGACACCGCAGATGACGAAGTGGGGCGCAGTGCGCGACGAAGTCACGCCGAGTCGAAGGTCCGCACGACTACGCGGTGTTTGCCGCCCGAAGTGCGTTCCATCGGCTCGTCGGTCGTCAGGTCGATGTCGACTGCGCCGCCCACCAGGCGTCGAACTTCGCCGAGTATCATCGAGCGCTCATCCGCCTCGAAACCCGGTTCGACATCGAGGCGCACCAAGACGCGACCGGGCTCCGGCTGGACGAGCTGGTAGCGACGCACGTGACGGGCATCGAAGAAGCACTTTCCGAGCGGGTGCATGGAAACGTGCTTGCCGTTCGGCAAGTGCAAGCTGTCGCCCTGCCGACCGACCACCCGCTCCAGGAATGTGCCTTCCGTGCCACACGGACATGTCGCCGCGCCGAGCACGGCCCGGTCCCCGATCCGGTATCGCAGGAAGGGCAGCGCCCGGGCGTGCAGGTTCGTCACGACCACGTCACCCTCCTCGCCCGGTCGACACCGGCGGCCGGCGTCGTCGAGGATCTCGACGATCGATACGTTCTCGGCGAGGTGAAGCCGACCGAGCGAACATTCTTGCGACATGATGCCGCCGTCGTTGCACCCGTACTGGTCGCGCAGTGGCGCTTCGAAGGCTTGCTCGATGCGCTCGCGCCAGGTCGGGAACAACAGCTCGGCCGTCGTGACGATCGCCTTCGGCGGCGACACGCGCACACCGGCTTCCAGCACAGCGTCGGCCATCGCTGCGACATGGCTCGCGTACCCGTACCAGAGCACTCCCCGCGCGCGCCCGGCCGTGAGCGCGCGTTCCAGGCTCGTCTCCAGGTCGATGTGGCATCCCGCCGCGGAGACCACGCGCCCCTCCAGGAGCGAGCGCAAGCGAGACTTCAAACCCTCGCTCGCGGACTGCAACGAGGGTGGAGAACCCACCATTACCAGGCGGTCTCCGTAGCGGTATCCGGTGCGTTCCCAGAAGTACAGGTTCGCCGCGTAGATCTGCGTCCAGGCGCGCTTGTCGAGCGGGTACTGGAACGGGTCGCCGGTACTGCCACCGGTCTTCTTGGCGATGTGCGGAATGTCCCGCCAGCCCCGGCTCAAGAAGTCGTCCATGCAGGACCGCATCATCGCCTTGTCGATCACGGGGAGCTCGGCGAGGTCCACGTCATCCACGTCCCGCCCGGCCAGCACGTCGCGGTAGTACGGCACCTCTTGCTGGGCGTGCCGCAAGACAGCGCGCAACCGGTCCCGTTGCCAAGATCGCCGCTTTTGCTCGGGCCACGTGAAGAACTCCGGCAACCATCGGGCGGTGCTCAGATAAGGTGCCCGCACAACGGGCTCCACAACGCGGCGCGTAACGGCAGAGACCACTCGCGGGCGCAAGGCGGTCTGCAGACGGAGCAGAGACATCATCCGGCCTCCCGGGCTGTTCGATCAGCAAGTCTTCGTGACACGGGCAGATTCGGCTCTCTGGTTCGCGGACCGGACCGATCAGGGCTCCGCGGACCGGTAGCGCGCTACGACCCTGGTGAAGTCCCAGTCGCGCTGGGGGATCCCGCTCCCCGCGTCATGACTCGGGTCGCCGGGACGGTCGCGGTTGACCGCCCAGAAGGTGAACCGGCCGAGGCGTCGGTCGTTGGCGTAGTCCAGGAAGTTGTGGAAGTCCGCCAACCGCACGGTTTCCTCAAGACCACCGTTCTTGGACGATATGCCGGCCTTGTGGTACGCCGCTTCGATCGGAATTGCGAAGGCGTCGGCGATCTCCGACGCGAGCCCGTCGGCGGCCGAGATCGTATCGCGAGTCATGTCGGTGCCCCCGAAGTTGAACGGCATGATCGTGAAGACGTCGACGTTGGCGCCGAGCTCGTGCGCCCGTCGGATGAGCCGTTTGCCGAGGTCGCTCGGGCCGGTGCGTTCCGTGGGGAACGTCAGGATCGTCTTCAGTTCGGGGTTCCGCTGCTTGAGGATCTTCAGCGCGCCGAGTTCGCGGTCTTGCGCTTCAGGGGATTTGAACTCGCCCTTCTCGATGTCGACGTCGACCGCTTTGAGCTGGTAGGCGTCGATGACCTTCTGGTACGCGTTCGCCAGGGACTGCTCGTCCGGGCACACCTCGCCCAGCTTTCGCCCCTCCTGGGCGCTGCCCCCCATGGAGACGACGACGTCACCACCCGCGTCGCGGATTCTCTTGATCTGAGCGGCATCGTCTCCGTCCAGCGGCCGTTCGCCGTCCCACGCGGGGTCGCAGCCATTGCCGGAGAGGATGAAAGCAAGGGTGAACGCCTTGACGCCGGTTTCCTTCATCACCACAACCGGATCAGGAGGATTGCCCCACCCGAAGAAAAGATATGGTGACGAAGTCACCGTGGCCGTGGTCCGGGGCACGTTGTCGTTGTGCGTTCCGCACGAGATGAACGCCCAACCGATCACGAGGGTCAGGAAAAGCGCGCGCATCTTCGGCATGATTCGATTCTCGCCTGTCGTCATGGGGGTCGCCTGCCGCGTCACCGCATGGACGGTCCGGTAATCGGGGGTACTCTTCGGTGGTTCCGCCGACGAGCCGGCCAGTGGATGTGCCGCGCTAGCGTTCGCGGAAGTCGAGGTCGAACGAACGTGCGCCATGCGGGATCGGCGACGCCGGCGGCAGCTCGATGTAACTCGATCAGGCTGCGATTTTCATTTTCCAGGAAGTGGATCTGGTTCGCCCACGCAGGATGTGTGCGCCGATTCCGTGAAGATGGCTCGTCTTCCGTCGTCGTGGTCACTTTGCGCGCCCGCGGTCAGGCGTGCAGGTGACGGCGCTGCGTCCCGATCAGAGGTTCGCCTGCTCGTGGACAGACAGAACCGCGCTGACGCTGTGCGACAGATCGGCGGAGCATCCACTTTGGTATTGCCAGCCAAGCAGATCTCCGCATGACGTTCAACGATGGCTCACCGGATCCCTGTTGCGTCCCAACTGGTTTCTGGAGGCTTGCATGGATCGAACGGACAGCATGAGCGTTGCAGTAGTGGGTTACGGCTACTGGGGTTCCAAGCACGTGCGCGTTCTCAGCACGTTGCCCGGCGTGGAGGTGGTGGTCGTCGACCGGGATCTCGGGCGGCTGGCAGAGGCCCACCGCAACTTCCCGGCGGCGGGCACGGCGTGCGAGCTGGACGAGGTTCTCCCCGACGTGCACGCGGTGGTGGTGGCAACTCCACCGTGCTCGCACGCACAGATCGCGCTGCGCTCCGTGCTCTCGGGAAAGCACACCCTCGTCGAGAAGCCGCTGGCGACTTCGATCGAGGACGCCCGAAGACTCGTCGATGTCGCCGATGAACGTGGCGTGGTGCTCATGACCGGCCACACCTTCGAATACAACGCCGCCGTGTGGAAGCTCAAGGAGATCATCGATTCCGGCGAGCTGGGGCGGGTGCTCTACATCGACACCGCGCGGCTGAACCTCGGTCTCTACCAACGGGACGTGAACGTCATCTGGGACCTCGCGCCGCACGACCTCTCGATCATCTCGTTCCTGATGGGCGAAACTCCGGCGTCGGTCACCACGTGGGCCCATCATCACGTCGACGGACGACACGCGGACGTGGCGCACGTGCGCCTGGAACTGGAGAAGTCCGGGACCTACGCCTTCGTCCACGTCAGCTGGCTCAATCCGCAGAAGGTCCGCCGCGTGACGGTCGTCGGCGACCGGAAGATGGCGGTCTACGACGACACTTCCGATGAGGACCGGATCCGCGTCTACGACATCGGCGTCGACTCGCACGGCCTCGACGATCCGGCGGACGCGTACGCGATGCCGATCACCTACCGCTCCGGCGACATCGTCTCGCCGCACGTGGCGTTCCGCGAGCCGCTGCTCGTGCAGGACACCCATTTCATCGAATGCGCACAAACCGGCCGAGTTCCCAACACCTCCGGTCGGCGCGGCCTGGAGATCGTCCGGGTGCTCAGCGCGTCGGACCTGGCACAGGTCACCGGTCGGCCGGTACGGGTTCTGGACGTTCCGGCACAGCGCTCCGCCGATGACGTGGAACCCCCGCAGCTGCTCGCGGAGCCGGCTTGCGGGGAGGTCGTGCAATGAACGGGAACACCGGTGCGGTCCCCTTCCTGGACCTCGTGGACATCAACGCCGACCTCCAGACGGATCTGGAGGTGGCGTGGAAGGCGGTCCTCCAGCATGGCCGGTTCGTCGGCGGGCCGGAAGTCGAACGGTTCGAGACGCAGTTCGCCGCGTACTGCGAGTCGCGCAGTTGCGTCGGTGTCGCCAACGGCACCGACGCCATCGAACTGATCTTGACCGCGCTGGGCATCGGAGGCGGCGACGAGGTCATCGTCCCGGCGAACACCTTCGTCGCCACCGCGGAAGCGGTGCGTGCGGCCGGGGCGCGACCGGTATTCGTCGATGTCCGCCCCGACACGCTGCTGATTGATCCCGCGGCGGCAGCTGCGGCGGTGAACCGGCGTACCGCCGCGATCATCGGGGTTCACCTGTTCGGCCAAATGGTCGCCGTGCCGGCGCTGAGCTCGCTCGCTGACCGCTGCGGTCTCGCGTTCATCGAGGATGCGGCACAGGCGCACGGAGCGCGCTACAGCGGGCACGCCGCCGGAAGTGTCGGCCGCGCCGCCGCTTTCAGCTTCTACCCCGGGAAGAACCTCGGCGCACTGGGCGACGGCGGCGCCGTCGTCACCAGCGACGTCGAGCTGGCCGACCGGGTGCGGCGCCTCGCGAACCACGGTCGAGCCGCGCACGACCGGCACCGCCACGAGCTGCCAGGCCGGAACAGCAGGCTCGACAGCATCCAGGCCGCGGCGCTGTCCTTGAAACTCCCGCGGCTGGACTCGGACAACGCGCGTCGGCGCGAACTCATGCGCCGGTACCGGGAATCGCTGCCGGTGTCCTTCGAGCCGGTCGCCGTGGACCCCGCAGCCGAGCATGTGCACCACCTCGCGGTGGTGCGGACGTTGCGGCGGGAACAGGCGGGTGCGGCGCTGTCCGCGGCCGGTGTGGGGTGGGGCGTGCACTACCCGGTTCCCTGCCACCTGCAACCGGCTTTCGCCGGATGCGGCGAACGGCTTCCCGTCGCCGAGGAGGCGGCCACGCAGATCTTGTCCCTGCCCATCTCCCCGACGCTCGACGACGGCGACGTCGTACGGGTTTGCGACGCATTGCGAGGTGTCTGGCCTTGACCGAAACCCAACACTCCAACAGCGAACCGGTCAACGCTCAGCGCTTGGACGCCGCACAGGTGAGAACCGGTGCCGCGCCAACCAGTCCGCTCCACGGCGCTCGGGAAGACCGGCGAACCCCGCCGCCCGGGCCGGAAAGCCGGGCGTGGTCCGCACTGCTGGCCAACAAGCGGCGACTGCTGGGCGTATCCCTGCTGATCGTGCTGCTCGGCGCCGGCACCGCATTCATCGGGGCCCTGGTGTGGCCGCCGGTGTACGCGGCGCGCGCGCAGATCCTCTTCGAGATCGGAGAGGAGAAGTCGACCGGATTCCTGCGCGAGGACCGGAGCCTGACGACCCAACTGGTGCTGCTGCGCAGCAGGCAGGTGCTGGGGCCGGTCGCCGCCCAGGAGCGGCTTCCGGTGGAGGAATTGGAGAAGATGGTGACGATGTCGCTGCTGGACAGCAGCGAGGTCCTGCAGGTGGAGGCCAGGGCTGGTGCCCCCGACGTCGCCCTGCGCCGGACCCGGGAGATCGTCGACCGCTACCGGGACGTGGCGCGAACCAACAGCGAGTCCGGAGTGGACGGTTACGTGCTCGGGAACCTCGCCGATGTCCGGGCGCAGCTGGCCGAGGCGAACGCGCAGGTCTCGCGGGAGCGCGCAGTACCCGACTCGTCCTCGCTGGCCGCCGCCGAAGCTCTGGCGCAAGGCCTGCAGCAACGCGAGCAGCAGTTGCAGTCGCAGCTCGACCAGCTCAGCATGACCCGACTCGCGCGGTCCGAACCCAAGGTCGTGGTGCCGGCCTACTCGGTCACCGACCCCGTCAGCCCCCGCCCCATGTTCGCCACGGCAGCCGGAGCGGTCGCCGGACTCCTGGTCGCAGCCGTCACCGCTGTGCTCCTGGTCCGCCGGTGGAGCGCTCGGTGAGTGCTCGCTCCGTGCTGCGCGCCGGCCTGTCCCGGCCAGCCGCCAGGAGAACGGTGCGGCGTTCTGCCGCCGTCTCCGGCGGAATCCTCATCAGCCGACTGACCGGGCTGGTCCGGGTCGTCGTGGTTGGCGCGGTGCTCGGCCCGACCTACTTCGCGAACGCGTTCGTCGCCACGAACATGGTCCCCAACCTGACCTACAGCGTGATCGCGGGGCCTGCGCTCGCTCTCGTGATCGTCCCGACCGTGGTGCAGGTGCTCGCGCGCGGCGGACCAGACGCGGCGACCAGGCTGCTCGGCCGGGTCAGCGGATTCCTGCTGATCGCTTCCGCAGTGCTGGCCGGCATCGTGGCGCTCTCCGCGCCAGTGCTCGGATGGTGCCTGAGCCTCGGCATCCCGCAGTCCTCGCTCCGGGAACAAACCGAGCAGACGGCAACAGTGCTCGTCCTGCTGGTCGCCCCACAGGTCATGCTCTACACCGCGGCCGCGCTGGGAGCCGCTGCTCAGCAGGCCCGCGAACGCTTCACGTTGGCGGCCGTGGCTCCCGCGGCGGAGAACGTGGTGCTCATCGCCGCCGTGGTCGTGGTGGGTGTGCACTGGGGGCCGGGCCTCGATGTCGCGGAGATCACGGCTGGCCCGTTGGTCGTTCTCGGGCTGGGCAGCACCCTTGCCGTGGCGGTGCACGCTTGCCTCCAGCTGTTCGGGGCGTCCCGGGCGGGGCTGCCGCTGCGCCCGTCGTTGCGCTGGCGACCGGACCCGGAGGTGGCGTCCGTCCTGCGACGGCTGCGCAATTCGATCAGCCTGCCCCTCACGCGATCGGTCGCGCTGTACGTGCTCCTGGCCGCCGCGTCGACTGTGCCTGGCGGAGTCATCGTGGTGCAGAGCGCCTACACGGTCATGCAGGTCCCGACCGCGTTGGGGGCACGGGCGGTGTCGACCGTCGTCCTGCCCGGGATGTCAGCCGCAGTCGCACGCGACGACCACAGCGGTTTCGCCGCGTCGTGGCGACAAGCCCTGACGCTCGCGTCGATCACCAGCCTTCCGCCGCTGCTCCTGCTCGCCGCGCTCGCACACCCGGTGGCGAGCATGCTGGCGAACGGGCAGTTGCACTCGGACAAGCTGATCGACCAGCTCGCGGCCTGCCTCGCGGTGATCGCAGTCGCCCAGTTCGCGGCGAGCGTGCACATGGTCGGCCTCGATGCGCTGTTCGCGCAGCTGAACACCCGCTGCCCGCGGCTGGCCAGCTACGCACTCCTGGCCGCGTCGCTCACCGTCACCGTCGCCGCACTGCTCGTGCCGGACGACCAATCCCGCTTGGTCGTGCTGTGCGCGGGCCTGCTGGCGGGTGAGCTGGCCGGAGCGGTGACCGTGCTCGTCGGTCTGCGAGCCGCGTTGCGGCCCGAACGCTGGATCGACCACGCGCAGATCGCGCGGGCTCTTCTCGCTTGCGTCTCGATGGTGCCGATCGTCGCTTTCGGCCGCTGGTTTCTGAGCACCGGCGAGATCAGCCGGGCTGGAGGTGTGATCGCCCTCGGCGCGTGCGGACTGGTGGCGATCGCGGTCTACGCCGGGGCGGTGCGCATCAGCTGGATCGGACGATGCCCATGAGCGTTCTGCTGCGCCGACGCGACGAGATCTCCGGCGGGATTCCGGACCGCGCGGAAAGCCTGCTGATAACCCAGGCCGCCCTGTGCGCATCGCTGGCGGGGCTGGCCGTCGCCGTGGCAGGGCCGCTGGGCGCCGGACTGCTGGTGGCCGCAGCGCTGTTCGCCGCGGCGGCGTACCGCCCCGTGTTCGCGACCTATGCCTACCTGCTGACCCTGCCGTTCCTCGCGGGTATCGACAGGGGCACGCTGGTGCCCGGAGCCCGGCCGAACGAGGCGTTGTTCGCCGTGCTGGTGGCCGGGGCGTGTCTCGGTGGCTGGCTGCGGTTGCTACGTGGTGACCCGATCCCGCTGCGCCTCCGGCCGCTGGACGTTCCGCTAGCCGGTTTCGTGGTGCTCAGCACGGCGTGGCCGATCGCGTCGATGATGCTGCGCGGTGCCGAACCACACGGCTCCGATCTGGTGGCGCTGCTGCCGGTGTGCAAACTCGTGGCGCTGTTCCTGCTCGTCCGGTTGACCGTGCGCACCGAGCAACAGCGGCTCCGCTGCATCCGCCTGGTGGTCTGGCCGACCGCTGGGTTGTCGGTAGTGGCGATCTTGCAGACGCTGGGTGTCGAACCGGTGCTGACGTTGCTGAGCGCGTTCTGGCATGCGAGCGCGAGCGAGGCCAGCGACCGCGGCACGGCGACGTTGGGGTCCTCGATCGCGACCGGCGATTACATCACCGTCGGGCTGGTACTCCTGCTGTACTGCGGCACTCGCGGAATCCTCGGCAAGTGGGAGCGGATCGGGCTCGGTGTCCTGCTCGGTGCCGGTGTCCTCGCGAGCGGGCAGTTCTCGACCTGGATCTCCGCACTCGTGGCCGGGGTGCTGATCCTGCGCCGCTATCCGCAGGCCCGGCGGCAGGTGGCCAGGTTCCTGCCGATCGTGGGGATCGCAGCGCTCGTCGGCGCGCCCGCGTTCCTCGGCCGCATGGCGGACTTCACGCAGGGCTACACCGTGCCCCGCAGCTGGCTCGGCCGGTGGGACAACCTCACCACCTTCTACGTGCCGCAGCTGGCGGACGGGCACTTCGTCTTCGGGATCTCGCCTGACTCGGTGCTCACCGCACCGGAGACCTGGCGGGACTTCATCTACCTCGAATCCGGTTACCTGTTCTTCCTCTGGGTCGGCGGGATTCCACTGCTGATCGGGTTCGTCTGGCTGTCGGTCGCGGTGCTGCGCGGGGCCAGGCGGCTGGCCCCGCGTCCCGGCTCGGTGGGGGCGTGCGCGGCAACGCTCGAGGTCGCTTGGTGGATGGTCCTGATCCTGTCGCTGATCGACATCCACCTGGTGGTCCGCGGGTTCGGCGATCTGCTGTTCGTTCTGCTGGCGATCATGTCTGGGAGGCTTGGTGATGACGAGCACGGCACTCAAGATCCTGCTCTCGATCGGTCTCGCGCAACATAGGAGACCGACACCGGCGGTGCGGGCGCAGCGCTCACCGGAACCGTTGCCGCCGTGCGGTCGGCGACCTCGGTGGGAGCGGTCCGTGGTGCGCGGGATCGACGTGGTCGGTGCGGCCGTCGGGTTGGCTGTTCTCGCGCCGCCGATGCTCATCGTCGCCGGCATCATCCGCCTCACCAGCCGGGGCCCGGCGCTGTTCCGGCAACGCCGGGTCGGGCAGGGCGGAAAGCCGTTCACGCTCTACAAGTTCCGCACCATGCGCCTGGGGTGCAACGACGAACCGCTGCGCGACATGATCGCGCGCGAGTTGCGCGGCGAGGACACTTCCGCCGACGGCAGCTTCAAGCTGGACCGCGATCCGCGCATCACCGCGGTTGGCTCTTGGCTGCGGCGCACCAGCCTCGACGAGTTGCCGCAGCTGCTCAACGTGCTGCGCGGTGACATGGCGCTGGTCGGCCCCCGTCCGTGCCTCGAGTGGGAGGCCGCGATGTTCCCACCGGAGTTCGCCGAACGGAGCGCGGCGAAGCCCGGGCTGACCGGGCTGTGGCAAGTCAGCGGCCGCAGCACCATGGGCACCTTGGACATGCTCCGTCTGGACATGGTGTACGTGCGGTCCCGCAGCCTGCAGACCGACCTCAGCATCCTCGTCCGAACCCTGCCGTCGATGCTGCGCGGGGACGGTGCCCGATGACGACGCTCTTCGTGGCGACCACGGGCGGTCACCTGGCCCAGCTGCACAGCCTGTCCGAGCGGATTTCCGAGGACGGTCCGGCGGTGTGGGTGACCAGCCGCAACGAGCAGAGCACGTCGATGCTGGCAGATCGGGACGTCGTATACGTTCCACCGGTCGGATGCCGCAGCGTGCGGGGAGTTCTGCGGTGCCTGCCGATCGCGCACCGGCTGTGGCGTGCCCGGGGCATCACCCGGGCCATCTCCACCGGTTCCGGCATCGCACTCGGTTTCCTGCCCTACCTGGCCGCGCGCGGCGTGGAGTGCCACTACATCGAAAGCGCCGCAAGGGTGAACAGCCCGTCGTTGACCGGAAAACTGCTCCGCTGGGTTCCCCGGGTCCGGGTGTACACCCAGTACCCGCACGCTGCCGGCCACGGCTGGCGCCACGGCGGCAGCCAGTTCGACGTCTACCGGGCAACGACCGCAGACCGCCCGCGGGGAGACCGGTTGCGCGTGGTGGTCACGGTCGGCGCATCGACGTACCCGTTCCGCCGGATGATCGAATCTCTGGTGCCGCTGCTCGAACCGGACGGTGCACTGCACCAGGCGACCGGTCTGCCGGTCGAAGTTCTCTGGCAGACCGGTCCGGCGCCGGTGGACGACCTGCCGATCCAAACCAAGCCGTACCTGCCGATCACCCAGCTCGCGGAGGCGCTTTCGTCGGCCGACGTGGTGATCAGCCACTCCGGCACCGGGTCCGTGCTGCTGGCGTTCGATGCGGGGAAGGCGCCGGTGGTGGTCACCAGGGAACGCCGGTTCGGCGAGGCGATCGACGACCACCAGCGCCAGCTCGCGACCGAACTCGGTCGCCGCGGCCTGGTACTGCACCGGGAACTCGGCTCCATCACCGTCGATGACCTGCTGGCAGCGCGGTCCACGGCGGTGGGAACGCTGCGGGAGCCACCGCCGTTCCAGCTCTCCCGGACTCCTGCGAAGGCCCTGATGCGCAGCGCGACACCCGAAATCGTCACCGTCGACCCGCGGAAAGACCCGCGATGGGCCGAACTCGCAGCTGGTCCGCAGGGCAGCGTGTTCACCTCCCAGCCGTGGCTGGAGGCACTGTGCCGGACGTACGGTTTCACCCCTGAAGCTCGCATCGCGGTGGACGCATCGGGAGCGGTGGTCGGCGGCTTCGCCTGGGTCCGCGTCCACGACATCCGCGGCGAGCGGCTGTGCAGCCTGCCGTTCTCGGATTGGGCGGACCCGTTCGCACCCGACGAGGCTGTCTGGCACCGGCTCACCAACGGGATCGTCGACCAGGGCCGCCCCATTGCGTTGCGGTGCTTGCACTCCGAAGCCCCCGTGCGGGATCCGCGGCTGCGGGAAGCGGGCCGGCTCGCCTGGCACGCGACGCGGTTGGACGCCCCGCTGCCCGAACTCCACCAGCGGATCTCCGCCAACGCCCGCCGCAACATAGCCGCAGCCGAGCGGAACGGCGTCCGGATCTCCGCCGACACCGGGGTGGAAGCGCTGCGGGACTTCCACCGGATGCAGGTCCGGCTGCGCAAGCACAAGTACCGAATGCTGGCCCAGCCGATGGAGTTCTTCGAGAACATCTGGGAGCAGTTCCACTCCGACGACTCGGTCGTGACCATGACAGCGCGCGTGGGCGACGAAACCGTCGCCGCCGCGGTGTTCCTGCAGTGGAACGGCGTGCTGCACTTCAAGTTCGGTTCGTCATCGCAGGACCGGCTGCAACTGCGCCCCAACGACGCGATTTACTGGGCCGCGATCCGCTGGGCCGCGGATCGCGGGCTGCGGCTGGTCGACTGGGGTGTTAGCGACCTCGACCAGCCTGGGCTGCTGCGCTTCAAGCGGAAGTACGCCGACGACGAGAAGCAGGTCGTGGCCTTGCGCTCACAACGCGGATCATCGACTGAACGTTCTGAAGTGGACGATCTGCTCGGCGAGATCACCGGTCTGCTCACCGACGAATCCGTCTCCGATGACATCACCGGGAAAGCCGGCTCCCTGCTCTACCGGTACTTCTGCTAGGAGGCTCCATGCAGCGCGATGATCGATCAGCCGTGAACACGCAGCGTGCCGTCGCACCTCCGCGGACGAACGCAGCCGGGAGAAGCCCGGGGGAGGTGATCGGAATGCCCGGTGCACGAGTGGTCATCGTGGGCCAGGGCTACGTGGGCCTTCCCGTCGCCATGCGCGCCTGCGAGGCCGGATTCGACGTCGTCGGTCTTGACGTCGACGAGGACCGCATCGATCTGCTCCAGAGGGGCAAGTCCTTCATCGACGACGTGGACGACGAGCGACTCGCGGCCGCGCTGGCGACGGGCCGGTACCTACCGACCACCGAGCACGCGGAATTGCGCGGTTTCGACTTCGCTTCGGTCTGCGTTCCCACCCCACTGCACGACGGCGCACCGGACCTGCGCTACATCGAAGATGCCGCCCGTGCGTTGTCCACGCACATCTCGCCCGGCTGCTGCGTGGTGCTCGAGTCCACCACCTATCCCGGGACCACGGAGGAGATCTTCGTACCGATCCTGGAGTCCGGTTCAGGACTGCGAGCAGGGGCCGACTTCTACGTCGGTTACAGCCCGGAACGCATCGACCCGAGCAACCCGACCTGGAAGTTCCACAACACGCCCAAGATCGTGTCCGGTGTGGACCCGGGATCGCTGCGCGTCGTCCGCGACTTCTACGACCAGCTGGTGGAAGTGACCGTTCCGGTGCCGGGAACTCGGGAGGCGGAACTGGCAAAACTCCTGGAGAACACCTTCCGGCACATCAACATCGCGTTGGTCAACGAACTCGCGGTGTTCTCGCACGGACTCGGGGTGGACGTGTGGTCGGTCCTCGATGCGGCGGCCAGCAAACCGTTCGGGTTCATGCGATTCTCACCCGGCCCCGGCGTCGGCGGGCACTGCCTGCCGATCGACGCCTCGTACCTGTCTTGGCAGGTGCGACGTTCCCTCGGACAGGAGTTCCGATTGGTCGACGTCGCCAACGACGTCAACAAGCACATGCCCGACTACGTCGTCGCACGTGCCGCGGAACACCTGAACCGGCGCCGCAAACCCGTGAACAGCAGCGACATCCTGCTGATCGGGCTGACCTACAAGGCGAACTCCGGCGACGCGCGCAACTCCCCGTCGATGGCCGTGGCCGAGCGCCTCGACCGGCTCGGCGCCGACCTGCGCGCGGTCGACCCCCTCATCGACCCGGACGAAGTCCCGCCCCACGTGCGGATGGTGGGGTTCGATGCCGACCAGATCTCCCAGTCCGACCTGATCATCGTGCTGGCCGACCACGACATGCTCGACTGGGCGCTGCTTGAGCGCTACGCCGACCGCGTGCTGGACACCCGCAACCGGCTCCGCTCACCGCAGGTGGAGCGCTTTTGACGTACTTCGTGCAGGTCGCGGGGTCGGCGTCCGAGGGAGCGCCGACCCCACGACCTTCTTCCTTCCTGTCGTGCGACCAACTGAGCGACTATTCCTGCTAGTGCCGACGTGACTGGTCTTCGACAGGACCGCGATTTTCGCTTGCGGCCGGCTACGCCCTTGACGAAGGTGGTGTCCGGACCGTCAGGAGGAAGTCAGCATGTACGTACCGCCTTCGGCGCGACCGCTCAACGCGGAGGAAGGCGAACTGGTCGAGCTCGCCCGCCGAACGATCGACGCCAACGCGGATTCCGGTCCTGACGAGGACGGCATCCACACGATGGGCGCCGCTGTGCTGGCGGCCGATTCCCGCATGTTCAGCGGCGTGAACCTCTTCCACTTCACCGGCGGCCCGTGCGCCGAGCTGGTCGCACTCGGTGCGGCCCGGGCCCAGGGCGCGCGGCAGATGAAGTGCATCGTCGCGGTCGGCAGCGACGGGCGCGGTGTCACGGGCCCGTGCGGGCGTGACCGGCAGGTGTTCGCGGACTACTACCCGATGATGCGTGTCGTCGTGCCCACTCCGGACGGGTTGCGCTCCGTAGTGGCAGCCGATCTGCTGCCGCTGTTCCAGAGGTGGACCCCGGAAGCCGGCACGGCCGCCTTCGACGCGTCGAGCTACAACGATCCCGAGCGCCGAACCTGACGTCACCACCGGGGTGGCCGCACCGCTTCGCATTCGGCCTTGTCCGCCGGTCGACTGCACGAGCCGATGGTGGCCGCCCGGCGTCGGACACGACACCACCGCGTTGCGGACCCGCACCGAGATCCTTCGGCGTCCACGTCGAGGCGACGGTGTTCCCGGGAGGGCTGGCGGGTCGGGATCGCTCGCCGACCGCGGTCAGGGCTTGCGCGGGTCGCACGGCGTTGTACCCGACCTGCTGCGCTTCCCGGCGGGCCGACTGGGCTGCCCCGGGCTGTGGGCGTTGAAGAGAACTTCCGGCTCGCAGTGGGACCGGAATGCGGTCCGCGGGTCGGTCGCGAGCCCCATCCGTGGCCATCGGTCTCGTGAAGCCGTCAGGGCGCATGCGGCGCCGCATTCACATGAGGCACTGCATTCAACGGGTGTCCCTTTGTACTCTCGATAGCCGGGTGAGCACCCGCGGTGAATCCCCCATTCGGGTTAACGCGATTAGTCGTCGTGACAGGCAGTATCGCCCGGAAATTGCACACGAACCCCCAGCTCCTGGCGTTGTTCATCCCCCGGGACGCCAGCTGGGGACGGGAGGAGAGAGAACATGCCCCGAGGTTCTCTGGTCCGAGGCGTTCTTGCGGTCGCCGTGACGATCCTGGCCAGCCTGGCGCTTGCGGCGACGACCGCCGCGGCTGCGCCCTTCGTCATCGGCGGTGGCCAAGCGACTCAGACCTACGGCTTCATGGCGTCCATGCAGTCCACCGACGGCAAGCACCACTGCGGCGCCTCGCTGATCGACAAGGAGTGGCTGGTCACCGCCGCGCATTGCGTGGACGGGCAGCAGCCCGGCAACGTCCAGTACCGGATCGGGACGACCGACCGCACCAGCGGTGGCGAGGTGGTCAAGCCGGACAAGTTCGTGGCCCACCCCAAGTCGAAGCAGAAGCAGGGCGGCAGCGACGTCTCCGCCGGCTACGACGTGGCCCTGGTCCACCTGTCGAACCCGGTGCAGGAGCAGCCGATCAAGATCGCTACCACCGCACCGGAGTCCGGCACCGCGCTGCAGCTGCTCGGTTGGGGCCAGACGTGCGGGACGCCCAAGTGCGGCGAGCCGCCGGTGAAGTTGAAGGAGCTGGACACCAAGACGCTCGCCCCGGCGAACTGCAGCAGCTCGCAGGACGGATTCGATTCGGCACGGGAGCTGTGCATCGACAATCAGGAGGGCAAGGTGAACGCCTGCTACGGCGACTCCGGTGGCCCGGCCGTGGTGCAGGACGGCAGCGAATTCGAACTGGTCGGAGCGACCAGCCGCGGCATGGCCGAGAATTGCGCGGAGAAGCCGGGCATCTACAGCAACGTCGTGGCGCACGCCGACTGGATCAACCAGACCATGAGTTCTGGCGGTTCCGACGGTTCGTCCGAGGTGCCCGGCAAGTCCTCCGGCGGAGGCTCCGACACGCCTTCTGGCAAGCCGTCGTTCCCGCCGGGGACGACGCGCCACCGGTGAACCCATCGCCTGCGGCGGACACCCTCGCCATCCCGCGGCTGCCGTGCCACCGAGGCACGGCAGCCGCGGGACGGCAGCCGTCTCCGCGCGCCGCTGAACGACGCCCAGGTGCACCGATTCGGCCTGGAGCTTCCCGGTTCTAGCTGGTCCGTCTCTTGTGGACCGTCTGGGGAAAACCTTCACAGGTTCAAGAACCCCCACCGGATTCGCGGAATGTCGCACGCCGGCAGGGGATTCGCCCGGATCGGCCCGGTTCTCGTGAAGCTGCGGCGAGTCGCGCTGATCTGCGAACCTGTGCTCAGCCCTGGTTGGTGGAGGCTCTGATCACCAGGGTCGGTGGGAGGCGCACGGATTCCGGTGTCTCCCCGGCCATGGCTCGTGCGAGCATGTCGACCGCGGCCTTGCCCATCTGCTTCACGGGAGTCCGCACCGAGGTCAGCGGGATGGGCAGTTCGGCGGCCAGCGGGGTGTCGTGGTAGCCGGCGACCGCCAGGTCTTCGCCGGCGCGGATGCCGTGGTCGCGCAGGGCCCCGATCGCGCCGATCGCGGCGAAATCGTTGACGGCGAAGATCGCGTCCGGCGTCGGGCCGTGGGCGAGCAGTTCATCGGCGCCCTGGTGGCCCTCCTCGACATCGAGTCCCGCCTGGACGATCCGGTTCCCGGGCACCTCGATGCCCTCTTCGCGGTAGCGGTCGACGAATCCGGCCGTGCGGTCGCGGGCCGTGCTCGCGAACTTCGGCCCGGCCAGGACCGCAGCGCGTTCGAAGCCGCGATCCAGGAAGTGCTCCGCGACCAGCCGGCCACCCAGGTAGTCGTCGCAGGTCGCGGCCGGGAAGCTGCCCGACCACCTGTTGACCAGCACGAACGGGACGCCTCGATCGGCGAATTCGGTCAGGAACGCGCTGTCGAGGTGGGCGTCGCCGAAGATCATCCCGTCAACGCGGCGGGCGAGCATCACCTCGGCCGCGGTCCGCTGCCGCTGCGCGAGGTCGTCGGTGTTGGTCACGAACGTCGACAGGCCGACATCTGCTGCGGCGGCGTGGATCCCCTCGTAGACCATGGCGAGCACGAGGTCCGACAGACGTGGCACGAGCACGCCGATCAAGCCGCTTCGCCGGGTGCGCAAGCTGGCCGCGTGCGGATTGGGCCGGTAGTCGAGCTCCTCGGCGATCTGGCGGATCCGCTCGGCGAGTTCGGGTGAGGCTGCCGCGCGCCGCTCCTGCGCAGTTCCGTTGAGCACGCGGGAGACCGTCGAGGAGTGGCTTCCGACGGCCTCTGCGATGGCGCGCAAGGTCGCGGGGCGGCGCGGCTTGGACGGCGCTCCGCGAGGGGCGTCTTGCGTCGACATCGGAGGAACTCTACCCAGCCCCTTGACGCCTGGTGGATAAGACCACCATAGTCACCCAAACGTTTGGGGCAAACGTTTGGGTGACCGGTCGGCGATGAGCGCGTTCTGCCCGGACGCGCACCGGAGGTGATCGAGTGAACGTCGAACTGCTGGCGCCCGACCGCGAGCGGCTGTGGTCCGATCTGCACGATCTCGCGCGGCTGAGCGAACCGGATTCGGAAGGCTGGACGCGCCGGGTCTTCAGCGAGCCGTACCGGGCGGCCCGGCATTGGGTGCGCAGCCGGATGCGCGATGCCGGGCTGGAGGTCTCCGTCGACCCCGCGGGCAACATCGTCGGTCGGCTTCCGGGCCGGCACGGTGGCGCTCCGCTGGTCACCGGCTCGCACACGGACACCGTCCAGGGAGGCGGGCGGTTCGACGGGATCGTGGGAGTGCTCGGCGGCATCGAGGTCGCGCGGCGGCTGCGGGAAACGGGGACCCGGCTCGATCACGATCTCCTCGTCGTCGACTTCCTCGGCGAGGAGTCCAACCCCTACAGCGGTAGCTGCCTCGGCAGCCAGGCGGCGACCGGGGTGCTCACGGCGGAGAACCTGGACCGGGTGGACGCGGCCGGCAACCGGCTCGGCGACGTGGCGACGGCCTTCGGGCTGGACCCCGGCGGGATGCTCACACCCACCTGGGCGACGAGGCCGCTGCACGGCTACCTCGAACTGCACATCGAGCAGGGGCCGACGCTGGAACAACGGGGCATCGGCATCGGGATCGTCACCGCGATCGTCGGCATCGAGCGCTTTCTCGCCACCTTCACCGGCCGGTCCGATCACGCGGGGACCAGGCGGATGGACGATCGGCGGGACGCGTTGGTCGCGGCCGCCAGGACGGTGCTGACCGTCGAGCGCGAGGGATGCGCTGGGCCCGGCAATGCGGTCGCCACCTGCGGTGACCTGCGGGTCGAACCGGGTGCGGAGAACGTGGTCCCGGGCCGGACGCGCCTGGCGGCCGAGTTCCGCAGCGAGGACCAGGTCTGGCTGTCCGGTGTTCGTCGGCGGATCGTCGAGGAGATCGCTCGGGAAAGCGCCGAGAACGGTGTCGAAGTGCTGATCGACTGGACCGTGGACAACCCGGTCGTCCCGACGAATCCGTCCGTGCAGAACCTGACGTCGGCCGCCGCCGGTGAACTCGGCCTCTCGTGGATGGCGACGCCGAGCGGGGCCGGCCACGATGCCGCGCATCTGGCCGCGCGCTGCCCGGCAGGGATGATCTTCGTGCCGTCCCGCGACGGTCGCAGCCACTGCCCCGAGGAATGGACCGACTCCGGCCAGATCGCCACTGGCGTGCACCTGCTGGCGGCCGGCCTGGTCCGGATGGATCGAGAGTCCGTTGTGGACAACGACTTCGGGGGCGGCCGGTGAAGGACCGGGAGTCTGCCGGCAGCGACATCCGCTGAGCGTTGCCGGTAGGCGAAACCGCGCCGCCAGGAGGCGTGCAGGTACGGCGGCCGTGATCGGGTGTGACCCCTGGTCATTCGCCGAGGGCATCGACGAGCCGCACCTGGCATTCATCGGCAGGTGGCCGGTGACGTCGTGCCGGGCGGGCTCATCCAACGCGTACTCGCGCGCCGCGCCCCGTCGCATCCGCTGCGGTCTTCATCGACGCTGATTTTGGGTATACCATCTGGCGCGATCGAACGGTCAGGGCTTCTGCTCGGCTGATCCGCCGGGGCTGGGTAGCGCGATCCTGCGGTGTGCAAATCGCCTCGGTATAGGCACATCGCTACTTCTGGTCGTCTGCTTGGCGGGTGGGCCCGGTGTCGGCGCGTTCAGACGGGTCAAACATTTGGTATACAGATTGCGATCCTTGATGTACCGTCGCTTCACCTCACACCCCTGAGCACCGAAGGATCGACGTGCCGGATCCGCATGAGTCGCCGAGTCGAACGCGCCGCGCCAGCCCATCGGAGCCCGTCGATGGGCAGGTGTCCACCCTGCCTTCACCGGAATCCGCGGCTGCGAAGGCCGAGCGCGGGCTCGCCGCGGAGATCGCCACCGCGCGGTCGCTGCTGGGCACGGCGTGGCTTCGGATCCGGCGCAGCCGGATCGCCATCGCCTCGCTGGTCGTGGTGGTCCTGATGGTGCTGTTCGCGGCCCTGGCCCCGGTGTTGGTGGCCATCGAGGGCTCGGATCCGTTCACCACCCGGATCGGGCCGGACTTCCTGGACGACTTCTACGCGCCGGGCTTGCCGCTGTCGTACTACCGCTACCCGTCCGGTGAGCATTGGCTCGGTCTTGAGCCGGGACTCGGTCGCGACATCTTCGCGAGAATGGCCTACGGCGCAAGGATCTCACTGACCATCGCACTGCTGTCCACAGTGGTGTCCGTGGTGCTGGGCACCGTGCTCGGCGCTGCCGCCGGATACTTCGGCGGCAAGGTCGACATGGTGATCAGCCGCGTGATGGATCTGTTCCTGGCGTTCCCGCACCTGCTGCTGGTGCTGTCGCTGACCCCGATCATGCAGTCCCGGCTGCAGGGCACCGCCCTCGATTCGGGCAGCCTGGTGCCGATCGCCTCGTTGGTGATCATCCTCGGTTTCTTCGGCTGGGCGTACCTGGCCAGGGTCGTGCGCGGCCAGGTGCTCTCGATCCGGGAGCAGGAATTCGTCGAGGCCGCACAGGCTTACGGGGCCTCTCACCGGAGCATCATCTTCCGGCAGATCATCCCGAACGTCATGGGGGTCGTGCTGGTCTACGCGACCATGATGATCCCCACCAACATCACCGCGGAGGCGGCCCTCTCGTTCCTCGGCGTCGGGGTCAAGGACCCCACGCCGTCGTGGGGTCAGATGCTCAACGCGGCCCAGGCGGGGAACTGGTACCTGTCCGACCCGTGGTTCCTGGCGGTCCCGGCCGGCGCCCTGGTGATCACCGTGCTGGCGTTCAACCTGCTCGGCGATGCGGTCCGGGATGCGTTGGACCCCAAGTCCTCCCGAAGCTGATCCACCCCTTCCTTTCCCATCCGCGAGGAGATGCAGTGAAACGAAGCACCACGGTGGCGCTCGCCCTGACGATGACCACCGGGCTGGTCCTGACCGCGTGCGGCGGTGAGAAGCCCGCCCCGGGTTCCGACTCGGGCTCGACGGCCGACGCCTTCAAACCGGTGAAGATCGGGGAGGGCTACACCACCAAGGGCGGGAACATCAACGTCCTGATGTCCTCGGACTTCCAGACGCTGGACCCCGGCAACAGCAACTACGTGCAGACCGCCAACGTGGGGCAGCTGTACTACCGCACGCTGACCATGGCCAAGGAGACGGCCGGCCGGCCGCCCACCATCGTGCCGGATCTGGCCACCGACCTGGGCACGCCCTCCGCCGACGGCCTCACCTGGACCTACACCCTGAAGAAGGGGCTGAAGTTCGAGGACGGCACGCCGATCACCAGCAAGGACATCAAGTACGGGGTCGAGCGCACCTACGCCCGCGACGTCTACACCCAGGCGCCGCAGGAACTGAACTCCGCCCTGGCCGACGACGGGTACAAGGGTCCGTACACCGGCGGCGACTTCAAGGCGATCGAAACCCCGGACGACAGCACCGTCGTCTTCCACCTCAAGCAGCCGTTCGCCGAGTTCCCCGCCCTGGTTTCGCGGTCGAACACGGCGCCGGTGCCGCGGGCCGAGGACAGCAAGCTCGACTACACCGCGCACCCGGTCTCGTCGGGCCCGTACAAGATCGAGTCCTACGACCGCGGCCGGTCGATGAAGCTGGTCCGCAACGAGCAGTGGGACCCGGCCACCGATCCGAACCGGCCCGCCCTGCCGGACACGTTCACCTTCACCCTGTCCACCGCGCAGGCCACCATCAGCCAGCAGCTGATCGCCGACTCGGATCCGACGGCGATCACGCTGGACAGCAACGGTGGCCTGCAGGCGTCCGACGCGGCCAAGCTCAACGAGCCCGAGATCAAGGCGCGCACCGCGGCGGGGTTGCTGGGTTGCACGGACGTGCTCGACTTCAACACCGAGACGATCAAGGATCCTCAGGTGCGCAAGGCGATCGCGCTGTCCATCGACCGGAACGCGATCCAGTTGCAGTACGGCGGCGCGCGGTTCGGCAAGGTGACCCAGTCGTACATCAACGAGGCTCAGCGCGGGTACGTCGAGCAGCACACCGACCTGGACCCGGCGGGCAAGCCGAAGCTGGACGAGGCCAAGAAGCTGTTGGAAGGCAAGGACTTCCCCAAGACCTTGGTGTACGGCTACGCGGACACCAACACCCGGTACAAGAACGTCGGCACCGTGCTGCAGCAGGACCTCAAGGCCCTCGGCATCGACGTTCAGCTGCGTCCGATCCCGGCCGCCAACTACTACACCGTGCTGGCCGGTGACCAGATGCCCGACATCGCCCGGAGCGGCTGGTGCGGTGGCGCGGACAGCGGTTCGGTGCGCACCACCATCGACCCGAACGTGGGGCCGAGCGTGGACGGCAAGACCTACGGCTTCTCCAACATCCCGCGGTACTACGACCCGAAGATCTCCGGCGAGATGTACCAGCTCCGCGGCGCCAACGGGTCGAGCGAGGAACTGGGAAGGCAGTGGGCGACCCTGTTCGACCAGGTCATGCAGTCCTATCCGCTGGTTCCGCTGGTGCGCACGTTCACCAACAGCGTGGTCGGTTCCAAGGTCCGCAACGCGCAGGTGGGCTACTTCTTCGGCTCCATCGACCTGTCGATCGTCGGCGTCGAGCGGTGACGGTCGGGGAACGAGAGAGGTAGAACGGTGAGTCCATCCCGAGCTGGCAGGTTGCGCCCATGACCAGGTTCGTACTGCGGCGGTTCGTCGCGATGATCGTGCTGCTGCTCGTCATCAGCTTCGTGACGTTCAGCTTGTTCCAGCTCGGTCCGGCGGACCCGGCCGCGGCGGCGTGCGGGCAGGAGTGCACTCCGCAACGCATCGCCGAGGCCCGCGTCGCGCTCGGGATGGACAAGCCGTTCCTCAGCCAGTACTTCGCCTACATGTCCGGGCTGCTGGGCGACCGCACGGTAGGAGCGCCCGGCTCCGGGACCCTGTGCTCCTGGCCGTGCCTGGGGAAGTCGTTCCAGACCAACGAGGACGTCACCACGATCATCGGGCGGGCCCTGCCGTACACGGTGTCGGTGGGCGTCGGTGCGATCGTGCTGTGGACCATCGCCGGCGTCGGGCTGGGCCTGCTGGCGGCGCTGCGCAAGGGCCGGCTCACCGACAAGTTGATCGTCGGCGCCGCCTCGATCGGGGTGTCCCTGCCCATTCCGGTGACCGGTCTGCTGCTGCTGTTGTTGTTCGTCAGCACGCTGGACCTGTTGCCGTTCACCACCAATGAGATCGTCTCGCCGTTCGGCGCCGCGGGTCCGGGCGGCTGGTTCCTGAACTACCTGCTGCCCTGGGTGGCGCTGGAGGTGCTGTTCAGCGCGCAGTACATCCGGGTCACCCGCAGCAACATGCTGGAGACCTTCGGCGAGGACTTCATGCGAACCGCGCGCTCGAAGGGCATGCCCCGGCGGCGCGTCGTGTTCAAGCACGGTGTGCGGGCCGGGATCACGCCGGTGGTCACCATGCTCGGGATGGACATCGGCGTCCTGCTGGGCGGTGCCGTGCTCACCGAGCAGATCTTCTCGGTGCCGGGCGTCGGATTCACCGCGGTGCACGCCGCGCAGTCCGGCGACCTGCCGGTCACCATGGCCATCACCATGATGGCCGCGTTCTTCATCATCGTCGCCAACGTCCTGGTCGACGTCGCCTACGCGGTGATCGACCCACGAGTGAGGGTCGCCTGATGACCACGCCTGAAGCCGCGCCCATGCTGGCCATCCGCGACCTGAGGGTGAGCTTCCCGACCGACGACGGCGTGGTGCACGCGGTCAACGGGATGGACCTGACCCTGGCGCGCGGGGAAACCGTCGGCATCGTCGGCGAATCCGGTTCCGGCAAGACCGTCACGACCCAGGCGCTGATGGGGCTGCTCAAGGACACCTCGGCCACGGTCACCGGTCAGATCCTCCTGGACGGGCAGGACCTCAACGCGCTCACCGAGGCCCAGATGCGCGTCCACCGGGGCAAGAAGATCGCGATGATCTTCCAGGACCCGCTGTCGGCGATGCACCCGTTCTACCCGGTCGGGGTGCAGATCGCCGAGGCCTACCGGGTGCACAACGAGGTGTCCAAGAAGGCCGCGGCGGCGGTCGCCGTCGACATGCTCGGCCGGGTCGGGATTCCCGACCCGCGGCGCCGGTACTCGGCATACCCGCACGAGTTCTCCGGCGGCATGCGGCAGCGCGCGATGATCGCCATGGCGCTGGTCTGCGAGCCCGAGCTGCTGATCGCCGACGAACCCACCACCGCGCTGGACGTCACCGTGCAGGCCCAGATCCTCGATCTGCTCAACGAGTTGCAGGCCGAGACGGGGACCTCGGTGATCATGGTGACCCACGACCTCGGAGTGGTCGCCGAGGTCTGCCACCGGGTCGTGGTGATGTACGGCGGGATGCACGTCGAGCAGGCGACGGTCGCCGACCTCTTCAGCGACCCGCGACATCCCTACACCCGGGGACTGCTGGCCTCGATGCCATCGCTGGCGGGGGAGTCCGAGCGGCTCACCCCGATTCCGGGCTTTCCGCCGTCGTTGTCGGCGCTGCCCGAGGGCTGCCTGTTCGCCGACCGCTGCCCGAAGGCGCACCTGGTGCCGGACAACGCCTGCGGTACCCGCCCGCCGACGCTGATCGGCCCCGACGGGCACCCGTCGCGGTGCCATCTGGAGACGCTGCCCCCGGCCGGAGAGGTGGTCCGATGACGCCGCTGCTGCAGGTCACCGACCTGACCAAGCACTTCCCGATCCGCTCCGGCGTCTTCTCCTCCGCCGGCGGCGTGATCAAAGCCGTCGACGGGGTCAGCTTCTCGATCGACGCCGGGCAGACCCTCGGGCTGGTGGGGGAGTCCGGTTGCGGCAAGTCGACCACCGGCCGACTGCTCATGCGGTTGCTGACCGCCACTTCCGGGAGCATCCGGCTCGACGGCCAGGAGATCGCCGAACTCCGCCGGTCGGACCTGCAGGAGTACCGGCGCCGGGTGCAGATGGTGTTCCAGAACCCCTCGTCCTCGCTCAACCCGCGCCAGTCCGTGGGCAGTGCGATCGCCGCGCCGCTGCTGGCCCAACGGGTCACACCGACCGGCGGCGTCAAGGCCAGGGTGCGGGACCTGATGGACCGGGTGGGGCTGCGTCCCGACCACTACAACCGCTTCCCGCACGAGTTCTCGGGCGGCCAGAAGCAGCGCGTGGGCATCGCCCGGGCGCTCGCCCTGGACCCGCAGCTGATCATCTGCGACGAACCGGTGTCCGCGCTGGACGTCTCGGTGCAGGCGCAGGTGATCAACCTGCTGGAGGACATCCAGCGGGACACCGGGGTGGCGTACCTCTTCATCGCGCACGACCTGTCCGTGGTCAAGCACTTCGCCGACCGCGTCGCGGTGATGTACCTGGGAAAGATCATGGAGTACGGGGACAGCGCAGGCGTTTTCGGCGCTCCGCAACATCCCTACACCCAGGCGCTGTTGTCCGCCGTCCCGCAACCGGACCCGGCGGCGGATCGGAGCGGGCGGATCCGGCTGTCCGGCGATCTGCCCAGCCCGGCCGACCCGCCGCGCGGCTGCGTGTTCCAGTCCCGGTGCCCGGCGCATCCGCTGCTGGACCCGCAACGCCGGCAGTTGTGCACCGACAGCGTGCCGAGCGGCGACATCGCCTGCCATCACACCGATGCCGCAGGAGAGGCACTGGCCGCCGTGCCCCGGTGAGCCGATCCACGTCCTGCTGAACATCCGTACCGCGCAACAGAAAGGTGACGACCGTGTTGATCCGCGACATCCGCCCGTGGGGTGGCGAGCGCAGCGATGTCGAGCTGGCCGGCGATCGCATTGCGGGGATCCGTCGGCACGATCCGGCCGCGCAGCCGGCCGGCGAGGTGGTCGAGGGCCGTGGCCGGCTGTTGCTGCCGTCGTTCAGCGACGTGCACGTGCACCTGGACTCGACGCGGATCGGCCTCCCGTTCCGGCCGCACACGGGCGGTCCGGGAGTGTGGACGATGATGCTCAACGACCGGCAGAACTGGCGCACCGCGGAGGTTCCCCTCCAGGAGCGGGTGGCCGGCACGCTGGAGCGGATGATCGCCCGCGGCACCACGCGGGTGCGGTCGTACGCCCAGGTGGATGTGGACTGCAAGCTGGAGAAGTTCGATGCCGTGGTGGCCGCGAAGGAGAAGTTCGCCGGTCAGGCCGATGTTCAGATCATGACGTTCCCGCAGGCAGGCATCCTCCGCGAGGAGGGCACCGCCGACTACCTGGAGGCCTCGCTGAAGGCCGGAGCCGACGTGATCGGCGGCATCGACCCCTGCAGCCTCGACCGGGATCCCAAGGGGCACTTGGACGTCGTGTTCGGGCTGGCCGAGAAGTACCAGGTGGAGGTGGACATCCACCTGCACGAGCCGGGGCATCTCGGGGTGTTCTCCACCGATCTCGTGCTCGAACGCACCCGGGCGCTGGGCATGCAGGGCAAGGTCACGATGTCCCACGCCTACGAGCTGGGCTCGGTCTCCGAATCGGTGAGCCGCCGCATCATCGACGACTTCGCCGAGCTGGACATCGCGATGGCCACCGTGGCACCGGCGGACCGGAACCAGCTGTCCCTGGAGGCGTTGACGGAGGCGGGCGTCCGGGTGGGCCTGGGCGAGGACGGCCAGCGCGACTACTGGAGCCCCTACGGCAACTGCGACATGCTCGACCGCACCTGGCAACTGGCCTTCACCAACAAGTTCCGCCGCGATGACCTGATCGAGATGTCGCTCGCGGTCGCGACCATCGGCGGGGCCTCGATCATGAGCCACGACGTCGCCCGGCTCGCCGGGGTCGCCGACCGGCCCGGTCTCGCCGTCGGCGACCGCGCCGACCTGGTGCTGGTCGACGGCGAGACGCCGACCAGCGCCGTGATGGACCGCGGCACCGACCGCACCGTCCTGCACGACGGTGTGGTCGTAGCCGACCAACTGGCCCTGGTACGCCGCTGAGCCCCTTGCCGTGAGCCGGAACGGAGGGGCAGGCCGGCGATTTCCGCGCGCCGTTGCGGGAAGTGATCGCGGCTTTCTAGCCGTCGGCGTCCGCCAGCCCTTCGTGGACGCGTAGCAGCAATCCTTGGAGCAATTGGCGTTCCTTCGCGTCCAGCGGCTGGAGCACCTCGTCCTGGACGGCTCGTGCCTCGGCCTCCAGGTCCGCCAGGAGGGCCCGCCCGGCGGGGGTGAGGGAGACGGAGACCCGCCGCCGGTCCGCCGTGTCGCGCGCCCGGTCGACGTACCCGGCGGCGGCCAACTGGTCGACCACCTTGGCCATGTCGCTCGGGTCCACGCCCAGCCGGACGACCAGGTCGCGCTGGGCGTGCGGCCCGAAGTCGGCCAGCGCGGCGAGGGCCGCCATGTCCCACAGTCGCAGGCCGCGCTCGGCCAGCCGCTCGGCCAGCAGGCCGCGGGCGGTCTTGCCGACCCGGGAGAGCAGGTAGGTGCTGAGATCCAGCAGGGTCGGCGGAGTGGATCGATCGGCGGGCATGGTGCGAGTCTAAGGTGTTTACCTATAGTGGGTGCGAACCCACTAATTTGTCGGCCGCCGACCCGAGGAGTCCTGCTGTGGATGCCCTCTACACCCGCCTGCTCGTCACCCGCTTCGCCGAGTGCTTCCGCTTCTACGCGGCGATCCTGCCGCCGCTGGCCGGCGCAAGCCTCGTCAAGGGAGCACCGGAAGGCCCCTACGCCAACTGGGACGTCGACGACGAGGCCGTCCTGGTGCTGTTCGACCGCGGCGCGATGGCCGCGACCATTGGTACCGGGGCGCTTCCCGCGCGACCCGGCCCGGCGCAGGACACCGCGATGCTCGTCTTCCGGGTGGACGACGTGGACAAGCGGCTGGCCCTCTGCCTGGAGCACGGTGGCCGCCTCGTCGTCGGCCCGACCGACCGGCCGGAGTGGGGCCCGAACCTGCGCAGCGCCCACCTGCGCGACCCCGACGGCCACCTGATCGAGCTCCAGTCCTACTAGGGTCGGGCCCTTGGCCACTGGTCGAATACCGGATATCAACCTCGTTCGGTCACGGTGAGCCGGCGAGATCGAAGTGGGCGTGCGGTTCTTCCTCCAGCCATGGATGAACTCGGAACTGGTTTTGCGGGGCGTTCCCGATCGGCGGGAACTTTTCGCCGCCGGTGCGCGACCACCTGTTCAGCGCCGTGTTCGACCGGCGTACTCGATCGAGCCCATCGCGACTCGGTGTGCAGGAACAACACCGTTCAGGGGCTATGTCCGAAAGGGTTCGCTCTTCCGTGAAGTTATCGACCTCCGACAGCACCGGCGTCGGACGGCGCGTGGAGCTGTCGGTGAGCGGCATGACGTGTGCCGCTTGCTCCGCGCGCATCGAACGCAAGCTGAACAAGCTCGACGGTGTGCATGCCACCGTGAACTACGCCGCCGGGCGCGCGAGCGTGACGGCGACGTCGTTGGTGGACGATGCGCTGCTGGTGGACACCGTGGAGAAAGCCGGGTACCAGGCCGAGGTGCTCGCTCCGGCGAGCGAGGCGGAACCTGATGACCGGGCACGCGATCTCTGGCGCCGCATGGTGGTCTCGATCGCGCTGTTCGTGCCCATTTGCGACCTGTCGCTGCTGTTCATGTTCCTGCCCCAGGCGCGGTTCACCGGTTGGCAGTGGCTGCTCCTCGTGCTGGCCCTGCCCGTCGTCGGGTGGGCGGCTTGGCCGCTGCACCGCGCGGCCCTGATCAACGCGCGGCACCGGGCGTCCTCGATGGACACCCTCGTGTCGCTCGGGATCACGGCGGCGACGGGCTGGTCGTTGTACGCCATGTTCTTCCAGACCGGGAGCGCCGACGATGCGGCGGGGTGGCGGCTCCTGCTGCGGCCGGAAGGGGCGATCTACCTGGAGGTGGCGGCCGGGGTCGCGGCGTTCGTGCTGGCCGGTCGCTACGTCGAGGCCAGGGCGCACCGCAACGCAGGTGACGCGCTGCGCGAGCTCGCCGCGCTCGGTGCCAAGGCCGTGACCGTGCTGCTCGACGACGGCTCGCAGCGTCAGGTTCCCGTCCATGAACTGGGCGTCGGACAGCGGTTCCTCGTGCGGGCGGGGGAGACGATCGGCACCGATGGTCGCGTGGTCGATGGCCAGGCCGCGGTCGACTGCAGCGCGATGACCGGTGAGTCGGTTCCGGTCGAGGTCATCGCGAACGACGAGGTCGTCGGGGGCACGGTCGTGCTGAACGGCTGGCTGGTCGTCGAAGCGACCAGGGTCGGTCAGGACACCCAGTTGTCGGCGATGGTGCGGATGGTCGAGGAGGCGCAGTCGGGCAAGGCCGCGGTGCAGCGGCTCGCCGACCGCATCTCCGCCTACTTCGTGCCCGCCGTGCTGGTGGCGGCGGCGGGCACGTTGCTCGGATGGCTGCTCGTGGTGGGATCGCCGCAGGAAGCGTTCAACGCGGCGCTGGCCGTGCTGGTCATCGCCTGCCCGTGTGCGCTGGGACTGGCGACACCGACGGCTCTCGTGGTGGCGTCAGGCCGCGCGGCGCAACTGGGGATCTTCATCAAGGGCTACCGGTCGCTGGAGTCCACACAGGACATCGACACCGTGGTTCTGGACAAGACCGGTACCGTCACCGACGGCCGGATGACCGTGGTCGAGGTGAGCTGCGTCCCCGACGTCGACGTGCGTCGCGTGCTGCGCCTCGCCGGCGCAGTGGAGGACGTCTCCGAACACGCGGTCGCTGCGGCGGTCAGCTCCTACGCGCGCGCGGAGCTGGAGGCTCTGCCGCAGGTCGAGCGGTTCACAGGCATGCCGGGACTGGGGGCGACCGGAATGGTCGAGGGCCACGACGTGCTCGTGGGACGCGCCAAGCTCTGCCACGAGCGTGGTCTGGTGCTGCCGGAGGATCTCGACCGCACGCGCCGGAAATGGGAGCAGCAGGGCAACACGACGGTCGTCGTCGGTTGCGACGGGAGCGCGGTGGCCGTGATCGCGGTGGCGGACCGGGTCAAACCGTCGGCTGCGGCGGCTGTGGCCGAACTGCATCGAATCGGCCTGCGCACGGTGATGCTCACCGGCGACAACGACGCCACCGCGCGGAAAGTCGCCGAGGAAGTGGGCATCGGCGAGGTGATCGCCGAGGTCCTGCCGGACGAGAAGGTCGAAGTCGTGCGGCGCCTGCAGTCCGGGGGACGTGCGGTCGCGGTCGTCGGTGATGGTGTGAACGACGCACCCGCACTGGCATGCGCCGATCTCGGGCTCGCCATCGGTTCGGGCACCCACGTCGCGATCAACGCCGCCGACATCGTCCTGGTCCGAGAGGACCTCGCCGCCGTCCCGGATTCGATCAGGCTGGCTCGCCGCACGCTCCGCACGATTCGCGGCAACCTGGTCTGGGCGTTCGGCTACAACGTCGCCGCCCTTCCGCTTGCGGCGCTGGGCCTGCTCAATCCGCTCATCGCCGCGGCCGCGATGGCTCTGTCCTCGGTGCTCGTCGTGTCGAACAGCCAACGACTGCGCCGCTTCTCCGGTAGCACGGCCCACCGCGCTACCGGCGGCGTAGCTCCACTCGTTTCAGGGGCTGCAGAGCCTGTTTCCGGACTTGTTCAGCGTGGCGGAACCTCAAGCGCCTTCTCGTTGTGGGATCCCCGACTCATGGTGCACCGGAGTTTCTGCTGCGGCGTGTGGGGTACTCCCCGCACGGAAATGGTTCTTGACCGGGGGGATGGTGACCAGGATGAGGAAGTGCGCTGCGGCAGCGTTCGGTGGTGCGGCCTTGGTGGCGGCGTTGGCCGTGCCCGGCGTTGCGGCGCACGCGGCTTCGCCGTCGACGAACCCGGCGCAGTCGTCCGGCATCGTGGCCGCCGAACTGGCTGAACAGGACAAGTCCTTCATGACGCAGGTTGCGCAGGTGAATCTGGCGGAGATCACCATAGGCAAGCTGGCGCTGCAGAAGGCCACCACGCCGCAGGTGCGGTCGCTGGCGCAGGAAACGCTCACCGACCACCAGAACGCGCAGAGCAAACTCGAACAGCTGGCCGGTCAGAAGGGCGTGACACTGCCGTCTTCGCCGAACGAGGGACAGCAGAACATCGGGAAGCAGTTGGAGAGCGCGTCCGGCGCTATGTTCGACACCACCTATCTGCAGGCGCAGATCTCCGGACACCAGGAGGCGAGCACGCAAACGCGTGCCGAAATCGACTCCGGCCGGGATGCTGACGTGCAGGCTTACGCGAAGGACTTCCTCCCGGCGGTGCTCAAGCACCTGAATCATGCCCAGGCGGATGCGAAGGCCCTCGGAATTGCGCCGAAGGGGGCCAACACGGGTTCCGGCGGGCTGGCGGAGCGAGTGCAGTCCCATGCTGCCGACATCGGCCTGGTGGCGGGAGGTCTGGCGATTTCCGCGGGTGCCGGCGTGGTGCTGCTGCGTCGGCGCCGGCAGCTCGGGTGAGCTCATGGCGACGCCGGGTGCCTGAGGCTCTGCTGGCGCTCGGTCTGGTGATCGCGGCGGCGGGACTCGGCCATGTTCTGGCCGGCGGTCCCACCCTGCCGCATGTCGGAACCGTCCCGCCCGCCCATGCGGGACCTGCTCCTGCTGCGGAGCGGGAAGCGCTGGAGTCGGCGTCACCGAGCGAGGTGCCGCAGCGGGTGCGGTTGCCGACGATGGCTGTCGACGCACCGGTGCAGCCGGTGCTGCCCGGGCCGGATCAGCAGCTGGGCGTACCCGAATCACCCAGCGTGGTCGGCTGGTGGAGCGCCGGCGCCGCACCAGGGGCTCGGCGCGGCACAGTCGTGCTGGCCGGGCACGTCGACACCCGCAGCGCCGGCCCGGGTGCTTTGTTCCGGGTGGCTGATCTCCAGCCCGGCGACCCCCTTGAGGTCACCTCCGCGCACAGCACGCACCGGTACCGGATCGCGGCAGTGCGCAGCTACCCGAAGGCATCCCTGCCTGCGGACGTGTTCGACCGCACCGGCCATCCCCGGCTGGTGCTGATCACTTGCGGAGGCCCCTTCAACGACAGCACGCACGAATACGATCACAACATCGTCGCCTACGCCGTCCCGACGTAGGCGCATGGCATTCCCATGCCATCCACACAGTCGGCGGCTGTTCTGCCCGGGCTGGGGTGGTAGATCAAAGCCATGGGGGATGTCCACAACCAGTTCGCGGGGCACGCGACCTACGTGGTGCAGGCCGGGGAGATCATCGGCGACATCGTGTTTCCGGCGGTCACGGATTCGGCTCTGGCCACGGCGGCGAGGGGGCTTGCCGAGATCGTGCACGCGCAGTGGCGGGACGAGGCCGTGGCGCGAGGTCTGGCGGGCGCGGGAAAACTGCCCGTGCAATGGGTGGCGGACTGGTCGGTGGCCGACCACCGGGAGAACGTGGGATCCGGGCCGGCCGGTGGGCTGGCCGAGCTGACGGAGGCGTTCCGCGCGATGCCCGAGCAGCGGCTGGCGATCATCGGCGGGCCGGGCTCGGGCAAGACGTCGCTGGCGATCCTGTTGGCGCTGGAGCTGCTGCGCGATCGCGCGGCGGACCAGCCGGTACCGGTGATCCTGTTGGCGTCGTCGTGGAATCCGGTGAAGGAGCACTTCGACGTCTGGTTGGGGCGCCGCATCAAGGAGGAGTACCTGGGGCAGGGCGAGGATCTGAGCCGCGACCGGATCCGGGAGCTGGTGCGCGACCGCAGGATCCTTCCGGTTCTGGACGGCCTCGACGAGATGCCGGAGTTCCTGCTCGAAGAAGCGCTGGCCAAGCTGAACAGGGCGCTGGGCGACGGCTCGCCGGTGATCCTCACGTGCCGGGCCGCGGAATACGCCGAGGCGATCGCTGACAAGAGCGTGCTCGGCGGCGCCGCCGTGATCCGCGCACAGCCAGTGGATGCGCAGACGGCGGCAGGCTATCTGCGCAGGACCTCCCAGCCGCGGCAGCTGGAACGGTGGGAGCCGGTGCTGTCCGAGCTCACCACGAATCCCGGCGGACCGGTCGCCAAGGCGTTCGCGTCGCCGCTGATGCTGTGGCTCGCGCGCACCGTCTACGGCAGCAAAGCGAACGATCCCACCGCATTGCTCGACAGGAAGCGCTTTCCCGCCGCGTTGGCGATCGACCGGCATCTGCTCGACGCCTTGGTGCCGGCGGTCTTCCCGACTGGGCCGAGGTCGCCCGATCAGCCGAAACCCATTCGGGATTGGGGGCCGCAGCGGGCCCAGCGGTGGCTGGCGTTCCTGGCCGCGCACGTGACGCGCTTGCACAGCAGGGAAATCAAGTGGTGGCGGCTGAGCCGGGCGAATCCGGTACCGCTCATCGAGGTACCCGCTCTGATCGCGAGCTATTTCGGCCTGGTCCAGGCGATGGACCTCCTCGTCGATTGGTATCCCACGCCGAACGCATTCCAGTCGTTCGAGATCGCTCTCGGCTCGGACGTCGCGTTGAAAACCGCGCTCGCCGGCGGGGTGGTCATCGGCTTGCTCCGGTTGTGGAAGAGCGAGTTGCCGCGGAGACCGAGGCTGAAGGGGCGGCTGGTCGGCACGATCACGACGCTCGTGATCGTGCTCGTGCTCGTGCCGTTCTTGCCCAGCGGCGCAGACATCTTGTTCTTGGGCGTCGGCGTCACAGCAATCCTGATCCTCGGATTCAGCGCGCCGATGCAGTCCGCCCAAGTGCTGGGGCCCCGTGCGTTGCTCCGCGGTGAGCAGGCGTGCACCGCACTGACAGCGGCACTGGTCAGCCCCGCGGTCGGAGCGACGGTGGCCTGGCTGCTGCCGACGTCGGGCTGGGCGGCGGCGTCCGGGATCTGGGTGATCGGCGGGCTGGCGTCCGCGGTCGTGGTGGTCGTGCTGAGCCCGTGGTGCCAATGGCTGCTGGCGAAGGCGGTGTTGGCGGGGATGGGCCGATTGCCCTGGTCGGTCCTGACCTTCCTCGAAGATGCCCACCGCGCCGGGGTGTTGCGCCGGGTCGGTGGCGTGTACCAGTTCCGGCACTCCCATCTGCAGGCCCGGCTCGCGTCGGCGTGGACCGGGAAGGACGTCGTACAGGTCGCGGGCCGGTACGAGGCGGACGAACTGCGGATCCACAGCCGCGGCGAAACCGGGTTCAAGCCGCAGGTGGTCGTGGTGCTGCTGCCCGTCATGGCGGTGGTCTTCATCGTCCAGTCCGGGAGCAGCTTGACGGACATCCAGGCGTGGCTGAACATGGGCGCATTCCTGGGCGGGCCCATGCTGGTCGTCTGGGCCCTGCTCCGCCTCCTGAGCCGGAAGATCGAGCTGCATCTGACCAGTGAGGTCATCGAGGCGACGGTCGGCCGCCGGACGCTCACCTTCCCGTGGGACGAGGTCGCGGAAGTCGCCGTGCGCAAGTTCGAACCGCCGTTCGGCAAGAGCGAAGAGTTCATGCTGCACGTGCGCCCGGCGCCCGAGGCCGAGCTCGCCGCGTGGGTACGGGTCAACTCCGCCGGATGGATCGCGATGTACCACTTGCCGGCCGACGGCTCCGTGCCCGCTCAGCTCGAGCAGGCGCTCGTCCGCTTCGCAGGAGAGCGCTGGAAGCCGTTCAACTGATCCGGTCCTTTCCCCGGACGAGCGGCCCCGGCTTCGCTCGACCCGTCGCAGCGGGTCGAGCGGACAAGTGTCAACGTGGCCTCGCTGTCGGCGTGGTGGTCGCCACCACCGCCGCGCCCGGGGGCGGTGGGAGCGGGTTGGGGTCGCGGTAGGCCCCGATTGGGATGAACGGCATGAACGCCTCGGCTGGCCTGGGCTCCAGGTATGCCTTCATGAACTGCTGCCAGATCCGGTTCGGGTAGGTCTCGCCCATCATCGAGCCGCGGGACCCCACCACCGGCTGCGGTCGGCCCTGCTCGTCGCTGGCGCTGACCGACACCGCGACGGCGATCTGCGGCGTGAAGCCCGCCGTCCACGCCGTCAGGGTCTTGTCCGGAGAACCGCCGAACTGGGCGATGCCGCTGTTCCCCGCGACCGGCCGCTCGGTGGTGAGCCCGCCGGTGGCCGGATCGTTGAGGAGCGTCGAAGGGTACGACCACCGCATGGATTCCGTGACGTTCCCGGCGATGTCCCTGCTCTCCGAGTGGTTGTCGGAGAAGGCGCTCTCCGGCTCGGTCGCGAAGTCGGCCAACTCGTTCCCGTTGCTGTCCAAGACCTTCTGCAAGAAGTGCGGCTGCGAACGCATGCCGCCGGCCAGCGTCGCGTACCCGCGCGCGATGTCCACCGTGCTCACCGGGTAGTCGCCCATCGCGATGCGGATCCCCACCTCCCCGTCGCGCTCCTGCATCGACGGGTTCCCCCCGGCGGTCGGGGAGATTCCCGCACGCAGGGCGGCATCACGCACCTTCCCGGGACCGAACTTCAGAGTCATGTTCAGGAAGGCGGTCTCGACCGACTCCGACATCGCCCCACGGACGCTGCAGGTCGAGGGGTCGGAGCAGGATCCGGTGTTCCGGTACGTGGCCCCGTTGATCTCCTGCGGTGATCGCCCGTTGTAGACCTCGCCGAGGCCGTAGCCCTGCATCAACCCCGCGGCCACGACGAACGGCTGGATCGTCGTGCCCGGCGGCTGCACGGCCTTGGCCCAGTCGAAGCCGCCGATCTGGCGGTCTCCGCTGTGGTAGGCGCGAATCGCGCCGGTGCCGGGCTCGATCGCCACCAGCGCGGCCCGGATGTTCTGCGGCTGATTCGCGGTCTCCGCGGCCATCGCGGACTCGGCCACGCGCTGCGCGTCGCGGTCGATCGTGGTGATGACCGTGCTTCCGCTCTGATGCAGTTGCTGGGCGCTGAATCCGGCTTGCTCCAGCTCTTGCAGCACCCGTTCCCGGACGTGGAACAGCGGACCGGACATCTCCTCGCCCCGCCACGCGAACCGCTCCCGGGTCTCCGGCATCCGCATCGCGGCCCGCTGCCCGGGGTCGACCATCCCGTTGGCAAGCATCTGGTCGGCCACGTAGGTCCAGCGCCAGTTCGCCTGATCCGCGTCCACCCGCGGGTCGTTCTCGTTCGGCTTCTGCACCATGCCGGCCAGCAGCGCCGCTTCGGACGCGTTCAGATCGCGCGGCAGCTTGCCGAAGTAGGCGTTGGCGGCGGCGTGGACGCCCCAGGCACCGCGCCCGTAGTACGCCGTGTTGAGGTAGGCCTTGAAGATCTCGTCCTTGGGCTGTTCGTTGGTCATCTTGAACGCCAGCACGATCTCCTTGAACTTGCGGGCGTAGCTGTGCTCGTCGTCGCCGGTGGCCAGCTTCACGTACTGCTGCGTCAACGTCGAACCGCCCCCGGCAGTGCCCGTGATCTGCGCGAACACGGCACGCGCGATGCCGAAGAAGTCGAACCCACCGTTGGTGTAGAAGGAAGCGTCCTCGGCGGCGAGGGTGGCCTGTCGCATCGGCCCGGAAATTTCCGCCAGGTCCCGGATCATGATCCGGTTACCGCTCTCCGGCACGATCCGCATCATCTCGGAGCCGTCGGCGTACTTGAGCACGATCGACTGCTGCGTGCCGGCGGCGACCTGCTGCGGGTCCGGCACGTCCCAAGCCGCGTACCCGATGCCGAAAGCACCTACCACGGCGAGGACGAAGCCGCCGATGACGGACAAGCCGATCCGCCGAGCGCGCCGCCAGCGCCTGCCGACCTTGGGAAGAACCACGGTGGGCTCGTCGTGCACAGGTCCCGCCCTTCGGAGTCAAGGAGCTACCAGTGATCAAGACGCGACGGATCGGGCCCAGGTTGCACAAGCGGCTCCGAAAACCAAGAATGTCGGCTCTGTCACAAAGTCGGTGATTCGCGCCCCGATGATCAGGCCCTGTGTTCCCGCATCTGTCCGGCCTGCGCACGTGCCGAGCCGGGGCGCCGAAAGATCCGCCCTGATCCGTCCTGTTGAGACAGGTGGTCGGTGACCGCCGCAACGGTGTCGGGGTTTCGGTGCTGCGTTGGCATCCCGTAGTTGGTGGGGGCTTGCCAGCGGTGTGGCCGTTCGTCGATGGCGTTGACGAGTGACGGCTTTCGGGTATCACCTGCCGAGCAGGTCCCGGATCGCTTGGAGCACGGCGTCGGGGCGCCGCCAGTGGATGGAGGCGTGTCCGGCGCCGTCGACGAGGCGGTTTTCGCCGCGCCGGACCGATGCGGCCAGCGCGTCATGGAGCCGCCGCTTGCCGTCGATCTCCTCGCCCAGCAGCGCCTCGGATTCACCGACCAGCACCGCCTTCTTGAAGTCGTCGATGTCCGTGGCGGTGAGGACGATCAGCGGAACATCGGGCAGCGGCCCTGCCTGACGCATCTCGTCGAGGAACCGGTCGCGGTAGGGCACCAGCTCGTACCCGTCCATGATCCATTCCGGACTGACGTGGCGTTCGATGAGCGAGTCGCGGATCTCTTCCGGCCAGTCCGCCATCATCTGTGCGAACAGACCGCGGTAGAGCGCAACGGCCTCCTCCGGCAACTCGTCGGGCAACTCCTGGGGATCCCATGCGTTCCGCATCTCCGTCAGCTGCCGGGGCATGTAGGCGTCGTAGTCCTCGTGGTCGGTGTCCATCAGGACCAGGCCTGCCACCTCGCCGGGAAAGCGCGTCGCGTAGAGGCGGGCGTAGAGGCCGCCCAGGGAGTGGCCGACCAGCAGGTAGGGGGCGGGCACGTCGGCGACGCGCAGCAGGCCGCGTAGCTCGTCGGTTACCTCGGCGCAAGTCAGCGGCGCGTCGATCCGGTCGCTCCAGCCCGTCCCGGTTCGGTCGTAGATCACGCTCGTGGTGAACTCGGCGGCCCGCTCCTGCACGTTCCAGTAGTCCAGGCCGACCGCGCCGCCCCCGGGTAGGAACACCACTGCTGGGCTGCCGGTGCCCGAGCGGTGCAGCAGTAACCGTCGACCCCCTACCTCGTAGTGCCGCCCCAATGGTGGCGGTGCCCCGGTCGCGGTGTCGGGGCTGTCCCCGGACGGTTGGTCGCGCATCTGGTCTTGCATCGCTGGCTCCCTCGCGGTCAGTGCACATCGCTGCTTTCCCAATTTTGGGAAAGGTACCAGATGTGGGATCGTGGCTTGGTGGACACGCTTGACCTTCTCCTCCATCCGGTGCGGGTGCGCATCGTGCACGTCATGTCCGGCGGGCGCACCCGCACCACATCCGACCTGTGCGCGAGCCTGCCCGACGTTCCCAAGACCACCCTGTACCGGCACGTCGGCCTGCTGGCCGAGGCAGGACTGCTGGAAGTCGTCGGCGAACAGCGGGTGCATGGTGCCGTCGAACGCCGCTACCGCCTGCGCCGCGAGCGCGCGACGATCGACATCGACGCGGCCGCGTCGATGTCGCTGGACGACCACCGCTACGGGTTCACCGCCGCCATGGCGGCCCTGCACGCCGAATTCAATGCCTACCTCGACCGGGATCACGCAGACCCGACTGCCGACTCGGTGGGCTACCGGCAGATACCGCTCTGGCTCAGCCAGGACGAACTCGCCGAACTCATAAGCGAGTTGCGGAGGGTCATCGCGTCCAGGATGGACAACAAACCTGCACGAGGCCGCAGCCTTCACCTGTTGAGCCCGATCCTGTTCCCGATCGAGGAACGACCGCAGCAGGACTGACCAGCAGGAGGGTGACGGCCAGAGCGCCCGAAGCGCAGCGACGGGCGTCACACATCCGCTCGGAAGGACCACGGCGGCAACACCGGCACTCGACCGATGTGCCGCATGTGGCCAATGCTTCGAAACCTGCCCTCACCCAGCCGGATCACGGTTTGCGGCTGGAGCTCTAGCGGCTCTCGACCGCGACCCGCAGGCCCAGTGCGACCAGGACCGTGCCGCTGACAGCTTCGAGCCGACGACGGATCTTGGCTCGCCGGAACCACGCACCGGCGCGCGCCACCCCGGCCGCGAGGGCGAGGTAGAAAGCGGTCTCCACGACGACCTGGATCAGCGCGAGCACCGCCGTCGTGGCCAACAGCTGCCGGTCGGTCGGGATGAACTGCGGGTAGAAGGCGAACATGAAGATCGCCGCCTTCGGGTTGGCCAGCATCACCAGCACACCCTCGCCGAAGGACCGCCGAGCCGACTGCCGGGGCGAGGCGGCGGCCTCGACCGGTTCGCCGGCGGCCTTCGCCCGAATCGCGGCGATCCACGAGCGCACCCCGAGGTAGATCAGCAGTGCTGCGCCGGCCACCCGCAGCACCAGATACGCGACCTCCGAGGCAGCGACCAGGGCGGCCAATCCCGCGCCGGCTGCCAACGCCCACAGGTAGAGCCCGGCTTCCAGCCCCAGCACGGTCGCGACAGCGGATCCGAAGCCGTGCAGCGCGGCGCGGCGGAAGATCAACGCCATGGCCGGTCCGGGCGAGGCGGAGATCAGCAGCACTGCGAGCAGGAAAGCGGGCAACACCTGCAGCACGTCCATCGTCGGCGCAGCCTCCTGTCCAGATCAGTTCCGAGGACAAGCTACTGGAACATCCCGACAGGGCCCGACTGGTCAACGAGCACCTGCGGATGTGGCAGCAGTTGGCAACCAGCGGGGCTGGGCCGCTGGCCGGACGGCTCGTCGCCCCGGACACCGGACAGCCGGTGCTACGGCGATCAGAACGGGTTGCTCGTACTTACCGGCCAGCGACCCCTGCCAGGAGCGACCGCGAAGGTGCGTGTGGTGCCTCCGCGCCTGTAACGCCAAGGGGTCGCGAGCCACGCCCAATGGCGGGAACAGGCTGGACATCACCACACACGCGGTCGAGCGGATCGCCGGTCGCCCCGCGACGACCCAGGCCGAGTTCTTCGCCAGCCAGCGCGAGGAACTGCTGGGCTGAGCGCTTCTTCGTGAAGAGCCTTCCACCGCAACGTTTCCGCGCTCCTCCGACGGGCTGGTGCCTCGTCCAAGCCTGCGCCAGCCTCATATCGATTGCGCCACCACATCGGCGGCCCATACTGTCAGGCCAGCAGATCTGCTGATCGCTCTGAAGGAGTCGGATGACCGTGACCGATCGTGCCCTTGGCACCGCGCCTGCGCTCACGCACTTCGCTGGGCGCGCCGGCGACCACAACGACCGAGCGATGGTTGGCTCACGACTGGTGGCGGCAAGCCTCGCTGCTCGTTTCGGCGCCGAGCCGGTCGTCATCGGCCGGCCGCTGCCGGCACTGTCGGTGGGATGGGAAGAGGAGCTCGCAGCCGCGCTCCCGGCTCTGCAGGAGATGTCCCAGCGGTACGAGCAAATACTCGGTGACGGCGGCGTACCGGTGACCGCGCTGAGCCGCTGCGCGGTCGCCCTGGCCACCTTGCCGAGGATCGCTGCTCACCGACCCGATGCCGTGGTCGTGTGGTTCGACGCTCACGCGGACATCAACACCCCGCAGACCTCTGCGACCGGTTACCTGGGCGGTCTGGCGCTCAGCGGTCCGCTCGGCCTGTGGGACTCCGGTCTCGGGAGCGGCCTGCCGCAGCAGAACGCCATCCTCGTCGGAGCACGTGACATCGACCCGCCGGAGCAGCACCTGATCGATCGCGGCGACATCGAACTCGTCGAAGTCGGGCCCGGCCTGCCGGAGGAACTGCGACGTGCGATCGACGGTCGGCCGGTATACGTACACCTCGACTGCGACGTGCTCGAACCCGGCACCGTGCCGACCGACTACCTCGTGCCGGGTGGGCTGAGCCTCGCGCAACTGCGGCAGGCAGCCGAGGTACTGGCCGAAAGCGAAGTCATCGGCGTCGAAATCGGCGAGTTCGAATCGCCTGCAGATGCCGCGCCCGCAGCGCCCCTCATCGATGCGTTGGAACCGGTTCTTCAAGCCGTTGCGCGTTCCTTGAACGCAGGACGAGCTGGAGCATGACGCACGGTCATGTCGGTCGCCGACGAGAACACTTCGAAAAGACCCGGCCGGCCATCGGCCAGCAACCGGTGCGTGAGGTGTTCTCGTACTCGCTGAGCCTCCTGGAGGCAGGAAGGTAGTGGCTCGCCAGGCGAGCCCAGGTTCCTGATGGCCGACAAGATCGACTTCAAGAAGACCCTCGACTCCTACCAAGCACAACGCGGCCGGTTCCGGGTCGTGGACGTGCCCGACATGCGGTACCTCATGGTCGACGGTCACGGCGACCCCAACACCTCGCCCGCTGTCGCCGAGGCGGTCGAAGCGCTCTACCCGGTTGCCTACAAGCTGAAGTTCGCCAGCAAGCAGGGCCTCGGCCGCGACTACGTGGTTCCGCCGCTGGAAGGCCTGTGGTGGGCCGAGAACATGGACTCCTTCACGGCCGCTCGTGACAAGTCGCAGTGGGACTGGACGATGATGCTCATGGTCCCCGGCTGGATCGACCAGGCCATGTTCGCCACCGTGGTCGAGCAGGCCGGGAAGAAGAACCGGCCAGCGCGTCTCGATGACGTCCGGCTGGAGGCCCTGTCCGAGGGGCAGTGCGTGCAGACGCTGCACATCGGCTCCTTCGACGACGAGGCGGACCTGCTCGCGCAACTGCATCACGAGTTCATCCCCAGCCACGGGTTGTGCATGGCCGGCAGGCATCACGAGATCTATTTGAGCGACTTCCGCAAGGTCGCGCCCGAGAAGCAGCGCACCATCCTCAGGCAACCGGTACGCTCCGCGAACGCTGCGGACGTTCGGCACCGCTGAACCAGGCCGGACCATCCTCCGCTCATGTGGTGTCGATGGAGCCGGGCGCGACGGCGAGTCGGCGCACAGTCGGATCCACTGTGGACAGGCCCTGCGGTGCTGGACCCAGAGCGCAACGGGGCGGCGTCGACCGACGCGGACTTCGCCGCGCTCAGGTGAGGCGTTGGTCCGTTGACCGGTCGTGGGTGCGAAGACCGGTTTGAGCCGGTTTCCGGACTCGCGGCAGAATGCGGCATGCCCGAAGCACGTCCGCGGTGGCGGAAGAAGCGGTACATCCTCGGCGCGGTCGTCGCGCTCCTCGCCGCTTTCGCCTTCGCCAACAACACCCAGCTGTTCGCCGAGGTCGGCGGGGAATCTCCGAAGCTGCTGGCGCATCGCGGTGTCGCGCAGACGTTCAGCACCGCCGGCGTGGAGAACGACACGTGCACCGCCGAGCGGATCGATCCCCCGGTGCACGGGTTCCTCGAGAACACGATCGCCGGCCTGCGCGCGGCGTTCGACTCCGGGGCCGACCTGGTCGAACTCGACGTGCACATCACCAGCGACGGGCAGTTCGCGGTCTTCCACGACTGGGAGGTGGACTGCCGCACCGACGGAACCGGCACCACCCGGGACTTCACGATGGCCGAGCTGAAAGCGCTCGACATCGGCTACGGCTACACGGCGGACGGCGGCCGGACCTTCCCGTTCCGGGGGCGCGGTGTCGGGCTCATGCCGTCGCTGGACGAGGTGCTGTCGGCGTTCCCCCAGGAGCCGCTGCTGATCCACGTCAAGAGCGAGGATGCGGCCGAGGGCGCTGCGTTGGCCCAGCGGCTGTCCGAGCTGGACGCGGTTCGGCTGGCCGACATCGCCGTCTACGGTGGTGATGCGCCGGTGCGGGCCGTCCGGGATCGGCTGCCGCAGATCCGCGCCGCGTCGAAGGGCAGCATGACCGACTGCCTGCTGCGGTACGAGGCGATCGGGTGGACCGGGATCGTTCCGGACGCCTGCGCGAACACCGAACTGCACATCCCGGAGTCCTACGCGCCGTGGCTGTGGGCGTGGCCGTCGAAGTTCGTGAGCCGCATGGAGTCCGCGGGCACCCGCGTCGTCCTGGTAGCCGGATCGGGTGGGTTCTCCGAGGGATTCGACACGCGGGAGTCGCTGGCGCGGATCCCCGGTGGTTTCACGGGCTACGTCTGGACCAACCGGGTCGCCGAGGTGGCGCCGCTGATCGACCGCTGAGGCGGGAAACGGGGTTCGACCAGACCAGCGGGAACGAGTCATGGGGTGACAGCACGCCGAGGACGAGCTGGACGATCCCCGGCCCTCAACCGCCCGGCTCGCTGAGCCACGGCCCCGGAACAGGAGAGGAGGAACTTCCCATGACATCGGGTACCGGATGGTTGCTGCTGGATGTCGATGGCCCGCTCAACCCGTACGCCTTGAACGTGAATCGTCCGCTCGCGGGTTCCGCGACCGGGCCCGGGCCGCCGCTGCGGAGAACGACGCCCGTCCCAGCCCTGCCGATGTCATCAAGGAAATCACCCAGGGGCCCATCGCCGGCTGAGGGTGACCGCTCTGTTGGCTCGACGTCTGCGTCAGCAGGCCGGCGTCCCGACCTCGACCAGCACGCCGCCGAGGAAGTCGACGAGCTCGTCGTGGGCGTCGAGGGGGAGGACGTTCGCGACGTACTGGTCCGGCCGGACGACCACGAGGGCTCCGTGGTCCCGGTCCAGGCCGCGCAGGTCGAAGATGTCGGTGGCCGGATCGGGGCAGAAGACCTTCTCGTAGTCGATGAGCTCGAACGATCCCTTGCGGGGGAGGAGGACCGGCGGCAGGTCGTCGACGGTGACGTCGCGATGTCCCTGCTGGAGCACGGCCCGGACGTCGATCACCGAGTCGGGGTCGGCGCCGGGCGGGGTGAACCGGGCGATCGGTGAGCCTCCCGAGGCCAGGAACCCGGCGAGTGCCCGCAGCCGGGAATCGGGGCCGCCGGGATGGGCCCGGTCGGCGAACGCGTAGAGGCGCCAGGCGCCGTCGGCCCGGGCCGCGTGGCCGAGGTGCATCGGCTTGGCGTCGGCCAGCCGGACGACCGGCGCGGAGTGGAACCGCATCCCGATCGGGAAGCCCTCCGCCAGGTGCTGGTGGGTCGGTGCCGCGGTGAGGACCGAGGGCTCGTAGCGGACCGCGACCCCGGCGGTGAACCGGCCCTGCTCGCGGAAGTAGTGCTGGAATCGCGCCGGGTCGGCGTCCCCGTCCGGGCGGGCGCTGAACAGCGCAGCGAACTCGCGGTCGAAGTCGATGAGCTGCTGGGCGACCTTCTGCCGTTCCGCCGAGTAGGTGCGCAGCACCTCGGGTCGCGAGGTCCCGCGGAGCACGGTGCCGAGCTTCCACCCGAGGTTCCAGGCGTCGGCCATCGAGACGTTCATGCCCTGCCCGGCCTTCGCGCTGTGGGTGTGGCACGCGTCGCCGGCGATGAAGACGCGGGGCTGGCGGGTGTCGGTCTCGGCGTCGGGGACGTCGTCGAAGCGATCGCAGAGGCGCTGGCCGATCTCGTAGACCGCCCACCACCCGACGTGCTTCACCTCGAGGGTGTAGGGGTGCAGGATCCGGCCGGCGACCGCGGCGAGTTTCTCCGGGGTCACGGTGCGCTCGCGGAGCATCTCGGCGTCACGGTCGTTGTCGAGCTCGATGTAGAGCCGGACCAGGTAACCGCCTTCGCGCGGGATGACCAGGATGCTGCCCTGTTCGGAGTGGATGGCGGACTTGAGCCGGATGTCGGGGAAGTCGGTGACGGCGAGGACGTCCAGCACGCCCCACGACTGGTTGGCGGTGTCGCCCTCGAGGCGGCGGCCGATGGCTTCCCGGGTGCCGCTGCGCGAGCCGTCGCAACCGACGACGTACCGGGCGCGGATGGTCGAGCTCTCTCCGGTCGGCTGGAAGTCCTTGACGTGCTGCAGTGTGACCGTGACCGGGTGTTCGGTGTCGGCGTCGGTGTCGACCCGCACGTCGGTGGCGTGCAGCCCGTAGACGGGTTCGGCGCGGGAGGCGGAGCGGCGCATGTGGTCGCGCAGGTAGGCCAGCATCCGTGCCTGGTTGACGATCATGTGCGGCATCTCGGAGATGCCGTCCTCGACGTCGTCGATGCGTCCAGTTCGGACGATGGAGCTGCCGTCCTGGGGGTCCGGTCGCCAGAAGGTCACTTCGTTGACCTGGTAGCCCTCGTGGATGAGCTGATCGGCCAGGCCGAACGCCTCGAACATCTCCACCGTGCGGCACGCCACGCCGTCGGCTTGGCCGACTTCGAGCGGCTCGTCCCGCCGGTCGACGATCACGGTGTGGATCTCGGGGAACTCGGCGAGCTGGGCCGCCAGGACCAGTCCGGCCGGACCGCAGCCGATGATCAGAACATCGGCCGTGTCCGGCAGGCCGTTCGGGCGGTCGGCCAGGGACGGGTGGGGGTCCGCGACGAACGGGTCCCCGGGCTTGTAGCCGTCGAGATAGAACTGCACTGGTCTTGCTCCTCTGGGCATCGGACCACCCGGGCCGTCAGGGCGTGGGCTGCTGAGCCTTGCCGCGGACCACCGGGTAGCACGTTCCATCGTGCGGCAGTGACGCCCTGGCGGAAAGTCCGTTCTGCTATGAGGAACAGTCAACGGCCGTGGGCTCCACGAACGGGCATGTGTGCGCCGTTCACGAAGGCGGCCGGATGAGGCGTTCGAGCTTTCAAGCGGATAGCCACGCGGGCTCGGGGAAGGTCCCTCGCGGCCGCTCTGAGTCAAGTCGATCAGGGGTTCGGTGCCCTTTCGGGCAACGTTGCTCGAATCCGAGCGGTGGGCGCAACCCCGGTGGGCATCGGGCGTCTTCCGGGATGACAAAGCGGTGAGAAACCGTTGATACACCTGAGGAAAAGGGGAGCACGATGCTCAAGCGCTACCGCATGACGACGGCTATCACCGGCATTCTGGGTGGGGCACTGCTGATCACCGGCTGCGGAGCCGCCGCCGCGCTCCAGCCGCCCGAGCGCGGCGCGGTCAATGCCGGTCCGGCCTCGGGCGGGGGCGGCGGGGACATCGGCACGTCGAACTGCTCGGAAGCCGATTTCATCATCTCTGCCGCACCTGTGGAGGGCGAGCCCGGCAGTTTCATCGTGTCGTACGGGAACCGGTCGGACAAGACCTGCACGATCAACGGCGGCGTGCCCAACCTCCAGGGCCTGGACATGAGCGGCTCGCCGATCGAGGAGCTGCCCGTCGAGGACGTGCGGCTTCCCGACGCGCCCGAGGAATTCACCCTCCAGCCCGGCGAGATCGCGTACGCCGGCATCGGCATGATCCTGGCCGACAGCGGCGACCCGAACGCCGATGTCCTCACCGGGTTCCAGTCCTCGCTGCCGGACATGTCCGAGCCGCAGCCGGTCAACGTCGTCGGCACCGACGAGATGCGATTCGCCGCGAAGCACCTGCGGGTCAGCTCGCTGGTGTCCACCCCGGAAGAGCTGGGCTGACGTCGATGGATCTGGGGGCGTTCGCAACGCCGTAGCGAGTTGGTGGTGACGAATCGCGTGGCAGAACGCTCGGCCGGGGTGTCCCGGCTGAGCGTTTCAACCCACATCGCCGGTGGGCGGAAAGTCGTGCGGCAGCAATGATTTCCGCAGCGCAGGAGTCACTGATGCTGCAGGGCTTTGAACTCGTCGAGCCAGGCGTAGTTGGGAGCGGGGGTGCCGTCGGGGAGGGGCTGCACCGTGCGCGAGGCGAACAGGCTGTTCAGCAGCCACGGCTTCTTGTCCGGCCCGAAGCCGTTCGACATGGCGGCGTCCTGGCCGACCCCGTAGGTGGCCACGGCGAGCTTGCCGGTGGCCCGGAACTTCTGCGTCTGGTCGTGCAGGAAGTTCTTGTTGTTCTCGAACCACGGGCTGGTGCGCAGGAAGTCGTACCACCGTTGCGGCGGGAACGGCTTGTCGAGCGCGTTCTTGATGACCTGCCACACCCGGGTGTCCGGCGGGATGTCGTACTCGTCGGCGTACTCGCGGGACACCCGGTCGGTGAGATGCTCCTGCCAGAGCTGGACGAGGGAGAACTCGGTGGCGAGGAACTTCTTGTCCGGGCCCAGCCGGGGCAGGATGTAGTCGAGGTAGGCATCGGCGTCGTTCAGGTCCGCAACGTGCGGGTGGATGTCCGTGCCCTCGATTTCCGGGGTGTTGCGGACGTAGGCCATCCAGCGCTCGGTGCCCTCACCTGTCCACTCGGGATCGTCGAGGTGGTTGAGCGAGCCCATGTAGAGCCTCGTCTTGCACTTGTCCGGGAAATGCGCAGCACGGTACTTGATGACGTGGTCGGCGACGGCCTCGTAGAAGGCGTTGATGGCCCCGTTGTTCCAGTCGTCGTGCGGACATTCGATGAACGGCTCGTTGCCGATCACCAGGATGTCGACCTCGTTCAGCACCTCCGGCAGCATCTCGTCCAGCCGGCGGAGTTCGGCGTTCATCGCATCGGTGCCGGGGCGCGGCAACGGCTTTCCGCGTTCCGGGAAGTAGGGGAACTTCAGCGACAGCACGGTTCCGCAGCCGTGCGCGCCGGCCTGCAGCAGGGTGCTGATCGCGGGGGCATCGGCCGGCTTGCCCTTGTCCGCGTCGGGCATGGCGAAAAAGCCGCGCAGCCACGTCGCCTCGGCGGTCTTGAGCTCGCCGAAGGTCACGATGCGCGGGTCACCGTTGAAGTTCACGCCGAGAACGCCGTTCGGTGGCGGCGCGGTCACCCGCGGAATGAGCGGCTGCGCATCGACGTTGCCCTGTCCCTCCCGGGGGGTGCTGCAGGCAGCTGCGCCGAACACGGCGAGTCCGGCCGCCGTGGACAACTGGAGCAAGCGACGTCGGGGCAATGCGCTCATGTGCCCGGATGCTTCACCGACCGCAACACGATTGTCAATCGATGCGACGAAGTGCAGCGCCCAAGCGCCGAACCGGCAACAGATGGACATATCGCGCGTCAGAAGAGGCAAGACTCCTGAGTATTCAGGCAGCACTGCGGTTCGCGGGCACCCACCAATCCTCCAGCGCCGGTAGGAATGCTCGCAGATGCATCGCGTCGATCGCGGCCAGGTCCTGGTGACGAAACCCACGCGGAAGGACAGTGCGTGTTCTGCGCTGATAACGCATGAACTCGGCAGACGGGAATCCGTCATCCGTCGCTGAAGAGGCCGATCCGCTGCCGGGAACGGCCGGCTCCGGATCGCGGGCGGTCACGGCGAGACCGCTGAGAATCCTGTTCACGTCACTGGCCCTACCGGCCCACATCCGGCCGCACGAACCGTTGGCACGAGCACTGCTCGGGCGCGGGCACGACGTGCGGCTGGCGACAGCGGCGTCGATGGAGCGCCTCGTGACCAGGTCGTACGGCATCCCCCACCTGCCGGCCGGGCTTGACTGGACCGCGGACCCGGACATCGAGCGGCGGCTGACGTCGGCCTTGGCCAGGGTTGGCAACGAAGCCTTCTGCCGGGTGCTCTACGGCGAGGTCCTGGCCGGACAGTGCGTGCTGCCGATGTTCGAGGACCTGCTGGAACACGCGAGGCACTGGGCCCCCGACGTAGTCGTCAACGACTGCGCGGAGTGGGCGGGACCGCTTCTGGCGCTGTCGCTGGGAATCCGGAACCTCTCCGCCGACAACGGCCTGCTGCGCAACGTCTGGGATCACCACGCCGATCACATCCGCCCGAGGCTGACCGAACACCGCTCGGTGCTCGGCCTCGGCCCCGAACCCCGGACGCCGAGCAGCCTGGACCACGTGGTGCTCACCCCCGCGCCCCGGGAACTCTTCCTCGCAGACCTGCCCATTCCGGCGGTTCAGCCCTACCGGCACGAGAATCCCAGGCAGGCCCGCGAAGCGCTCCCGCGCTGGGTGCGTGAGCTGCCGGACGACACGCCCTTGGTCTACGTGATGCTCGGGAGTTCCGGAAACTGCGCGCCCGGCATGGCGGCCGGTTTCCACCGGGCGAACCGCACCGTTCTCGAAGCCCTGGCGGGTTTCGACGGCGCCGTGATCGTCGCGGTCGGACGCGGCAACGTTTCCCAATACCTCCCACAGCCCAGCCATGTCCGCGTGGTGGAATACGCGCCGCAAACACTCGTGCTCCGGCGCGCCAACGTGTTCGTCACGCATTGCGGTTTCGGTGGATCACGAGAAGCGATCGAGGCCGAAACCCCGATGGTGATGCTTCCGTGGTTCGCCGACCAGCCGCTCAACGGAAGGGAAATGGCCGCGCGCGGCATGGGATTGCTGCTCGACCGGTCCACCGCAACCCCTTCGCAGGTCCGGGACGCGATTTTCGAGGTTCTCGCCGAAACGCGGTACCGCGCCGCGATATCCGCGGTGCGGCGTCGAATGATGGCCCTCCCGAAGCTGGAGGAGATCGTCGGCGACCGCGCTCAGTTCAACGGGATCGCCTGCGTCGCCGCCCGCGAGCGAGTGGTCAGAACCAGTGCAGGCAGTGCGGGGAACGCTCGGCGCTGAAGAGGGCGTCAGCGAGCATCGCCGCGCCCGGGCGGTGGGCCCGGATGTGTCCGGCACGCACGAGCGTGCTCGGGGCGGTGCCGCCGAGGTAGACCGAGCCCAGGTCGCTCACGTCCAGGGACAGGTCGGGCTCCCGGTCCGTCGGGACGCAGTCGGCCTTGCCATCCCGGACGGTCAGCAGGTAGCGGCCGTGCTCGCCGAGGCACGGATCGTCGACGTCGAGGACGAGCTCACCGTCCATGAACCAGCCGCGCGCGGTCAGCGCACGCGGGACGTCCAGCAGCCGCACCCAGAGCCAGTCGGTGTCGTCACTCACCTGGCCCGCGCGGAAGTCCGCGAGTTGCCAGCGCAGCGGGTGCCCGGGCGGGAACTTCTTGAACACGACCTCGAAGACCAGGTCGTGTCCGAGCACGAACTGGGCCAGGGCCGTGAAGACGGCGTCGTCGGTGGCGACGGTCTCGTCGACGGTCAAAGTGCCGGGCTCGCCGAGCGAATAGCTGGCGTACCCGTCCGGGACGCCGTCGGCGTCACGGTGGACGGCGACGTAGCGCGGCGCCGGAGAGACCGGGGGCTGCCCCGCGCCCAAGGCCCACCAGTGGTGCGGCCGGGACAGCGCGCCGGGCTGTGCGCGGCGGTACCGGCCGTAGACCTCTGCCAGGATTTCGACGCACTCGGCACGCCGCAGCAGCTCGACCGATCCGGTCGCTGGGGCGCCGGCCGCTCCGCGCCCCCCGGGGGACGGCGAGGGCTGCCTGGTGGCGCGGCACCACCAGCCGCTGCGTGTAGGTCGCCGGTCCGTAGCCGAACCTGCGGTAGATCACGGCCTCGGAGGCCAGCAGCACGGAGAGGAACTCCCCTCGGGCCCGCAGCTCGGTGAGCTGATGCCGCATCATCGCGCTGAGCACGCCCTGGCGTCGGTGCGAGGGCAGGACGCCGACGGCGGTCACCCCGGCGGCCGGGGCGAGGATCTCGCCGGGCAAGGTGAGCTCGAAGGAGTACGCACCGGCGGTGCCGACGGGCCGCCCGTCCGCCGCCGTGGCGAGCAGGTTGCGGTCCATTTCGAGCGCCGACCACCAGACCCCGCCGCCATCGGTCGGGGTTTCCGGGAAGCGCCCGAACGCGGCATGGAGCGTGTCGACGAAGACGTCGAGGTCCTGGTCGGTCGTGGAACGGATCTCCATTGCTGCCGCTGCCTCCCCGGGATACCGGCACCACGACTCGTGGTGTCCCGCCACAGTGCAGCGCCGACCCGTGGCTGGATCAAGCGAATTACGGCCGGGCCCGGTGCGTCCGGCGCAGCCGCGCCGGGTCGGTCCGGGTCAGGGCCGCCGGTGCGTCCAGTTGCCAGCCGGTCTCGTACTCATCGGCGAAGCGCTCGTCGCCGATGACGGCCCGGGCGCGGCCGGTCAGCGCGCGGACCTGCGGCTCGGTGTGGTCGTGGGCGCCCCGTAGGCGGGCCGCCGCGCCGAGAATGGCGGCCACGTCACGGTTTTGCCCGAACAGCGCGGCGAGGCCGGCCACGGTCACCGCCACCGTCGCCACGATCGGCATGTCCTTGCTGGCGACCGCCGCCGCATACGCCCGGCCCAGCGCCTCGTCGGCGCCCGGCCCGTCGCCGAGTTCGAGGCAGAGCGCGCCCCGCACCGCGCCGACCAGCGCCTGCCCGCCGTCGTCGAACGACGGTTGCCCGGACAGCCCGGCCTCGGCCGACTCGATCAGTTCGCGCGCCCGGTCCAGGTCACCGAGCCGCACCTGCAGGCCGGCCTCCCGCGCGTCGAGCAGCATCGCCATCTCGGGCGTCGCCGAGCGCAGCGCGCGCTCCCGGGTCGCGGCGATCATCTCGGTCGCCCGCGCGGTCTCGTCGAGCCGCACGTGGAGATCGATCAGGCGCAGGTCGATGAAGATCTCGTCGCTGAGGCTGAGCGACCCGAACTCGCGGGCCAGCCGCTTGGCCTCGGTCAGGTCGGCCAGCGCGCCGTCGAGGTCGCCGTCGTACTGCCGCAGCAACGCGCGCAGCGGCAGCGCCCTGGTCAGGCCCCAGCGGTCGCCCGCCCGGGCGAAGCACTCCAGGGCGGCGGTCACGTCGCCGCGAACCGGGTCGAGTCGGCCCTCATTCTCGGCGAACTGGGCCCGGAACATGCGCGCCAGCCCGGCCAGCCACCCGTCCGGCCCGTCGACCAGTCGCCGGGTGATCGTCGGCGACGCCTCGATCTCGTCCAGGCAGGCCAGCCCGACCGCGGTCAGCGCGCCGCCGATGCCCGGCAACTCCGGATAGCTCAGCAGCCGGTCGGTGAGCGCCTGCCGCTCCTCGATCGAGTCGTGGACCAGCGGGCCCTGGGTGGCGATGGTGTTGAGCAGCAGCACTCCCTCCGCGATGTCGTGCTCCACGCTCGGCCGCTCGGCCGGCACCGCGACCGCCTCGCCGAGCCAGTAGGCCGCTTCGGGGTGCCGGCCGAGCATCTGCCAGTACCAGGTCAGGTTCACCGCGAGCCCGATCGCGCCGCCGGCGTCACCGGTGTCGCAGAGGTGGCGCAGGGCGGCGAGCACGTTGTCGTACTCGGTGCGCAGCACGTGGAGTGCGTCGAGCTGCTCGGGGCCGCGCAGCAGCGGGTCGTGGCGGGCGACCAGCTCGGCGAAGTGGTCGGCGGCCAGGTTCCGCACGCCGGTCAGGGTGCCCTGCTCGGCCAGGTTCTCCAGGCCGTACTCGCGGATCGTCTCCAGCATCCGGTACCGGCCGGTGTCCGGCGCGAGCTGCAGCAACGAACGGTCGACCAGGCCCGCGAGCAGCTCCGGGATCTCACCGGCCGGCACCGCGGTGCCGGCGCAGACCGCGGTGGCCGAGGCCGGCGTGACTCCGCCGGGCAGGACCGAGATCCGCTCCGCGACCGTCCGCGCGTCCGCGTCGAGCAGGTCCCAGCTCCACGCGATGACCGCGCGCAGCGTGCGATGCCGGGGGGAGGCGGTCCGGCTGCCGGTGGTGAGCAGGCGGAACCGGTCGGAGAGCCCGGCGGCCAGGTCGGCGAGCGAGAGGGTGCGCAGGCGGGCCGCGGCCAATTCGAGCGCTAGCGGCATGCCGTCGAGGTCGCGGACGATGCGCAGCACCGCACCGAGGTTGTGCTCGTCGACGCCGAACCCGGGCCGCACGGCCGCCGCCCGCTCGGTGAACAGGCGCACCGACGCCGTGCGGCGGGCCTGCTCGGCGTCCGCGTCCGGCTCGGGCAGGGTGAGCGGGCCGAGCGGTACCAGCGCCTCGCCGTCGACCGCGAGGGGCTCTCGACTGGTGGCCAGCACGCGCAGCCCGGCGCAGCGGGTCAGCAGCGCCGAGATCAGGTGCGCCACGGCGTCGATCAGGTGCTCGCAGTTGTCCACCACGAGCAGGCTCTCCCGGCCGTCCAGCTGGTCGGCCAGCACGTCCAGCTCGCTGACGATGTCGCCGCGCAGCTTGGCCGAAGCCTCGAACAGCGCCGAGCCGCGCAGCCCGATCGCGGCCAGCAGCGCCGCCCCGACCTTGGCCGGTTCGGTGACCGAGGCGAGGTCGATCATCCAGGCGCCGTCGCGGTACTCGTGCCGGTGGCGGCGGGAGGCTTCGACGGCGAGCCGGGTCTTACCGGCGCCGCCGGGACCGAGCACGGTGATCAGGCGCCCGGCGACGAGCAGCGCGTCGATCCGGGCGAGGTCGTCGTCGCGGCCGATGAAGCTGGTCAGCGGCGCGGGCAGGTTGCCCGGCCCGGTCCGCGCGGCGGGGGCGGGCTGCTCGGCGCGCAGCAGGCGCAGGTGGCGCTCGCGCAGGGCGGCGCCCGGGTCGGCGCCGAGGTCGGCGGCCAGGGTTTCGCGGACCCGCTCATATAGGGCGAGGGCCTCGGCCTGGCGACCCTGCGCGGCGAGCGCGTCCATGAGCAGCGCGGCGGAGCGCTCGTGGACGGGGTGCTCGGCGAGCAGGGCGGTCAGGCGGGCGGCGGCCGCGTCGGCACGACCCAGCGTCAGCTCGGCGTCGGCGAGGTTGGCGACGGCCTCGATCGAGGCGTGGGCCAGCCGGGTCGCGACGGCGGGCGCTACCGCGGCGACGACCGCTGGTTCGGCGCCGGGAGGGTCGCGCCACAGCGCCACGGCCTCGCCGAGCACGGCCGCAGCGGCGTTCGGGTCGTTGGCGCGCAGGCGGTCGCGGCCGTCCGCGGCGAGTTGCTCGAACCGCAGCGCGTCCACTTCGGCAGCGTTCACGGCCAGCCGGTAGCCGCCCGCGAGCTGCGCGACGTCGCCGGGCGAGCCGAGGGCTCGGCGCAGCCGTGAGACGAGGGCCTGCAGGGCGTGCGCGGCACCAGCCGGCGGGTTCTCGGCCCAGATCGCGTCGACCAGGGCGCCCTGCTCGACCGCCCGGCCGCCGGCCAGCGCCAGCCGGACGACCAGACCCTGCAACCGCGCGCCCGCAACGGGCAGGGCGGCGTCACCGCGAAACACCTCAAAGGCGCCGAGCAGCGTGACGCGAAGCCGCGCACCCCCGTCCATTCCCCGATCTTCGCGCACGCATTGGTGGGTCTTCACATCAGGGCAGCGCCCGTGTCAGCGCCGCGTGCGTCCCGTGTGAGCGGCTCGCTGAAGTCTTGGCCTGTCGCGGAGAACAGGCTTCAGAAGGGGATTCCTAATGCATGACGTGGTGATCGTGGGCGCAGGCCCGGTCGGTCTTCTGCTCGCCTGCGAGCTCGGCCTCGCGGGCTGCTCCGTCCTGGTGCTCGAGCGGGAGCCGGAACCCGGCTCACCGTGGCGGGCGGACCCGCTCGGGCTGCGGGGCCTGTCCGCCACTTCGATCGAGGCGTTCTACCGCCGCGAGATGCTGCACCCGCTGCTGGCGGCGTCGGGCGTCCACGACGATCCCGGCCCCGACGCGGACGAGCCGGCGCCCCCCAGCGGCGCGGGTCACTTCGCCGGCATGGTGCTCGATCCGGCCAAGGTCGACGTCGCTGCCCTGCCGTTCCGGCTTCCCAGCCCGGCGCCGGACTTTCTGATGACCAGCCTCGAAGCGGTCGAGTCGGTGTTGTCCGAGCGGGCCGCCAAGCTGGGCGTGGAGATCAGGCGCGGCGTCACCGTGGACGCCATCGCGCGGGACGAGGAGAGCGTGGTCGTGCACGCCGGTGACCACGAGTACGCGGCGCGCTGGGTCGTCGGCTGCGATGGCGGACGCAGCGTGGTGCGCGGGCTCGCGGGCTTCGAGTTCGTCGGCACCGAGCCGCAGTTCACCGGCTACACCATGCTCGTCACCGTCGCCGATCCCGAGAAGCTGCGCCCTGGGTTCAACCTGACGCCGACGGGGATGTACGTGCAGATGCCCGCCGAAGGGCACATCGGCATGATGGACTTCGACGGCGGCGCGTTCGATCGCTCGCAGCAGCCGACTCGCGACCACCTCCAGGCGGTTCTGCGCCGCGTGTCCGGCACCGACGTGACGTTGGACGAGGTGCATCTCGTCTCCAGCTTCACCGATCGGGCAATGCAGACGACGACCTACCGGCAGGGACGCGTCCTGCTCGCGGGCGACGCCGCGCACATCCACTCGCCCCTGGGCGGGCAGGGACTCAACACCGGCCTCGGTGACGCCCTGAACCTGGGGTGGAAGCTCGCGGCGACTGTCCAAGGGCACGCGCCGGACGGGCTGCTGGACACCTACACCCGCGAGCGCCATCCGATCGCGGCCTGGGTGCTCGACTGGACGCGAGCCCAGGCGGTGGCCATGCGGCCGGACCCGCATGGCCAGGCGGTCCAGGGACTGATCCGCGACCTGATCGGGACCGCGGCGGGAACGACCTACGTGTTCGAGAAGGTGTCGGGCTCGGCGATCCGCTACGACCTCGGCAGCGAGCAGCCGCTGGTCGGTCGCCACGCCCCGGGCTTCCGCCTCGGAGACGGCACTCGCCTCGGCGACCTGATGCAGGACGGGCGAGGCGTCGTGCTGGACTTCAGCACCGACCGCCGCCTCCGTGATTCGGCGACGAGCCGGGGGAGCCGGCTGCGCTACGCGGCCGGGGCGGCGAAGAACGACCTCGGACTGGGTGCCGTGCTCGTCCGGCCGGACGGCATCGTCGCCTGGGCAGGCGATCGCGACTTCGACCGGAAAGCGTTCGAGCGGGCCGCGAACCAGTGGTTCGGCACTCCGGAAAGCTGAGCAGCACTCCATTGCCAGCTGAATCTTCCTTCCCCCGAACCGATTTCGAGGAGTACGCATGACGATCACCCTCCGACCGGGGAGCACCGTGGTGTTCACCGGCGATTCGATCACCGACTGCCAACGGCTGGACAGCGAAGACGGCCTCGGGTTCGGCTACCCGCTGCGCATCGCGGGCGAGTGGGGTCTCCGGCATCCGGACCGCCGAGTGACCTGGCTGAACACCGGGATCGGCGGCAACAAGGTGATGGACCTCGAAGCCCGCTGGCAGGCGGACGTGCTCGACGCGCGCCCGGACGTGGTGTCGATCCTCGTCGGGGTCAACGACATGGGCTGGCACGCGCTGGATCCGGAGGGGTACGTGATCCCCGTGGAGGAGTTCGAAGCGGGTTACGACCGCCTGCTCGCGCCCCTCGCCGCGGCGGGCACGGAGCTGATCCTCATCGAGCCGTTCCTCCTGCCGATCCACGGCGTCGTCGAGGCCGGTGCCGCGCTCATCGGGGAGGACGAGCGAAAGGAATGGCGCGCCGACCTGAACCCGAAGATCCAGGTGGTCCGCGAGCTCGCCCGCAAGTACGGCGCGAACCTGCTTGCCGCAGACGGCATGTTCGCCGCGCTCGCCGCTACTACCGAGCCGGAGTACTGGGCAGCGGACGGCGTGCACCCGACGCCGGCCGGTCACGCCGCACTCGCGGCGGCCTGGCTGCGCCTGGTCGCGTGACTGCTCCTTGCGATCGCCCGCGACGCGGGCGATCGCAAGGAGCCGGGCAGGAGTAATCGCTCACCGACCGCGCAGCACCCGGGCCATTCGATCCCTGTTGACCGTCGACGATGTCGTTTTCCACGGCCGCGTCATGAATCTGGACGAGGCGTGGCGCCGAGACGGACGCGGGCACCAGCCGCACGTGTTCACGTGCTGGCGCAGCCAGCAGCCGCAACAGGTTTCGCCCGTCCGTCTGCCGGATGGCTTTCGCTTCAACCGAACCGGCTGGGTCGAGGTGGGCTCGGCAACGCTCGGACTCCCGTGAACCACGAGCGGCGGCCGAGCCCGGGGCGGAGTCCTACGACCAACCGGCGCAGGGCACGACCTCGAATCCCCGACTGGGGAAGACGGCGTCCATGAAGAAGTCGTGCATTGCCGGGTCGTCGTCGGCGCAACCGTCCCGCAGCACGGTCAATTCGTAGCCGCGATCCGCCGCGTCGTAGCACGTCGCAGCCACCATTGCGCTGGTCGCGACTCCGGCGATCGCGAGAGTGCCGACGCCGGCAGCGCGGAGCACGAGGTCCAGATCTGTGCCGGCGAAGGCGCTGGCGCGGCGCTTCAGCACGACGACGTCCTCGTCGGCGACCGGCAGATCGATCTCGGTTCCGGCCGATCCCTCGTGGAAGGTGTCCCCGGCTTCGTGGAACGTCCTGAACATCGCGTTGCCCGGCGGCAAGTCGGCCCCGTTGCTCCGGACGGCGAAGCGCACGAACACGACGAGAGCACCGGCCGCGCGGGCGCGCGGGAGCAGTTCGGTGAGCGGCGGGATGACCTGCCTGGCGAACGGGTAGCCGCTCGTGATGCCCCGCTGGACGTCCCCGATGATCAGTGCGGTGCTCACGACAGGCTCCTGTCCAGCCGCTCCATCCGGCGCCCCGCGGTGCAGGACGGCCGGCCCGGCGGCCGTGTGATCGTGATGGTCAACAGTGCACAGGTGAAGCTACCGGTCGCGATGGTCCCGGCGAAGCAGGGGGCGCTGGCGGAGTTGATCTGCGCGATTCCCGGGTTTCTGCCCGGACGATCGTCGTGGTGCCGGCTTCCACGTCTCGACCACGTGCGGCTTGAGCCCGACGCCCGCCAGCTCCGCGCAACCGTCGAGTGCGACATTCCGGACGCCATCGACCCGCCGCATCGCCGACCGGACGCAGCTCGCTCGGCAACATCCCGCTGTGGCAAGGCCATGAGTGGGCAGCCGGGGCTCGCGCGACGTACCGGTCGCCCAGCGGTTCAGGTATAGATACCGGCATGCCAACGAATTCCGCTCGCGCGAGTGCTGCGCAGTACGCGGCTCGTCTCGTCGCCACTGTCGATGCTCCGCTGGACCCGGTGTCCGCGGACGCGCCAGAAGTGCGGCACTGGCCCGGGCGCAAGCTGCTGGTGCAGCGCGGGGACGCCGAGCTGGTCGTCCGCGACCTGGACGGTCCGGGAGCAGAGGTTCGCTTCCCGGCGCCGTGGCCGCGCCGTTTCGGCTCGGTGGCGGTCTCTCCCGAGGCCGATCTCGCCGTGTTCGCCGGGGTGCACGCGCTGCGAGCGGTGGATCCGACCGGCGCCGTGCGGTGGGAGGTTCGGCACGGCTGCTGGTCGGCTGCGGTGTGCACCGACGCCCACACGTCGTTCGCCGAGTACGCCGCCGACTACTACCACGGCCATGCCGACAGCGGATCGGCCGCCTTTTCCTCGGACGGCAAGCTCCTGTGGGCCCACGTCCGCAACTACGCGGGAGAGGACGTCGAGGAGGAGTGGCTGATCCTCGATCCCGCCGACGGCAGGGTGCTGGCTCGTGCCGAGACGATGACCGTGGGATCGGGCTCCTTCCACTCCCCGCACCCGAATCCCGCGTACATGGCGCTGACCGTCGGTGAGGGCGACGAGGATTCGCCCGTGCTGTGGGGACGCTGGGACGGGACGAAGTTCAGCATCCAGCGGTTCGTCGAGGAGGTCTTCCTCGCGGTGAGCCCATCCGGGGAACACCTCGTCGCGACGGATCCAGGGCAGTGGGCCCTCTACTTGCGCCGGGCGGAGGATGGCGTGGAGCTGGGGCGGCTGAACGCCGCAGACGCGGTGCCGCAGAGCGGCGACGACCGTCCCTGCTGGGACTACGAGGCAGCTTTCCCGGACGACGACACCATCGTGGCCGGGATCGAGAGCGCTGCGGATCCGCGCCATTGGCTCGTCGACGCGCGCACGATGACCCTGCGCGGCCGGGTCGACTACCCCTTCCCCATTTCGGGTTCTCCCCGCTCCGCGGGGCGCGGCACCTGGTACACCGGGGCCGAGGACCGGACCGCACTCCACTTGTGGAGCCTCCCGCACGGCGGATGAAGCGCGCCATGGGGCGCCGTTGAGCCAGGCCGGCTTCACCGGCTCGTGCGGAGGTAGCCGGTGATCATCGCCACGAGCTCGTTCTCCAGCCGCGTGGTGTCGACGGAGCCGGCGCGGCGATGAGCTGGTCAACGCGATGGTCGGCATCGGGATCGTCTACGCGCCGCGGCTGTTCCGCGTCGTGCGCGGTTCGGTGCTTTCGGTGCGCGAGGAGCTCGCTTTCCGCGTCCGGAATGAGGAGAGGGCCCCGTCGGGGCCCTCTCCTCACGCCTGCCGAGCTTGCTTCCGCGGTAGTTCTACCGCCAGGTAGACCACGAGGCCCACCAGCAGGCCGACCACCGCGTCCGAGAACGACGGCGCGACCACGTGCACGAGCAGGGCGACCGCCGCACCGGCCGCCCATGCGATGAACGCCGTCGGGCGGAACCTGGTCTCGGCGCGGCCGGCCAGGCGGCCGCGCAGGATGATCTGGTCCGCGATGAGCACCGCTCCCAGCGGCGGCACCAGGACGCCGAGGATCGACAGCCAGTTCACGAAGTAGTCCCAGGCTCCGAGCAGCGCCACGAGCACGCCGATCACGCCGAGGACGAGGGTGAGCAGCCGCATCTTCGAGCGGACCAGGTGCGACCAGCCCAGCGCCCCGTTGTAGAGGCAGTGGGTGCAGACCGAACCCAGGTTGATCACCACGAACACGACGACCAGCACGTTGAGGACCGGGCTTCCCACGCCGATGAGGATGGGCGTGAAGTCACCGCCGGCGGTTTCGGCCGAGGCGATCGCGCCGGCGGCGACGAGGACGCCGCCGCTGAGCTGCGCGACGAGGCTCGCCACGGGGAACGCCGTGGCCGTGGCCCACACGGCTTGGCGGCCGTTCTTCGACCACCGGGTGAAGTCGGCCGTCATGGTGCCGGAGTCGGCGAAGGTCGCCATGATCGTGGTGACCGCCACCCCGAACGTCATGGCGCCGCCGCCGGCCCCGTGGAATTCGGTGATCCGCCCGAAGTCGCCGTTGCTCGCCGCGACGACCATGGCGGTCCCGGCCGCGATGATGAACAGCGGCGCCGCGATCGCCCCGAGCCAGGAGAGCGCCTTGATGCCGAGGTAGGTCACGGCGATGAAGGCGATGCCGGCCGCGCCTGCCACGAGGGTCTCGTTCCAGCCGAACGCCTCGTTGAGGCTCGCCCCGGTCGCGCCCGTGTTGAAGGCGAACCAGCCGACGACCACTGTGGACAGGAAGCCGGAGGCGATCGCGTACCCGGCGGTTCCGAACGTCTCGGTCGCCTGGAGCGAGAAGCTCTTGCCGGTCTGCCCGGCCCGGTAGCTGAGCAGGCTGACGTAGGCGAACATGATGACGTTGGCCACCAGGATCGCGGCCAGTCCTCGCCAGAAGCCGAGCAGGGCGACCACGAGGCCACCGGGCACGGCGTTGGTCAGGATCATGGGGAATCCGAACCAGACGGCCGAAACCGTCAGGAGCGACTTCCGGTGGGACGGTGGAACCGGGCTGTGCTCGAACTCCGACTCCAGTTCGATCCCGGTGTGGGCATCTTGCGCTGTTCCCGATGGTTTTGTCATGTCCGCGGTATCAGTTTTCTGTGCGGGGGAACTGCTGGGCGAACTTCTCGGCGAGCGCGATGATCGCCTTCTCGAAGACCTCGGCCGGCGGGTTGGTGATGCCGGCGCCGATCATGCCGATGCCGGCTTCCTTGTGCGCGATGGCGGTGTTGATGACCGGCAGGATCCCGGTGTCGAGCACCTTGCGGACGTCGATCGCGGTGGGCAGCCCCTGGAAGCCGAGCGACGGGATCGTCAGGTTCGGGTTCTCGGCCGTGGTGATCTGACCCATGTCCCGGGTGTAGGCGACGGCCTCCTCGACGGTGCCGCCGACAAGTGCGACGATCGCCGGGGCGGCCGCCATGGCGAAGCCGCCGAAGCCGCAGGTCTCGCTGATGGCGGAGTCGCCGATGTCGAGACCGGCGTCCTCGGGCTTGTACCCGGCGAACATCGGGCCGACGACCTTCTGGGCCGGGCCGGTGAGCCAGTGGTTGCCGGGCAGGCCGCTCACCCGCAGCCCGAACTCGACGCCGTTGCGCGCCATCGTGGTGACCACTGTGGAGCCTTCGATGCCGTGCGCGGCGTCCATCGCGGCCTTCGCCATCGCCAGCCAGGTCGGGCCGGAGAAGTAGTCGGAGCTCGCGATGAAGTCGAAGACCTCCTTCTTCTGCTCCGTGGTGAAGCTCGTGCGCAGCAGCGACGGCGCCAGCGCCTGGAACAGCAGCAGCGTTCCGGCGTTGTTGCGGTTGTGCGCCTCGTCGCCCATGTGCAGTGCCTGCGCCAGCAGCAGGCGCAGGTCGACCGGCCCGCCGATCTCCATCGCTTCCTTGAGCATCGGGCCGAGCACGTCGCGCATCCAGATCAGGCGCTCGACGACGCTCTCGTCGTTGGCGCCCATCCGGAGGATCTTGGCCATCTGCTCCGACAGGTTGGTGTAGGAGTAGTTGCCGTGCGTCTCGTTGTGCACGATGTGCATGTACATCGACGCGGAGGTGACGCCCGCCATCGAGCCGACGCAGTCGCGCTCGTGGCACGGCGAGAAGTCGATCCGCCCGGATGCGGCGACCTGCTCCGCCTCCGCCAGGTCCGCGGCGAGCCCCTCGAACACGAGCGCGCCCAGCACGGCGCCCTTCATTGGGCCGGACATCCGCTCGAACTCGATCGGCGGGCCGGCGTGGATGATGGTGGTCGGCGTCATCCCGGGAACGACGTCGATGGCCCGGCCGAAGCCGACGAGCATCGGCTTGGCGTTCATGACCCGGTCGGCCGCCTCGGCGTTCGCCTGCTCGATCTTCGCGGCGATCTCGGGGCGCTCCAGCAGGTCGAGGGCGGCGATCACGTCGGGCTTCCCGTTGCCGGGCGGAGTCCAGTCGAGCGTCGTGACGGCGCCGCCCTGCGCCGCGATGTCGTCGGCGAACATCGCCAGGCCGACGTTGATGACGTTCAGCTCGCTGCCGAACAGCTGCGTGGTGGGCGTGCTCATGCGTTGGCGTCCTTCCGGATGATGGCGCGGGCGAACTGCCCGGTTTCGGTGCTGCTGCGGGTGACGGTGACCCCGGCGGCTTCGAGGGCGGCCACCTGCGCGGCCAGCGACGGCGTGTCGATGTCGGTGCCGAGCACGTATCCGACGATCTCCAGGTGGCGGCCGGCGTCGGCGGCGATCCGCTTGGCCTCGGCGATGGCCGGCAGGGTGACGCCGACCGGGTCCTCGTGCGCGCCGAAGCCGAGCACGAAGTCCATGACGATCACGGCGACGGTCGGGTCCGCGGCCTCCCGGACCAGGCGCTCCAGCCGCAGCGATGGGTCGATCATCGGGTGCGGGCGGCCGTTGGTGAACTCGTCGTCGCCGAAGTCCAGGAACGTGTGGCCGGTGCTGGCGTCCGCGGCGCGCAGGACGAAGTCCGCGTTCTTCTGGATGTTGCTGAAGACCTTTTCGCCGTCGTCGAGCAGCGCGTACATCGACTCGTCGCACAGCGTGCCGCCGCAGAACAGGCCGCGCACGAAGCGCTGATCCGCGCCGAGCTCGCCGCGCACCTCGGCCACGCGGGCGGTGTCGAGCTCCGGCACCACCGCGTCCGGGATGGCCGAGAGGCGGACCGCCTGCAGCGCCGCGTCCTGGCTGCTCGACGCGAAGTGGCCCCCGGCGGCGGTCACGGCCTGCTCGGAACCGCCGATGAAGTACACGACGACGGGCTTGCCGGCCGTCGCGATCTCCGCGAGGACCTTCTTCTCCACCTCGGGCGCCGGGGGTTTGGACACCAGCACGATGGCTTCGGTCCGCGGGTCCTGGGCGAGGGCGCGGATGCCGTCGATCATCATGATGCCGCCGACCTCGGCGGACAGGTCGCGGCCGCCGGTGCCGATGAGCTGCGAGATCCCGCCGCCGAGCGCGTGGATGCGCACGCTCACCTCCTGCGAACCCGTGCCGGAGGCGGCGACGATGCCGATCGTGCCGGGGCGGACCGCGTTGGCGAAGCAGAGCCCGACGTTGTTGATGATGGCCGTGCCGCAGTCGGGGCCCATCATCAGCAGGCCCTTCTGGTGGGCCAGGGTCTTCAGCTCGATCTCGTCCTCGACGCTGACGTTGTCGCTGAACATCATCACGTGCAGGTCGTTCTCCAGCGCCTTGCGCGCCTCACGCGCCGCGTACGCGCCGTTCACCGCGAGGATCGCGAGGTTCGAGCCCGGCTCCCCGGCCGCCGCCGAGGCGATCGTGCGGTAGGTGATCGCCGCCTCGCCACCGACCGGCGCCTTGCGGATGAGCAGGTCCTCGATCTGGGCGATCACGTCGTCGGTGGCCACCCCGCCGGCGGTCACGGCGACGATCATGAGGTCGCCGTTGCCCGCGGCCGCCGGCTCCGGGGTGAGCAGGTCGAGGTTCTTCAGCACCCCCTTGTTCATCTCGGTCGCCATCGCGACGAAGGCCTGCTCCACCCCGTCGATCTTGTTCGCCTTCGTCGAGATCGACATCAGCGACACCGAGTCGAAGTAGGTGTTCTCCTTGATCAATGTCGTGACAGTCACATGAAACCTCTCAGTTCGTCTTCCAAGCGGAGTCCGGCCAGCAGGCCGGACAGGATGTCGGTTCCGGATGTGTGGCCGATGCCGAGCACCGGTCCGGCATGGATCCGAAGTCGCTCCTCCAGGCGCCCGTCGGGGTCGGGGGCGAGCAGGACGGGCAGGAGGTCGAGCAGGCATTGCCGGGCGCGCCCGCGAAGTGCCTCGCGAAGCGTGGTGCGGCTCAGCAGGGTGGTCCGCTCCAGGCCGTCGTCGAGGACCCGTCCGATGAACGGAGCGATCCAGGATAGGCGGCTGCGCGGCTGCGCCGCCAGCAGGGCCATGCCGGTGAGGAAGTCGTCGCCGGCCGGGGTCAACCCGGGGCCGAGGCCGAGCAGGCTCGTCGCGGCGCCGGCCACGCCCGCGGCATCCCCGCGACGAATGGCGGCGACCAGCGCGGTGCACGCCTGCGCCAGGCAGTTCCGGACCTCGGCCTCGAAAGCCGTGAGCGCCTCGCCCCGGACGCCGTGGACGTCGAGCAGCGCGGCGAGTGCCTTCGCGCGTCGTCCCAGTTCGCCATGCCCGATATCGACCGGAACGTAATTTGTATACCATTTGGCTGCTTCGGCGATCCGGACGACCCCGGGAGCACGGCCCTCGAACACGATCGCCGCGGAGGAGAGCCGGACGCCATCGCCCGCGGAGAGCCGCCATTCCGTCCAATGTGGAACGTCGACGCGCATGCTCCAGGGCGCGTCGTCCAGTTCTCCGGCGCACAGGGCGATGAGCTCGTTGTTGCCGGATAGCACGTTCACCACGCGGTTGAAGACCGAATGCACGCGGCCGGGCCCGGGGTTCGCGGCGAGGTGGTCGGCGGCCTCCGCGTCGATCGAGAGTGCGCCGGCAGTGGTACGGAGCATGAGTATCGGGATCACCCCTGCTTGCTTTTCGGAGTCGCCGGGCCGCACAGCCTTCCACAAATGGTATACCATTATCAATATTCGCGGCAGCAGGTTCGCGTGAGTCGCAGCTCAAAGCACTGAAGGAGACGTAGGCATGCGAGTTGTTGTGGCGTTGGGCGGCAACGCCCTGGCCCGGCGCGGGGAGCCGATGACGGCCGACCGGCTGCGGGCGAATGTGAAGTCGACCTGCCAGGCGCTGGCCGGGTTGGCGCGCGAGAACGAGGTCGTCATCACCCACGGGAACGGCCCGCAGGTCGGGCTCCTGGCGCTGCAGAACCTCGCCTACCAGGACGTCGCCGCCTATCCGCTGGACATCCTCGGCGCCGAAACCCAGGGCATGATCGGGTACGTCATCCAGCAGGAGCTCACCAACGCCCTCGCCGGCGAACGCGAGGTCGCGGCGGTGCTCACGACGACGGTCGTGGACGAGGACGACCCGGCCTTCGACCGGCCGACGAAGCTCATCGGCCCGACCTACTCCGCGCAGGACGCGGCGGAAGCCGCGGCCGAGTACCGCTGGACGATCGCCCGCGACGGCGCAGCCTTCCGGCGAGTCGTCCCGTCGCCCGACCCGGTTCGCGTCGTGCAGGCGCCGATGGTCCGGCTGCTCCTGGAGAACGATCGGCTCGTGGTGTGCGTCGGTGGCGGCGGGGTGCCCGTCAGGGCCGACCAGAAGGGGCGCCAGACGGGCATGCAGGCGGTGGTCGACAAGGACCTCGCGAGCGCCGCGCTGGCCGCCGAGCTCGAAGCCGACACGCTCATCATGCTCACCGACGGCGACTTCGTCAGCGAGAACTGGGGAACGCCCGAGCAGCGCAACATCCTCACCGCCTCGGCCGACGCGATCTCGGCCCTCGCGTTCGCCGAAGGCTCGATGAAGCCGAAGGTCGACGCCGCGATCCGCGTGGCGCGGGCCGGTGGGCGCGCGCTGATCGGCCCGCTCGACCGGCTCGACGATCTGCTGGCCCGCGAGGTCGGCACCGAGATCCGCGGCGAGGTCGCCGAAGGCATCGTCTACGCCTAGGAACGACGAAGCGGGGGCCCGGCCGCGATGGAGGAGTCCGGGCCCCCGGTCGGGTCAGTTCGATTCCGGCCGCGCCGCCGCGTCATGGGTGCCGTGCAGGTACCGTCCGGTCTCCATGTGGTCGAGCACGAGTTCGCCGACCAGCGCCACGTTCCGCTGAGCGATCGCGTCGTACAGCGTCCGGTGTTCCTCGGCCACGCGCATCAGATCGTCGTGCTGGACCAGCAACCACCGGATCCGGCTGCGCATCGTCTGCCCGAGCTCGTTCAGCAGGTGGTTTCCCGCCAGCTCGGTGACGATCTCGTGGAAGTCCGCCGCCGACCGGCGCGCGGCGATGGCGTTGTCGACGCGCGCCGCCTCGAACTCGGCGTCCAGCGCGGCGCGGAGCCGGGCCAGGCCCTCGCGGGTGTGGCGCTGCGCGGCGAGCTTGAACGTGAGCACCTCCAACGCGGAGCGGACCTCGTTGATGTCGGCGATGTCGGTGGGCGTGAACTCCCGCACGACCGCCCAGGTCCGAGGCCGGGGCGTCACGAGGCCCTCGGCCACGAGCGTTTTCAACGCGTCGCGCACCGGAACCCGGCTCACGCCCAGCTCGTTGGCCAGGTCGCGCTCGACGAGCTTGCTCCCCGGCTTCCGGATGCCGTCGAGGATCTCGTCGCGGATGTGTCGGACGATCCGGGCCGATTCGGGCTCGTCACCTGCAACTGCCATGACCGGCATTCTTCCATCTCCGGGAGATGTCACCACGTTCGCCGCACCGGTCACAGCAGTTCCCTTGCGCCCAACGGCATTTCGCCGGCGATCATCGGCGATTTCGGTGAATTGCCGTGAAAAGCACCGCGGGCACGCGCAGGCTTTGTAGTGTGAATCACAGCGCATTTCAGGATTTGGGAATGCCGTGGCGAAATTTACTGCCGAGTACGCCCCGTTCGTCGATGATCCATCGGTCTCCCATGGTGGGCTGCGCCGCATCCCGAGGGGGGCAAGTGCCGGCGCCGGATGGCCGAGCTCTGCGATCTCCACCCCTCGACCGAGGAATACTCGACCCGGCACCGGAGACGCCGTGGAGCGAGGAGGGGGAGCAACGTGGAAAAAGGGCTGACCGAGCTCCTGCGGGAGTTGGAAGAATTCGGCGAGACCAACGATGCGGTGACCGGCGACCGAAGCCGGAAGATGCTGAACATCACCCACGACACCGGCAAGTTCCTCGCGTTGCTCGTCAAGGTCGGCAAGTGCGAGAACGTGCTGGAGATCGGGACGTCCAACGGCTACTCGACGCTGTGGCTCGCCGACGCGGTGGGCGAGGACGGCACGGTCACGACGATTGAACGAGCGCCGCACAAGATCGCGATGGCCGAGCAGAACTTCCAGCGCGCCGGGCTCCGCCCCCGCATTCGGCAGATCGCGGACGACGCCGGCCGATTCATCGCGTCCCGCACTGCCGGCGAGTACGACTTCATCTTCCTGGACAGCGATCGTGGCCAGTACGCCGACTGGTGGCCTTCGCTGCAGCGGATCCTCGCGGACGGCTGCCTGATCGTCGTCGACAACGCGATCTCCCACGCGCACCAGATGGAAGACTTCACCCGGCTGGTCGCGGCCTCGGACGGCTACCTCGGTTCTCTGGCCCCGATCGGCAACGGTGAGCTGTTGATCCTGAAAGACACGTGACCAAGCGGTGGTGGCACTCGCCCAGAACCACTGGCCATCGGCGTTGGTGAAGGACTACAAGGCCCGGCACGCGGTCGAGTGCGGCATCAATCGCCTCAAGAGACATCGAGCCGTGGCCACCAGGTACGCCGAACTCGCGGTCCGCTACGAGGACCGTCCTCGTAGCCGCCATCAACGAGTGGTTGCGACGTACTGGTCCGACGACAACTCGAACACCCGTACTCGCCGACCGCAGGTGGGATTGACGGTCTCGCGGACCGGATGCATCCCCAGCTTGGTCATGATCCGTTCGGAGGCGTCGTTGCCCACTTGAGCGATGCTGACGATCCGCTCCAGCCCTCGCTCTTCGAACCCGAACCGCACGGCGGCCGCTGCGGCCTCGGTGGCCAAGCCCTGCCCCCAGTGGGAACGTCCCAGCCGCCAGCCGACCTCAACCGCCGGCAGTACCTCCGGCAAGAAGTCGGGCACCGAAAGGCCGGTGAACCCGGCCAGCTCGCCAGTGGACCGGATCTCCACGGCGAACAGGCCGAAGCCCTGTGACTCCCACTCGCTCTCCCATGCCTGGATCCCGCTACGAGTCTGCTGTTCGTCACGGACGCTGCCGTCACGGATCCACCGCATGACCTCGGGGTCGGCATTGACGGCAGCCATGGGCGCAACGTCTTCCTCGCGCCAGCGACGCAGGATCAAACGGGGAGTCTCAAGGGTGACCATCCGATCATTCTGGATCACAAATGGACTCTCCGTCATCATCACCAGGCACTTTCGGTCGGCAGGCCGCGTGCGGCGAGGTCGAGCTGCAGGTGGAACCCTGCGGCGCCCGGGGGGCATGCGTTCTCGCTGCGGAGCAGGCCACTACTGGATGTTTACCGTGACCGGTTCGCTGCCGGTCGCCCGCACGGTCACGATCGGTGCTCCGGGTGGGGAGGTGACCTCGCCGCCGGCCGCCGAGACGGTGTAGCCGTCCGGGTAATGCAGGTCGGACACGTAGATCTCGGTCTGGGCCGTGCTGTTGGGGCGGTAGGTGTAGCGGAAAGCGCCGTTGTCCGGGTCGAAGTTCATCGAGGCCGGGGTGCCCGCGGTGGCCTGCGGGTAGGTGCGCACGAGTTGGCGTCCGGCCTCACCGAGGAACGGGTCCTCTTCGGGTTCCGGGCCGCTGATGCTCGCGTAGTGCCAGTACTGCCATCCGGTGAAGCGCTCGTCGGCGCGCGACAGCGAGTTGCCGAGCACCCGGGGGTCGTTGTCGCCGAACTCCGTGAGCAGCGCCGGTGTTCCGGTGCGTTCGGTGAACTTGTCGGCGTTGCCCCAGGTGATGTCGTGCTGCAGCGGGCACATGCCGATCAGTTCCTCGGGCATTCCCAGGTAGATCGCCGACTGGCTGATCACGCAGTAGTCGTGGAAGGAGAACGCGACGTTCGGGTCGTCGATCGGTGGGGTCAGCGGCGGTTCGGCGAGGTGGGTCGGCATGGTCTGGTTCCAGGTGACATTGGGTTCCCAGAACACCGGCAGGGTGGGGGAAACCTCGCGGATCCGCTCGGTCAGATCCTCGTGCACGGCCTGGTACTGGCGGTCGAACAACGGGCAGCCGAACGGGAAGCAGGTCGGGAAGGCCGTTCCGGGCCACGGTTCGTTCAGCAGCTCGATGCCGAGCACGTTCGGCTTGTCGGCGACCCGGGCGGCCAGGGCCGCCAGCGCGTCACCGAGGTGGTCGACCGCGCCGTTCGAGTTGTGCCAGACCTCGTCCCAGCCCGCGTTCATGCTCGGCATCAGGTAGTAGAGGGGGAATCCCGGGTTCGACTCCCACGACTGCGGTCGCGCCTCGATGGCCCATTCCGGAAAACCGTTGCCGCCCCAGCTCTTGCTCAGACCGTCCTGGTGGTTGTCCAGCAACACGTGGATCCCGGACGCCCCCAGCACGTCGACGACCCCGGCGAGGCGGTCGAGGTAGGCCTCGTCGACGTCGCCCCGGGAAGGCATGAGCCCGTCGAAGGACACCCCGAGCCGAACGGTGTTGAACCCGTGCCGAGCCAGCAATCGCGCGTCGTCCGCGGTCAACGTGAAGCCGTCGCCGGGCTCGATGTACGGGGCGTCCTTGTCGACATTGTTCACGCCGTGCAGCAGCACCACGCGGTTCTGCTCGTCGACGAACCAGCGACCGTCGATGCGCAGCGGGGGATCGGCGGGCGCGGCCTGTGCCGGGGCCGCGGCGCCCACCATGGTCGATGCGAGCGCGAGGACGAGCAACAACCTGGGCAACCGCAACATGCTGCCTCCTGTCGATTCACCACCGGACCAGGAGTATATGAATGGTTCTCACGTTTGGCCAGGGCGCGTTTGTCATGGGTTCCTGGTCCGGTGAGGTTGCTGCGGCGCGCATTCCGCGGGCTCGCAGGTGCCACGCGGTGTCATCCGGCCCGGAATGCTGCGCTCAAGGCCGGGCGGCGGCCAGTGGGCCGGTGCCGGGAAGAACGTTGAAAACCAGTTGGGTCTCGGTCTGCCGGACGGCCCGGTGGACGTTGATGTGTTCCAAGACCAGGTCGCGCAGCACTTCCGGGGACGCGACGGCGACGTGCAGCAGGTAGTCGTCCTCTCCCGCGACGTGGAACGCGGTCAGCATGCCGGGGATCTTCGCGAGCTTGGCGTGGAATCTGAGCACCTCGTCGCGATTGTGGCTGCCCAGCCGCACCTTGATGAGCGCCTGGATCGGCAGGCCGAGCGCGGCGAGGTCGAGCTGTGCGTGGAACCCCGCGATGACGCCGGTCTCCCGCAGCGCGCGCACTCGGTGGATGCAGGTCGATTCCGCGATGCCGACCCGCGCGGCCAGCGCGGCGTTGGTGATGCGGCCGTCGGCCGCGAGCTCGGCCAGGATCTCCAGATCGGTGGCGTCCAGCCCGGCCTGCTCCGGCGAATTCCTCGATCTGGCCACCCTCACCACGCCACCTTCCGTCACGATCTTCGGTGATCTCGCCCTTTGCCGAGGTTCCTTCGTCGATTCCGCTTCACGTCGATGTTTTCTTGCATCCTACGGCGCATGACCCAGAGCGCTCGCTCCTTCGATTCGATCGCCGTCCACGCAGGCCGGGAAGACCTGATCCGACTCGGCGTGCACGCCCCGCCGATCGACCTCTCATCGACCAACCCGCTGCCCGACTCCGAGACCGGTGGCGCCTCCTACGAGTCCATGGCCGGCGGTGGCCGGCCGCTTGCCGAGGGCGGCGCCGTGTACGCGCGGTTGTGGAACCCGACGGTCGCCCGGTTCGAGTCGGCGTTGGCGCAGCTGGAGCGAACGGAAGATGCCGTGGCGTTCTCCTCCGGAATGGCCGCCATGACGGCAGTGGTACTGGCCGCCAAGGCCGAACTCGGCGGCCGCCACGTCGTGGCCGTGCGGCCGCTGTACGGGGGAACCGATCACCTCCTCGCATCGGGGCTGCTCGACGTCGAGGTCACCTACTGCGAACCGCACCAGGTCGCGGACGCGGTGACCGGGAACACCTGCCTGGTGGTGGTCGAGACACCCGCCAATCCCACCCTGGAGCTCACCGACATCGGTGCCGTGGCGACCGCGGCGGCCGGGTGCCCGGTGTTGGTGGACAACACCTTCGCCACGCCCGTGCTCCAGCAACCCGCCCTGCACGGCGCGGACCTGGTGCTGCACAGCGCCACGAAGTACCTCGGCGGTCATGGCGATGTGGTCGGGGGTGTGATCGCGGCCGATGCGGGATGGTCGGCGGCGTTGCGGCGGGTCCGCGCGGTGACCGGCGCACTGCTGCACCCGATGGCCGGGTACCTGTTGCACCGAGGTCTCGCCACGCTGCCGGTCCGAGTCCGGAGGCAGCAGGAAACGGCTGCGGAACTGGCCGATTGGCTGCGTTTCCGGCCCGGAGTCCGGCAGGTGTTCTACCCGGGTCTGGACGGCGACGGCGCAGGCCTCCTCGGACGCCAGATGAGCGGGCCGGGCGCCATGATCTCCATCCGGCTCGCGGGCGGTCACGAGCACGCGATGCGGGTCACCGACCGGGTTCGGCTGTTCACTCACGCCGTCTCGCTGGGCGGGGTGGATTCGCTCATCGAGCATCCGGCGGCGCTGACGCACCGCCCGGTTCCCGAAGAGGCCCGGCCGGGCGCGGACATCCTGCGGCTGTCCATCGGATTGGAGGACGTCGAAGACCTGCGCGCCGATCTCGACCAAGCCCTCGCCGCTGCCTCGACCGGCGGCCTGGTGGAGGCCACGAGCAGCGGAGCACCAGGGCGCTGAGCGGTCTCTGAGGTTCGGCTCATCGACCGCTGCATCCACCAGCGCGGCACTCTGCGAGAAGACCGCACTCGCCGAGATGCCCTCCCGATCGGGAGGGCATCTCGGCCTCTCGTGCCCAGCCGCTACCCAGGACCACCGGCGGATCTGGACTTGGTCAGGACGCGAACGATCCGGTCGAGGGCTTCCGCGAGCACGTCCGGCGCGGTCGCGAAGTTCAGCCGTGCGAAGCCCGCTCCGGCCGCGCCGTACAGCGCGCCTTCGCCGAGCGCCACACCAGCTGTCTTGCGCAGGAACTCCGCGGGCGTGTTCTCGTCCCAAGCACGCAGGTCCAGCCAGGCCAGGTAGGTCGCGTCGGGCAGTTGCGCGATCTCGCCGAGACCGTTGTCGGCCAGGGTTTCGACCACCTGGTGCCGGTGGTCGTCCAGGTCGGCGAGCACCGCGTCCAGCCATGGTCGCCCATGGTCGAAAGCCGCGGTGGTCGCGATCATCCCCAGTGGACTCGCTCCGCTGGTTTCCAGGTGCCGCAGCCCATTCCACACCTCGACGTCCGCGGGGTTGGTCAGCGCCACTACCGCGGTGCGCAGCCCCGGGAAGTTCCACGCCTTGGTCGCACTCGTCACGGTCACCGCGTGCGCCCGGGCCGTGTCGTTCACCGCCGCGTAGGGCGTGAACGGTAGGCCGTAGCGGATCGGTGCGTGCACCTCGTCGCTGATCACTCGGCCGCCCCACCGATCCACCAGTTCTGCCAGGGCGGTCAGCTGGTCCGCGCCGAACACGACGCCGGTCGGGTTGACCGGGTGGCACAACAGCACGCTGCCCGCACCTGCTGCCAACGCGCGCTCGATGGCATCGAGGTCCAGGGCTCGGCCACCGACCAGCGGGATCTCTATGGTTTCGCGCTCCGTCAGCGGAACCACCTCGATGAACCGCTGGTACGTCGGGGTCGGCACGATCACCGCCGAGCCCGGCCTGGTCAGGTTCCGGATCGCCACGGCGATGCCGCGCAGCGCATCGGGCACGATCCGCACCGCGTCGACCGGGACCGCAAGTCCGAAGCCGGACAGCCAGCGGGCTGTCGCTTCGGGCACCCCGCTACGCGCATCCGGCATCGGATATCCGAACGCCTCCGCTGAAACCGCTCCTCGGACCGCGTCGAACACCGGCGGGCAGGCCGAGATGTCCATCTCCGCGACGCCGAGGTCCAGCACGCCCGGTCCATGCGTGGACCACCGCTTGCCCATGCCGCTCACGCGCCACACCGGCTGCGTGTCCAGCGAGATCATCAAGCCTCCTCGTGTTGTTGGACTTTCCGCCAGGCCAGCCCGGATCGCCGGCCGAACCAGACCCCGACGCCGCAGATGATCGCCACGAGCACGCTGTCCAGCGGCGCGACCAGCGTGCCGGTGCCACCGAAGCTGCCCACGGCGGAAACGCCGGTCAGGGCCAACAGCAGGACCACCAGCCACACCCCGTTGAACCCGGGCGCCCCACCTCGCCGGACGCGCCACAGGTAGATGAGGAACCCGAGCAGCAGCAACGGCATCGCCACCCGGACCTTCTCCCATCCGGACCAGTACAGGATCAGTCCGGAAAGGACGAACGACGTCGCGCCCACCGCCGGGCTCCACCGCCCCAGCCAGCCGGACGACGGTTCGGCCGCATGCCACACGCACACCGCGATCGACACCGCCGCGTAGCTCAGGCCGTAGTAGAAGCTCAGCGAGCTGGCGATGGACTTCCAATCGCCGAACAGCAGGATGATCACCGCGCCGAGGCTCAGGTTGAGCAACAGCGCCCGTCGGGGGATGCCGCTGCGTTCGTGCACACCGGCGAAGAACCTCGGCAGGATCCCGTTCTGCGCCGCGCCGTAGGTGTATCGGCCCTTGACGCCCGCCGAGACCAGCATCGAGCCGGCCGGCGAGAACACCGCATCGGCGAGCAGCAGCCAGGACAGCCACACCAGGCCGATCAGGCTGGCCAGCTCGGCCAGCGGCGACTTGAGGTTGATCCCGTGCCAGCCGCCGGACAGCTGACCGGTCGGCATGGTGAACAGCATGGCCAGCTGGAGTCCGAAGTAGATGGCGAAAGCGAGGGCCAACGCGATGAAGGTGGCCCGTGGCACGGTCTTGCGGGCGTCGGAAGCCTCACCGGACAGCACCGCGGCCGCGTTGATCCCGGTGAACGAGTACACCAGGCCGCTGCCGACGACGGCGGTCAGCGCCGCGGAGACGCCATAGGGCGCGAATCCGCCGCCCACGTCGTAGTTCGTCGTGTCGAAGCCGCTGGCCAGCAACAGGACCACGGTGAGCAGCGGCACCGCGACCTTGACCACGGTCACCACGTTGTTGACCTTCGCGATGAACCGGACGCCGAACATGTTGACGTAGAAGAACAGGCCGAGCACGGCGACCGCGAACAGCCGCCCCGGGAAGGTCAGCGTGTCGTCCTCGACCAGGCCCGGTATCCACTTGGCGGCGTACTGGGCCAGCGCGGTCGACTCGCTCGGTCCGGCGTAGACCGCCTGCAGGAAGACCGCCCAGCCGATGACCGCACCGACCAGCGGGCCCGAAGCGAGCTGCGGCCAGCGCACGTTGCCGCCGGACAGCGGCCGGCGGAAGGCCAGGTCGATGAACACCAATGAGACCAGCAGCGTGGCGACGCCGGTGATCAGCCAAGACAACAGCGCGGCAGGGCCGGCCACCTTGGCGGCGTTGTACGCGGCGAACAACCATCCCGATCCGATCACGCTGGATAACGTGATCGCGGACAGCGACGCCGTGCCCAGGCTGCGGTGCAGGCGGCGGTCGTCGTCCGGGGACACGCCGGCCCGGTCCGCGCGCGGAAGCGTTCCGGTCACGGTGTTCTCCTTTCCTCGCCCGCCCGCTGCGGTCACCCCGTTGTGACCGGCCTGGGCGGGCATGAGAGACACCCTGACTCTCGCCATCCATTTGCAGTAGTAGTCGTTTGCCTGGGACAGGGCATAGCATCCGCCTATGTCCGGAACCAGCATCGACATCCTGGACCTCAGGGTGTTCCTGGCGGTTGCCACAGCGGGAAGCTTTGGCCGCGCGGCCGTGGAGATGCAGCTCGCGCAACCGTCGGTGAGCGCGCGGATGGCGGCCCTGGAGCGCAAGCTCGGCACCCGGCTGTTCGACCGCGGCCCGCGCGGCACCGTGCCGACGCGAGCCGGCGAGCGGCTGGGCGATTACGCGCGCCGATGCCTCGCGCTGCTCGCCGAGACCGAGGCTGCGGTGCGCGCCGAGGGAACCGAACGGCTGGTCGTGGCCGCACCGGCGAGCATCGGCATGGCGGTGTTCCCCACCGTGCTCGCCGCGATGCCCGGAAATGTCGTGGACGTTGTGTGCCAGATCGAGCACAGCGACGAAGCTGTCGCCGCTCTGCTCGACGGCAGCACGCACGCGGCATACGTGTTGCGTCGGGTACTGCCGCCGGGACTCGATTCGGTGCCGGTCGCCGAGTCGCCGGTGATCGCCGTGGCCGCACCCGACAACCCGGTCGTCGAGCTGACCGCGCCACAACCGGACGACTTCGCGACCACGCCGGTGATCGTGCACAACTGGAGCGAACAAGCCAAGGAGATCGTCGCGATGTTCGCCGGCCCGCGGCGCGGGCCGGACCACCCGATCCGCTTGGTCGGCACCCCGGACATCGCGGTAGACCTGGCCGCGAACGCCGGGTACGTGGCGGTGGTCCCGTGGTACGCCGCCGCCAGGGCGTTGGCGGACGGCCACGTGCGCCGGCTCCCGCTACCGGACCTCGACCTGGTGATGCCGATCCGGCTGGTGTACCGCACGGAAATGGCGCAACGTCCGGCGATCCGACTCCTGCTGGGCGCGAATCCGGAGCTGCGCGACCGGCTGGCGTCGGCCGCTGAACCACCGGACCTCCGGTAGCGCGATCTCCGCCCGGGGCAGGGCGCCGGTTTCGCGCGAAAGCGCCGCTGGCGTGAGGGCGGGGTGTCGGTTTCGCGCGAAACCGACACCGGCGTCAGGCACCGGGCGCTTTCGGATCAGGCCGGGCGGGACCATGCCGAAACGCTCTGTTACCGGGCATTGGCGTCGTCGGGTGCCTGAACGCCTGCGTTGCGCGAGATGTCCGGGTAGTCGTTGTCGGCCAGCGTCGGCAGACGCGTCCAACCCCACCGCGTCTCCTGCGAAACGCGCAGGTCGTAGCGGCCCACCGGGAGCTGGTAGCGGACCACGAACACGTTCCCCCACGGCAGTCGGGGCGGTCCGCCGGGCAGTTCCGCGGCCAACCGGGTCTGCGTCCACTCCCGGGTCGTCTGCGTCCAGGCGCCGCCCCACTCCAGGTAACTGATGTTGTCCAGCCACTCCGGCGGAAGCCCTTCGTCGGCGGTCAGCCGGACCGCCGGCGTGTCCGTGACACCGTCGCGGATGCCGACCTGGTCGACGCAGGGCCACAACGGCGCATTGATGTGGTTCGCCAGCACCGGCCGGCCGCGGGTGAGTTCGGTGATCGGGCGGGATTCGGTCGTCTTCGGTTCCGCGACGGCCAACCACGACCGTTCCCCGGTCACCTGGTCGGTCGCGACGACCCGCACCGACTGCGCGCCCGCCGGGATCGGGACCGCGAGCTGCTGCCATTCCCGCAACGCGGATCGGCGCAACTCCGGGTGCAGCTGCTGCGCGACGACACCGCCAGGGCGCGCGAACTCGACTTCCAGGACCTGGCCCGCGAGCAGCCCCGCCACCGGCACCGTCACGTGCGTACCCGGGCCGGACAGCGGGTACCAGCCGGTGACCAGTCGACCGACGCCCGGCGTCGTCCCGTCCGGACGGTCGGTGTTCCAGATCGTCACCGGCTCCGGCCACGGGCCGGCCGGCAGCACGTTGCCGACCTGGAAATCCCCGGCGAGTTCCGGCGCGCTCGGTGCGCCGAGCCGTCCGGACGGCAGCTGCACCCGGACATCGGCGGCCAGGCCGCAGCCGTCGCCGAACAAGGTTTGCGCGCCGGAGCGCGCGATCGTCCACCCCGGTGCCTGCCCGATCGGCGCGTAGCAGAACAACGCGACCAGCAGCAGCACCGAGCCGATCGACGCAACGCCCAGCACCGCGCGGTCCGGGCCCACGCGCACCGGCTCGCCACGCCGGCGACGCCACTTCGCCCACGAATACGCCACCACCGCAATGCCGATCCACAACAGCGGATTGCGCAGGTAGAGCGGGCCGAAGTGCGGTTCGAGGTCGTTGGTCTGCGAATCCCGGTTGAGGTGTTCGCCGAAGCGCTGCCCGGCGTCGGAGAACGGGATCCACCAGTTGTCCCCGGCGAAGCTCAACGAAACCGCACCGATGATCAGCACCAGGCTCGCTCCCACGACCACCGGCCCGGCTCGGCGCGGCAACGGCGAGCGCAGCAGCGCCGCTGCCAGCAGCACCGTCGGCGCGGCGGCCACCGCGTGGAAGTGGCTCACCCACTTGGTCGGGCTGAACGCGATCAGCACCAGCGCGATCGCGGTGGTGACCGCGCTGGTGATCAGCAGGCGGCGGATCGGATCCCGGCCCATGCCGCCGCGTCCGCTGGCCAACGCGACCACGCCGACGATCGCCAACGTCAGCAGCACCGGTAGCCGTCGCGCCCAACCGGCCGTGTTCAGCAGCGTGTTGTAGTGCTCGAACTCCTCGTACCAGGGGAAGGACAGGTAGTACCAGCGGTGGATGTCGGTCGCTTCGAGGACATCGCCCACGCTCGCGTCGGCGAAACCCACTGGCACGACAACGGTCGCCGAAGCCGCCGCCAGCAACACCGCGGCGACGCGCCCCGACCAGGGCTGCCGGCGCAGCCAGCGCAGCAGCCACGGCACGCTCAGCACCAGGGGAGCGGCGGCGACCAGACCGGACGGCGAGGCGGTCATCGCCAGCGCCGCGAACATCGTCGCCACCGCCAACGCGCCGATCGAATGCCGCAGGGAGGCGGCCTCCGCGAAGAGCAGCGCCGCCGCCGCGCAGACCACGATCACCGGTTCCGGGCGCAGCGACATGCCGTAGGACAAGAACCAGACCAGGTGCGCGACCAGCAGCGCCCAGGGCACCGCGCGGAGGTTGGCCGCACGTCCGAGCAGCGTGGCGAAGACGATGCGCAGCAGCACCCAGGTCGCGAGCCCGCAGAACATCGGGACCAGACGCATCCACCAGAGCGACCAGCCGCCGAGCTCGCCCCACCACTGCAGCAGGTACTGGCTCAGCACGAACGGGTTCTCCGTCGCGTTGAACATGTAGACGAAGTTGCCTACATAGCCCGATTCGCCCGCATTGCGGGCCATCATCAGGTACCAGCCGTCGTCCATGTTGACCGGCCCGAGCAGCACCCACGCCGCGGCGACCAGCACCATCACCGCGTCGGCGGCGGCGAAGCGGGGGATCGTCAGGCCGCTCATCGACTGCCGGCCCCGCCACCGCCGCCATGCGAGCACCAGCAGCGCGACCAGGCACGCCGCGTGCGCCAGCAGGAGCGCGATTTTCAAGGCGCTGGGCGAGGATTCGTAGCGCGCGTCGGCGTGCAGCGCGACTTCGAGGCCGTCGACCGAGCCCGTGGTGGACAGCTCGGAGACCTGCGGCGGCAGCAGGTCCGGCCGGTTCACCAGGAGCGCGCCGTCTCGGGAGACGCGGATTCCGGTGGCGTCGGCGATCACCTGGTACTCGCACGTCGTGTGCAGCGGGTCGGCGAGGATCTCGCTGCCGTCGACCAGGAACCGTGCTTGCCCCGCTCGCGCGGCCACTTCCAGGCCGGGGTTGCCCGGGGCGTGCGTGCGCAACGCTGCCGCAGTGCTGGTGCGCAGTGCTTCGCACGGGATCGTGGCGGTGAAGTCCAGCGGCCGGTACGGCGACAGCGGCAACACCGTCGACGGCGTCGCGTCACCGGCTCGCGGCCAGGTGATCAGCGGCGCATCCGTCTTCACCGGCGCGAGCACCGCGAGCACTCCGAGCAAGAGCGTCAAACCGGCCAACGCGGCGAGCCGGCGATTGCCGCGCGGTGCGCGGTCGTGTCGTCTCGGCGGAACGTCTCCCAAGTTCTGCCTCGCCCTTCGTGATCAAAGGTGACGGGAGAAGTTCACTGACCGCCCCTTGGCCGCGATTCCCCGTGCGTCGATCTTGCAGCATGATCGGCGCAGTTGACAGCACGCAACGAAGGCCGGAAAGGTTGCCTGCGAAATCGGCAGGAACTGCCCTCGCGTGCATGCTTCAGGTGTCCGGGCAAGGAGAACGAGCCTGGTCAGCGTCAACGAGATGGCTTCCACGGCCGCAGCTTCTCGGGGTTCCGCACGGCCCAGATGTTCTTGATCTTCCCTTCTGCGATGCCGAATGCGTACACGGTCACGATGACGCCGTGTTGTCGGGCGACCAGACCGGGCTGGCCGTTGACCGTGCGTTCCAGGAACTCCACATCGGGTACGCGGGTCGCAAGACCCACCAGGCCACGCGCGATCTGCTCCGCGCCTTCGACCGGGTGGCGGCTGGTGCTGGCGCGTCCGCCGCCGTCGCCGATCACCGTGACGCGGAGGTCGAGGAGACCGACGAGGGCGTCGATGTCCTTGGCTTCCCAGGCATGCTTGAAGTCCCGGACGATGCCGGCTCGCCGGGCCGCCGGGGTCGCGGGTGCCTGCGCGGTGCGGATGCGGCGGCGGGCCGAGGTGGCCAGTTGGCGGCAGGCCGCCGGTGTTCGGCCGACGATGTCGGCCACTTCGGGAAAGGCGTAGCGGAAGACGTCGTGGAGGATGAACACGACGCGTTCGGCCGGGGTCATCGATTCGAGCACGACGAGGAAGGCCATGCTGATCGACTCGTCGAGGGTGACCCGGTCGGCCGGGTCGACGATGCCGCCGGTCCACTCCGCGGGTTCGGGTAGCGGCTCGGGGAGCCATTCGCCCACGTAGCGCTCCCGCCGGGCGCGCGCCGAGCCGAGCAGGTTCAGGCAGATGCGGCTGGCCACCTTCGTCAGCCAGGCGCCGGGCGATGCGATGGCGTCCTGCTCCGCCCGGGACAGGGTGTACCAGCGCGCGTAGGTCTCCTGGACGGCATCCTCGGCATCGGCTAGGGAGCCGAGGAGCCGGTAGGCGAGATTGATCAGCTGCCGCCGCTCGCTCATGATCGCGCCCAGGTTCGGGTCGGATCGGTCGTGCGCGGGTACGGATCGCGTGGTCATGTGTCGTCGGCTCCCTCGGTCGCAGCTGTCCTCACCAGTAGGACAAGACAGCGCGCCGAACTGTGACATCGCCACCTCGCCTCACATTCCGGAGTCCGGCGTTGTCGGAATGGTGTGACGCGGTCCAGCGCGCCACCGAGATCGAGAGAGGAACACCTGACCATGTCCACACCCACGACGACCCGGCACGACGACATCAAGTCGCGGCTGCCCGACCTCACCGACCAGTTCCCCGAGCTGGCGAAGCTCTCCGCGGCCGTCCTCAACGCCACCAGGAACGGTCCGGTCCCGCAGGGCACCATCGGCCTGATGCGGCTCCGAGCCGGGCAGATCGTCGGCAGCACCTACCACTCCGTTCGAGCGACCGAAAACCTCCGCAAGGCAGGGGAGTCCGAGGAGCGCATCACCGCCGTCGCCACCTGGCAGGACGCGCCCTACTTCACCGACGCCGAACGAGTCGTGCTGGAACTCGTGGAGGCCGTCCTCACCCCGAACCCGTTCGGGGAGCGCGTCTCCGACGAACTGTTCGCCAAGGCCGCCGCCCACTACGACGACCGAGCGCTCTGGACGCTCACCATGGCGATCGGGCATTTCTGCTTGTTCGTCCCGGTCGCTCTCATCGGCAAGCCGATCCCCGGTAGGCCCCCGGGGAAGAACTACAGCAAGTAGCGCCGGCCGGTTCGGGGTGCGGGGCGCAGTTTCAACGAGGTTTTTCCAAGCTCGTTCTGCGTGGCGGTGCGGGTGGCGGAACCTCAGAGGCTCCCTGGACTGTGGGTGCCCCTCCTGATGTATGCCCAATACACGGCGGAGGGGCCGTCCTCGCCAGGAAGCCTCTGAGAACCCGCGGCGGTGCGGGTGTCGTAGGTGGGCTATGCGCCTGCGGCGCATGCGGCAGCCCATCGACGTGCAGCTTTGCGACCCGCGGCTGCGGGCCAACCAGGATGAAAAAGGCTCAATTGAAACTGCGAACTGGGCGCCCGCACCCCGAACACGGCCGAATGTTCGACCTGAGGAGAAACCAGATGTCAACGGACCAGGAAACCAGCAACAAGGCGACGTTCCGCCGCTTCCACGACGCCATGAACACCCGTGATGCGGAGATCATCGCGAAGACGATCGACGAGCTCGTCGTGCCGGACGTGCGATTTCACACGCCGGTGCCGATGGATGCGGGCGGAGCGCAGGCGCTCAAGCAGGTGTGGGCGGTGCTCCTGCGCGCGTTCCCCGACATTCAGGTCGTGGTCGAGGAAATGGTCGCAGAAGGGGACAAGGTCGTGTTCAGGAACACGGTGACCGGGACCCACCTGGGCGAGTACCGGGGCCTCCCGCCCACCGGAAAAACCGTCACCTACAACGAGATCTTCATCGTCCGCTTCGCCGGCGGCCGGATCGTCGAGATCCGGGGAGTCGTCGACGTCTTCGCGCAGCTGCGACAGCTCGGCGCGCTTCCCGGAGAGTTCTAGGAGCGGAACTACTGCGCTCAACGGAAGCGAGCGCACAGCTTCATCCTGCGGTTGCCTCCGCCGCGCGGTGGGGCATGAACGCTTCGATCCCGCCGCGGACATCCGGGGCGGCATGGTCGAGGGTGCCGAGGGCCGGTTGGGCGGCGGTGGTGATCGAGACCATCGCCGTGCGCACTTCGGGGTCGACGGCGAAGCTGCCGCCCATGTCGATCGTGCAGGCGGCGCGGATGCTCTCGCGCGGCGAACCGGTCGCCGGTGCGGGCCGGACAGGGGGTCGAACCGGTGCGGTCCGGTCATGGTCCAGGCCATCAGGCGGGGATCGCCGGCCGTGCGGGTCACGGGTGCCCTGGGTGGCCGGACCAGGCCAGGGGGTGGGCGGCGTGCGCGCCGAGATCCGCTGCGTGATCCTGCACGACGACCAGAGGTGACGGGAGGGTCCCGAACGTCGCTGTGGATGTCGCGCAGGTCGATAGGATGGCGGCATCCGATGCAGGTCCGACGAAGGTACGTGGTGATCAGTGGCGACGCCGTCCAGCAAGTTGTACCGGCATGAGAAGCCGCTGCGCGACATCGTCGGCGAACGCATCCGGAACGGGATCTACGACGGGACGCTGCCGCCCGGCACCCGCCTCGTCGAGCGCGAGCTCGCCGAGCAGTACTCGGTCTCGCGGCTGCCCGTCCGCGAGGCGCTGCGCATCCTGCAGAACGAGGGGATCGTCGAATACCTGCCCACTCGCGGGCTCGTCGTGCGCGTGCTCGACCGGCGCCAGGTGAGGGAACTGTTCGACGTTCGCGAGATGCTGGAGATCCTCGCCGCCCAGCAGGCGGCCGAACACATCGCGGAGGGGACCGAGAACCACCTCGCCGCGACGATGCAGGAGGCGCGCGAGGCCATCGCCACCGGCGATGTCCAGTCCGCGCACGCGGCGAATTCCAGGCTGCACGACGAGATCACCGAGCTCTCCGGCAACGCGCTGCTGCGGAAGACGCTCGAACCCCTCATGGGTCAGGTCGGCTGGCTGCGCCGCAAGATCGAGGACTTCGACCTCATCCACGCCGAGCACGAGACGCTGTGCGAGGCCATCTCCTCGGGCGACCCCGGCGCGGCCGCCGCGGCGGCCAGCGACCACGTGCGCGCGTCCCGGGAACGCACGCTGGAGTTCCTCTTCGGCGCCTGAACCTCCCCGGACCACGGCCGGGGAGGTTCATCGGCGGCCGCATCAGCCCGGTTGGGCCTGCGCTGAACGCCCGGCCGCTCCGGGCCGTTTCGCCAGCACGTCGGCGACCAGCCCGCTGGCGCTGGGCAGCGGCTCGACGATCTCGACGAAGCCGAGTTCGGCAAGCCGGCGAGCGGTCTGGCTCAGCGGCCCGCCGGCGATGATGACCGCCTCCGCGCCGTCCTCCTCGGCGCAGACCCTCGCCGCCGCGGCCAACTCCGAGTACTGCCGTTCGGGGTCGCGGGCGAGGACCAGCGGGGCCGAACCGGTGAGGCGCACGCCGGTGAACGTCTCGGCCCTGCCGTGCCCTTCGACCAATCCGGCGAGCGAGTCGACGAGCAGCGGAGTGCTGGTGGCCATGCCGAACCGCCGGCCCGGACCGGCGGCGGCGAGGATCGAGGCCTGCCCGATCCCCACGACCGGCACGTCCAACGAGGCGGCGAGCTCCGCGCGGCCGGGATCGCCGATCGCACCGACGATCACCGCGACGACCTGGTCGCCGACCGGCCCGGTGAGGTGGCGCCGCACCGCGTCCACGACGTGCTCGGCGGCCTCGGCGAGGGCGTCGGGGTCGATGATCATCGAAGGGCCTCGTGCGACCGTGATGCCCTCGACCGCGAGGCCGGCCGGTGCCAGGTGGCGCCGCGCCAGATCAGCCATCATCGTGGTCGTTTCCCGGTTCGTGTTGGGATTCACCACGATGACCGTCGGAGCGTCGGTGTGCGACAACAGGGCCGTCCTCTCAAGGTGTTGCTGCATCTCCGGCGGAGGTCGCGCGACCCCACCACGCGGTCTCGCACCGTCCAGGTCGCGATGTGGCCGTCTGCGACGGCGGTGGGAGCGGCGATCCGCTCGACCGCGCCGGCGGGGTCTCGCCGGGTCGCCGCTCCCGCCGGGATCACGGCTCGAGATCGAGCAGCTTTTCCGGGTTCCCCTTGACCAATGTGTGGATCTCCTCGGGGGTGAACTCGAGGTCGAGCAGTGAGCTGATCAACGTGCGCATGCCCTCGGCCGGCGTCGGCCCGGAGCGGATGCCGTAGTCGGTTCCGATGATGAAGTGCTCGATGCCGATTTCCCGGATCTGCTTCGCCCAGGGCACGATTCCGCTGAACTCCGGGGAGTTGGCGATGCCGGCGATCTCGTCGGCCCATTCGCGCTCCACGTAGTAGTTCGTCCGCGGCAGGCCCCGGTGGAACATCCAGTCGGAGACCGCGCCTTCGAGCAGCACGCCCTTGCTCGCCAGTTCCTTCTGCTGTTCGGTCGTCATGCGCCCGCGGCAGGGGTGCGCCACGACGATCTTCTCGATCCCGGCCTCGATCGCGAGATCCACCAGGCGGAACGCTTCCGGCACCGACACGTGACCGGTGTTCAGGTGGACGTCCGGGCGTTCGGCGATGAGCTGCAGGATCTCCGCGAGGTCGTCCGGGACCGGGCCCTCCAGCGGGATCCGGATGGACTTCGCCAGCTCCTGCTCGGCGAACTTCGGGTACTGGTCCTTGAACGGCACGGGCTTGCCGTCGACGAAGCTGCCCTCATGGCTGGCCATGAAGTGGGTGCAGTGGGCTCCGAAGTGGACGAACTTGGCGCCGGCGCCGTAGTGCAGCGCGGTCTTCACCGCGCGCGGGTTGAGACCGCCGAGGGCGGTGGTCAGGATGATCCCGCCGAAGATCTCGATGCCGGGGACCTGCCGGCTGACGAGCATCGACGTGCCGTTGCTGACGCCGAGCGTGTGGTCGTAGAACACGAGCGACTTCATCCCGGCGGCCTTCGCCTGCTCGGCGATCTGGAACGGGTCCAGGCGGCCCGGGCAGGACTTCAGCCACGGCCCGCTGTGCACGTGCACGTCGCTGGTGCCGTGGATCAGTTCGTCCGGGAGTTCCATCGACCTGTTCTGGAAGGTCTCTCCGGCGATGGTCATGATTTCCTTTCGATCGGTTGGTGCGAGGGACAAGCTAAATTCCACTGTGGAGGGTTATTCGGCGGCCTGCTCGGCTCGGGGCTTGGCCTGCTCCGGCCTGCCGGTTCCGGCCGCCGCGTCCTTGCTGATGAAGACGAGGATCAGCACCACCGCGATGAACTCCACTCCGGCGATGACGTACAGGCCGGACGAATAAGTGCCGGTGGCCGTCTTGATGGTGCCGAGGAACTGGGGGGAGAGGTATCCCGCCAGGTTCGCGACGGAGTTGATGAGCGCCACGCCCGCGGCCAGCGCGGTCCCCGACATGAACTGCGCCGGCAGGCCCCAGAAGACCGGGATCGAGCCCATGGTCCCGGCGGCCGAGAGCGCCAGGGAGGCGATCACGCCCGCCCCGCTCCCGGCTGCCAGCGCGATCGCGGCGAGGATGAGGCCCAGGGCGCCCAAAGCCGCGGCGCAAGCCGTGTGCCAGCGCGCTTCGGCCTTGCGGTCGGACAACCAGCCGTTGACGATCATCCCGAGCCACCCGAAGGTGAAGATGCCCGACATGATCCACCCGAGGGTCGCGAAGTCGACGTCGAAGGTGGCTTCCACGAGGCTGGGGCCGTAGAAGGACAACGTGGCGTTGCCGGTGATGATGCAGAACAACGTCAAGATGAGGATCCACACGGTTCGCGTGCGCAGAGCGGCGAGGAACTTGTGCTCGCGGCCGCTCAGCCCGGCTGATTCCTCGGCCAGCTCGTAGGCCACGTGGTCGCGCTGCTCCTGGCTCAGCCACTTGGCATTGCTCGGCTTGTCGGTCATGAGGAACACGGCGAGCAGGCCGAGGACGATCGAGGGGATGCCCTCGATGATGAACAGCCACTGCCAGTCCGCGGCCCCGAGCAGCCCATCGGTGTAGGTCATGATGTAGCCGGCCAGCGGGCTGCCGACCAGCAGCGCGATCGGCGAAGCGGACATGAAGATGGCTACGACCTTCGCCCGCCGGTGCGCCGGGAGCCAGTAGGTCACGTAGAGGATGAGCCCGGGGTGCAGACCGGCCTCGAACGCGCCCTGCAGGAATCGCAGGACGTAGAAGTGCCACGGCTCGGTGATGAACGCCATGAGCACGGTTGCCACGCCCCAACCCAGGGCGATCCGCATGATCGTCTTGGGTGCGCCGATCTTCTGCAGGAGCAGGTTGCTGGGCACCTCGAAGAAGAAGTAGCCCAGGAAGAAGATTCCCGCGCCGGCGCCGTAGACGGCGTCGCTCCACGACAGGTCGTTGAGCATCGTCAGCTTTGCGAACCCGACGTTGGCCCGGTCGATCCAGGCGATGACGTACACGAGGGTTGCGAACGGAACGATCCGGAGGACCACGCGTCTGAACGTTCGATCGCGTTCCTCGACCGTCGACGTCGTCGTCAACGGCGCCGAATCTTGATGGACCATCGTTGCTCCAATGTCCCGCGGTGCGAAGAAAGAGCCTGCATTCGTCCATGCGCGCACTTCACATGAGGAGGAAAGTCATCTCCTTTTGGGATCCCGAGCACTGTACGTCCGGCGTTCGCCGCCCGTCAACACTCGGGATCCCAAACGTGTGATCGGGTGCTGTTGGTGTAGTCGTGGCCCCTGGTGCGGTCGGGAAGGGTGCAGCCGCGCTGCCGGTTCGGCTCCCGGCGTCCGTGCTGGAGAGTCCACAACGGAATCGTTCAGACCTGGGGCTCCACCCGTTCAGCGGCGGGGCGAGTGGCGTGCGATCGGGACCTGAAGTGGCGCGCCGGCCTCACATTCCGGTGCGCTGTCCTGTCGAATCGGTAAGGGTAGACGTGACCGAGGGAGACAGCGCACCATGAGCACCCCAGCCGGGCCAGGACACGGCCGGCCCGACCCGAGCCTGAGCGCGATCATGGGCGAGCGGCGTCGGCTGATCAATCTCGCCTACCGGCTGCTCGGTTCCCTGGCCGAGGCCGAGGACGCGGTGCAGGAGACCTACGCCCGCTGGTACGCCCTGACCGCGCAGCAGCAGGACGCCATCGAATCACCCGGCGCCTGGCTGACCACGGTCGCCAGCCGCATCTGCCTCAACCTGCTCGGTTCGGCCCGGGCGAGGCGCGAACGCTATGTGGGCCAATGGATTCCGGAGCCGCTGCCCGGCTACGCGGAGCGGATCGACGAGCGGCCGGGCGGCACCACCATCGACCCGGCGGACCGGGTCACCCTCGACGAGTCGATCAGCATGGCCTTCCTCGTCGTGCTCGAATCGATGACCCCGGCCGAGCGCGTCGCGTTCATCCTGCACGACGTCTTCCGCTACCCCTTCGCCGACATCGCCGAGATCGTCGGCCGCACGCCGGCGGCCTGCCGCCAGCTGGCCACCTCGGCCCGCCGGCGCCTCCGCGCGTCGCAGCCCTCCGCGACCACGACGACGCAGCAGGCCGGCATCGTCCGGGACTTCAAGCAGGCGTGGGAGGCCAAGGACATCGAGGCGCTCGTCGGCCTGCTCGACCCCGATGCCACGGCGATCGGCGACGGCGGCGGCCGCGCCACCGCCCACCTCCACCCGATCGAAGGCGGCGAGCAGATCGCGCGCGCCTACGTCGAAATCTCCCGCGCGGCACCCGGCCTGACGATTCTGGAGCGCACGGTCAACGGCTTGCCGGGTCTGGTCGCCCAGCAGGACGGCGTCACCGTGACGGTGTACGCGTTCGAGGTCGCAGGCGACCGGATCAAGCGCATCTGGGCGGTGCGCAACCCCGACAAACTCCGGCCTTGGGCGATGGGTCGACGCGGGACGTAGATCACTTCCGCGCGGCTCACATCCTGCAGGGCTGCCTTGTCAAAGGGGTGCAACAGCCAGCACGGCAAGGAGATCAGCATGGACGCTCGTTTCGACCACCGCAGCAACCCGGTCGGGGCCAAGGTCGTGAAGTACATCCTCTCGGCGAGCAAGGTCGTGTGGGACTCGACGCTGCCGGCCGCGACGCGGCACCTGGTGGAGATCCGCGTCAGCCAGATCAACGGCTGCGCCCTCTGCATCGACATGCACGCCAAGGACGCCGCGCACGTCGGGGAAAGCTCGGTGCGCCTCAACCTGGTCGCGGCCTGGCGGGAGGCCACGGTCTTCACCGACGCCGAGCGGGCCGCCCTGGAACTGGCCGAGCAGGGCACCCGCATCGCCGATGCCGCCGGTGGTGTCACCGATGAGGCCTGGGCCGATGCCGCGAAGCACTACGACGAGGACCAGCTCGCGGCCCTGCTGTCCCTCATCGCCGTCATGAACGCCTGGAACCGCTTGAACGTCATCACCCAGCAGCCCGCCGGCGACTACCAGCCCGGCCAGTGGGGATAGCCGCACCGCTTCGTGTCAGGCCCGGGGGATGAAGCAGTTCGATCCCACCGGGCCTGACGCGCCACCGATCAATCCCGGGAAGAATTCAAGGGAGCAACCAGCACCTCCGGTCGCGTGCGGCTCCCTTGCCGCGTTGGCCTGGAGCGCGTTCTACTGCGCTGAACGGCAGCGGACTTTCCTGCTGCTGCCGGGGCGTTGCCGGTCGATGTCCCTTGTGGACGTGTTCGGGCGCGCGGTGTGCCGGTCAGTGGTGTTCGCGGTCGTAGGCGAATTGCAGGCCTGCGGTGCCGCCGGTCTCGATGAACAGGTTCATGAATTCGTCGGCGGTTTCTTTGCGGGCCCAGTCGCGTTGGAGTTCGCAGAGCAGTTGGACCCAGGTGATGGGGTGTGCGCCGGCTTGTTCCACTCGCTGCAGTGCGGCTTCGTGGGAGGCCGTCGAGGTGCCGCCGACGGCGTCTACGACCGGGTAGACCTCGTAGCCTTCGCGCAGTGCGTCGAGTGTGGGGAAGGTCAGGCAGGCTTCCGTCCACAGCGCGGCCATCACCAGCTTCTTGCGGCCGGTGGCCTTGACCGCGTCGACGAACCAGCGCGATGGGGTCCTTGATCGACCCCAGGTGCGCGTCGATCAGGTAGTTGCCGCTGTCGGACTGGTGCGCGGGGCCGTGCGGGGCGTGGCTGTCTGGGGTGGGCGATTTCGTGCGAAATCGCCCACCGGGGTCAGGCACCGGAGCCTTCGGGATGAGGCGGGCGGAGGCATGCTGAAACGCGCCAAGTCATTGTCCGTGGTTTCCGGGTGTTCTGGTGGGGCGTCGGGGTGCGTTCGCGCAGAGCGCATTGCGGGACCTGTGGGCAGTCGCCTTGATCCGCTTCCCGCGTCGGTCACGGGTGCTATAGGGATTCTCTATGGCGGCTGCTGACTTTTCGTCTTTGCCCCTCGTTCTTCTCCGGACGTAGCGTGAAACAGCTCGACGAGGTGCGCGCCGCAATTCCTCCGAAGATTCGCGCGCTGCGCACGTCGATCCTTCTTTCGTCGAGCCGATGATCACGCAATCGAGAGGACCGGTGGCATGACCACGATTGAGAGATCGGGAACGCGGGAACTCGCGGGAAAGCGGGCCCTGGTCACGGGTGGTTCTCGCGGAATCGGAGCGGCCGTCGTGCGCCAGCTCCTGGACGCCGGGGCCGAGGTGCTCGCGACCGCCAGGTCGGCGACGAGCACGGTGCCGGAGGGGGCCACCTTCGTGCCGGCCGACGTGCGGACGCGGGCCGGAGCGGAGGCGCTCGCCGCAGCCGCGCAGGAGGCGCTCGGCGGGGTGGACATCGTGGTCCACAACGCGGGTGGGGCGCGACCGCACAAGGGCAGCTCGGCCATCCCCGACGAGGAGTGGCAGGACGCGCTGGACCTGAACCTCCTGGCGTCGGTGCGGCTGGACGCGCTGCTGACACCGGGGATGCGGGAACGGAGTTCGGGGATGATCGTGCACGTCTCCTCGGCGGCGGTCCCCACCCCGGTCGCGCCGTTCCTGCACTACACGGCGGCGAAGGCGGCGCTGGAGAACTACAGCCGGGGACTGGCCTCGGAGCTGGCGCCGTTCGGAATCCGGGTCAACACCGTGTCTCCCGGCAGGACCGCCACCCCCGGCGGCGAAGCAACGCGGGAGCAGTGGGCGCAGCTGGACGCGGCGCCGGACCCGAACAACACCGCGGCGCCGAGCGAGACCAACAGCACCGTGCCGCTGGGGCGCGATGGTCAGCCCGACGACATCGCCAACGCGGTGCTGTTCCTCGCGTCCGACCGAGCGAGCTGGCTGACCGGGAGCAGTCTCGTCGTGGACGGCGGCGAATTCCACAGGGGCTGACGCCGACGGCATTCCGGAACGCCGGTTTCGGCAAATGGAGTTCAACGGCGCCCGTTTCCTCCTCGGCCGTCAGGACACCGGTGAGAAGAAAGCGGATTTGTGCCAGGTCTCTTGACGCAGGAGTTCGAGCAGGGCGGTCTCCGCCGGGCCCGCGCCGCGCCGGACCGCGGCGAGGACGGGCTGGGACACGACCGGGAACACCGGGCGCGCGAAGTGCTCGTGACCCGGGGGCACCGCGGAGGCCGGGACGAGCGTCACTCCCAGCCCGTGGGCGGCCCAGCGCACGGCGGTCGCCGTCTGGGACACGCGGGCGACCGTGGTCGGGGTCAGCTCGTTGTCCCGCAGCACGTCCCTCAGCACGCCGTCGAGCGCGCTGTCGCGGTCGAACCTCACCCACGGCTCGCCCTCCAGCTCGCGCAGCTCGACGCGGTCCGCGGCGAGCAGCCGGTGCCCGGCGCCCAGCACCACGACGAACTCCTCGTCGCCGAGGTGGTGGGCGTCGGCGGCGCCCTCGTCGCACGGTGCAGCCGCCAGGACGAGGTCCAGCACGCCCCGGCGCCCCAGCCGCTCCAGCTCGGCGGGGTTCGGCTCCTCGAAGACGGTGACCTCCAGTCGCGGGAAGCGGCGGCGCAGCGCGCCCAGCGCGCTCGGCAGTTGCCGCGTGCCCAGGCCCATCTGCGCCGCGACCAGCAGCTCGCCCACCAGCTCATCGGCACCGGCCCGCGCCGTCGCCCTCGCCCGCCGCGACGCGCTCACCGCGACCTCCGCCTCCGCAGGAACGCGCGGCCGACCACGGTGGGCACCAGTCCGGTCGGCGTGCGGGCGAACAGTTGCACGCCGAGTTCGCGCTCCAGGCTGCGGATCTGCTGGGACACCGACGGTTGAGCGACGTGCAGCAGTTCCGCCGCCGCCGTCACCGAGCCCTCCTCGGCAACGGCCAGGGCGTACTCGTACTGACGAAGGCTCATCGGCTCCCGTCCCCTCCTTGCGGTGGACCGCGGTCCAATCGTCGCTACAAGTGCGACAACACGGGAGGCGGCGCGTTTACTCCACGCCCGGGTCATGAAGAGCCGAGAAGCGGCGCGCGGATCGGTGCTTGACCATGCCCCCGGGGCGAGGCGTTCACCATGTCGGTCGTCGTCCAGGGGCTGGTCGAGTTGTACGACCCGGCCCAGATCGACGTCCTGCAACGCGTCAACGCGATTCTTGAAGGAGACCGCACTTCCCCGTGAAGGCGGCCCTGTCAGCGGTCGTCCGATGTGGAAAGTCGTGAGGCGCCGGGACGGCAGGACGGCCACATTGGACTCCGCACCGGTGTCGTCGGCGGAAACCTGGTGGTCCCAACCTGGTACACGATCCACGTCCGCGAGAGGTTCACTTCCCCGGCGTGATCGGGCAGCGCCTTTACCCGGACGTCATCGGCCCGCAGCGGATCGCGGCCAATCGGCCCCGCGCTTGGTTGACTTGTTCTGCAAGCGAAAACCGCTGAAAGGAACACTTGATGCAGCAGGCCACCAAGCGTTGGACGGGTCGGGGAGTCGCCCTCGCCGTCGCGGCGGGCGCCGCGCTCACCATGGGGACGTTCGGCACCGCGCAGGCCGCCACCCCGGGCGTCTTCAAGCTGTGCTCCAAGGGGTCCTACGACTCCTACGCGACGTTCCCGGAGCGCGGCGGTTTCTCCACCTTCATCGTCCGCAGTGGCTCGTGCCAGGACTTCAACTACGGCGGCAACGGCCCCGAGCGGGTGGACATCGTCAACGCCAACAGCGACGGTGTCATCGGGTCGGTCACCTACGACGGTCGTGCGGGCCTGAACATCGCCACCGTCGACGGGCCGAGCTTCTACCCGTTCTGACGGGGCCGGTCGAAGGCCGAACTGCGCCGTTGCCGCGAACCGCGGCAACGGCGCAGTCGTTTTCCGGGGCCGGTTCCGGCCCTGTCGCGCCGGGCGGCAGATGCGCTCCGAGGTGCTGAAATCATGTACGTCTGTACACCAAGTCGGTGCGCGGGGGTGCATTCTGCCCCAAGGTCATTCCCGATAGTGTGGGAATCAGCGATGACCTCTTGACAGGGATGGGGGTGGCAGGTGCGTTTGTTCTCGGCTGGCGGCCGATCGGATCACCCGTCCGACAACCGCGGCTCGTCGAAGCCTGCCGGAGCCGGTGCGAATCGGGGTTTCTACGACCAGCCGACCATGCCCATCAAGAGGGTGGATGGGCGCAAGGACCAGAAGCTGCTGGTGCTGGCCGGTCTCGGTGGGCTGGTGCTGATCGCTGCCCCGGTCGTGGTGTTCAGCCAGGCGATGGGGGAGCAGCCCGCATCCTGGATCAACTCGGGCGACCCCGCAGGCATCCAGCTCCCCCTCGAGACGGGGACGTACGCGGCGCAGCCGACGCAGGTCTCCCAGCTGCCCGCGACATCGGCCCGCCTGGACAAGTCGGGACGGCTGGTGGTGGTGGCGAAGGGGCAGAACCACGAGGTGCTGAGCAGCACCCAGTCCGCCCCGTCCTCGGGATCGGCCACCACCGGGTGGGTCAACTTGGGCGGAAGCGCCGCGGGGGACCCGGTCATCGCGACGGATGCGAATGGCGAGCTGGTGGCCTTCGCCATCGGTACCAACGGCGCCCTGCTGGAGAACTACCAGGTGAAGCCGAGTACCGGCGCGGTGGCGAACTGGCGCGTGCTCGGCGGCACGAACCTCGTGGGAATGCCCGCCGTGGCGCAGGACGCCGTGGGCAAGCTGGTCGTGGTGGCCCGGGCCGCCGACGGGTCGTTGTGGACGGCCCAGCAGACCCAGCCCGGGGGCAAGACCTGGACCGAGTGGCGGAGCCTCCCGATGCCGGCGGCCCACGATCCCGCGCTCTTCCGGGATTCCAAGGGGAAGTTGCGCATCTTCGCGGCCGGACCGGACGGTCAGCTGCGGACGATGGCGCAGGCCGGGCTCGCCGTCAACGAGTGGAACGCCCCGAAGGGCCTGGGCGGCGCCACGACCGGGCCTCCCGCGGTGGCCATGGACGACCAGGGCAGCCTGCGGGTCTTCTCGCTCACCGTGGACGGCTCGCTGCTCGACAACGTCGAGTTGAGCGCTGCGTCGGACACCTGGCGGGGCTGGCAGAGCCGGGGTGGCCAGCTGATGGGGCGACCGTTGGCCGTCGCAGATCCCAAGGGCTGCGTGGTCGTGCACGTGTTGACCGTCAACGGCACCGTGCAGGAGATCTTCCAGCTGCCGGATCGGAAGTTGTGGAGCGAGTGGCACGACCACGGGGGCAGCATCGCCAAGCTGGTGTCCTCGGCCCAGGATTCGCAGGGCAGGTTGGCCGTCTACGGGATCAGCAAGCGGGGCGGCATGGAGCAGACCTACCAGACGATCCCCGCCAGCGGCCCGTGGGTGGGCTGGGAGAGCGACCTCGGCGGGGTCTTCCCCACGAAATGACGCGCCCCGCCGCGGGTGCAATGTTGTCCGGCGTGCAGTTCCGAACGGAACTGCACCCGCGCGCCCCTGGTGAATCCGGCTCCGCGAAAATGTTGTGCGACACCGGAATATCCCATTCGTAATTCTTCGCGCCGGCGTCTGCGAACCCGCCGGCGAGCATTGTGGCCGGACGATGTCAGGCCCTTGATCGCCTGTGGTGCTGCCTAGAGATCGTTCCAGAACGGCTCCGCCCGGCTCATCCGAAGACACCCGGTACCTGGCGCCGATTTCGCGCGAAATCATCATCCCGCCCTCACGTGGAGCGACGACTTCGCGCGAAATCGTCGCCCTGCGCCTCGTGCGGCCACGTCCCGCACGGGCTCGCGCCCGGATCTGGAACGCTCCCGCTGAAGCGCGAGCTGCTCGTCGGATTGCCTTCGGTGGCCTCGGGTTTTGCCCGTTCGCGGGCTTCAGGTGATCTGGAAAACCCCGGCGTGCCAGAACGGGCAAGGCTGCCCGCCTTTCGGGCAGGGGCGTACCGGATCGGCTGGGCGCGCGGCGAACCCGGCGGAAGACTTGTCAGGTGCCCGCGCCCGCGAGTCGGCCGGTCCGGCGCGTGACCGCGGGTCCAACAGAGACCGGAGGAGTTCCTGAATGGCAAACTTTCCGCAGGTGCAGACGTCGCAGCCGGGAATGCAGCAGGCTGCGCAGATCTTCAGCGACCGGGCCAGCGAGTTCACCCAGGAATTGGGGCGCGTCAATTCGATGATGGCGAGCCTGCAGGGCAGCTGGACCGGTACCGCGTCCAACAACTTCAACGCCGCCATGGACAACTGGGAGCGCTCCTTCCAGGCGATCATCAACAAGCTGATCAACATGATGGACGTGATGGGCGTCAACACGAAGGACTACGTGGCGTCCGAAGACGACGCGGCCAACACCGCCCAGTCCTTCGCCACCGCCTTGCCCGGCGTCTGACGCACATTCCTCCCGAATCATAAGGAGAAGAAGTTGTCCGACTACAGGTTCGACTTCAACGTCGCGGACATGACCCTCGACGAGATGAACGCGGTCAACGGCCGCGTCAAAAGCGCGCTCGCAGACATGGAAGCCCAGGTCGAGCGGACCCTCTCGGACTGGACGGGTGTCGCCCAGGAGGCCTACCGGGCGGCCAAATTGGAATGGAACCAGCAGGCCGATCAGATGCCGGTCTACCTGGAGTCGGGGCGCCAGACCCTGCTCTCCATCTCGGACAACTACGGCACCACGGAGCAGCGGGCCAAGCAGATCTGGGACGGCAGCCGCTGACCTGCCGCGATCCGCGGTTCGGCCGCCGGGGAGGTTTCGCACTTCTCCGGCGGCCGTTCGCGGCTGAGATCCGCGGCAGGTCCTGAAGAAGGGGAGGTTCGCAATGGCCGAAGAACTGAAAGGTCTCGACTACTTCCTGGCGAGCGACGCTTGGAAGGACACCAAGGTCGCCGACTGGTCGAAGATCGACGCCTACGTCGAGCACGGCTGGCTCACGGAGCAGGACCGGAAGTACCTGCACGCGTACGGGAGCATGGTCTATCTCAACCCGGACTCGTCGGGCGGGTTCTCGGAGACCGACGCGGCGTGGAAGAAGTACCTCGACGTCAACGAGAAGCACGAGAACGACCCGATCTTCAACGACGAAACCAAGGCGGAGGACATCCCCCCGCCGGACTGGGACGACGGCCCGAAGGACGGGAAGGACTACCACAAGGACGGTCCCAACGACGTTCCGGGTGAGGAGAAGACCCCGGTGGGCGACGTGCCCAAGGTGCCGGGCGATGGCGGCGACAAGAAGAAGGGCGGCGACGGTGTCATCAGCGTCAACACCAAGGCCCTCGCGGTGTTCGCCGACAATGTGGAAGCACTGCGCGTCATGATCGGCAAGTCCAAGAAGAAGACCGACGAGGTGAACGTCCTGCCCGGCGGGTTCAACGTCGCCTTCAAGCTGCGGGACAAGATCATGGGCACCGGCGACAAAGATCCCGGCCTGAAGAACAACGTGCGCAACTACATGGACGGGCTGGACATCGCGCTGGCGAACGTCCGGGACGAGATCCGGAAGCTGATCGTCGACTACGACAGCACTGAAGAGCTGAACAAGCTCACCACCGACAAGCTCAGCAAGGTGATGGGGGACTCGTTCCGCTTCATCGACTCGAGCTCGCGCTCGAAGTAGCGGGCCCGGCGCCGGTGGTGGCCGGCGGCTGAATTCTGATCTTGGTTTGGTCTTCTAGGGAGCGTGAGGGTCGATGGCTGAGTCGGAAGAGAACGAAAGGCAGTACGGCGATTACGACCCGGACGTCTTCCGGAAGGACGATATCGACGAGCACGCGGTGTTCATCAACCGCAAGGCGCCTTGGCAAGAGGGAAAGGACGAGGACTACAACAACTGGGACTGGAAGCAGATCAAGGCCGCGCTGTGGGGTGGTGCCGCCCTGGCGACCGACGCACTGTGGGAACAGGCTTGGAAAGAGGTCGATCCCCGCACGCTGTACTCGGCGGGCAACGCCTTCCTGCACATCCAGGAGACCATGCACGCCGTCGCCAAGAACCTGGAGGCCCAGGCGAACGCGGTCGCCGGGGAGCACGGCTCCTGGAAGGGCCAGGCAGCCGGCGTGTTCCTGGCCAAGATGCAGACCCTGGCCAACAACATCAAGGACAACGCCGACCGGCTGGGCGGCCCGGACACGGTGCACCCGGTCCCGTCGAAGCTGTACGACAACGGTCGCTGGCTGGCCTGGGCCCGCGACGCGGTGAACCAGATCGACCAGCACTACGCCCAGGTGGCGAGATGGCGCGGCGTGGCGGACGTGATGGACAACGGGTTGGTCAAGGTCAGTGACGACGAAGAAGTCGTCAAGGCCATGAACATCGAGATGCGCAAGCCCATCAAGAAGCTCGCGGAGAACTACGGCGTCACCGTGGACGAAGTCCGGACCACGACGCCGGTGCCGCCGGGCGGAGGGCCGGGCGGAGGGCCGCCGCCCTTCGACAAGGACAAGAAGGGCGGCCCACCCCCGCCCATCGACAAGGACAAGAAGGGCCCACCCGCGCCGCCTCCGCCGAAGACCCCGCCGAAGAGTCCACCGCCGCCGCCGCAGAAGCCGCCGCCGGGCTCTCCGCCACCGCCGAAGAGTCCGCCGCCACCGCAAAGCCCACCGCCGCCCAAGAGCCCACCGCCTCCGGGCTCGAAGCCACCGCCGGTGGGGCCGCCGCCGGGGTCGAAGCCGCCGCCGGGTTCTCCGCCGCCCGTGGGCCCGCCGCCGCCGGTGGGCCCGCCGCCCGGCCAGAACCAGCCGAAGAACAACCAGAAGGGCGGACAGTTCAACGAGATTCCGCCACCGGGGTCGAAACCGCCGCCAGGGCCGCCACCGCCGGTGGGTCCGCCGCCGGGCTCGGCGCCGCCTCCTGGTTCACAACCACCTCCCGGCTCGAAGCCGCCGCCGGTGGGTCCGCCGCCTCCGGTGAGCCTGCCGCCCGGCCAGAGCCCGCCGAAGAACAACCAGAACGGGGGCCCCGGCGAGGTTCCGCCGCCCGGCTCGAAGCCGCCACCCGTGGGTCCGCCGCCGGGCTCCAAGCCGCCACCAGTGGGGTCACCGCCGGTGGGTCCGCCGCCTCCGGTGGGCTCGACGCCGCCACCCGTGGGGGCACCGCCGGGCTCGACGCCGCCACCGGGCGGCATCGGCACTCCGCCGCCGGTGTCGAACCCGCAGGACTGGTCGCCTCCTCCCGGTGGCCAGGTTCCGCCGGGCGGGCAGCAGGATCGCGGCGGGATGCCGATGATGCCGCCGATGATGCCTCCGGGCGCCGGTGGTGGTCAGGGTTCGGGTGCGGAGCGCCCGGACGCCTCGGGTTTGCTGGACGGCGGCGAAAAGCCCTGGGGCGAGAACCCGCCGGGACTTGGGCTGCCGGAAGCGCCGCAGGGCGCCGATCCCGGCGGCGTCGGACTGGAAGTTCCGCCGAGTGGCCAGCAGAGTCCTGGTGGGATGCCCATGATGCCGCCGATGATGCCTCCGGGCGCCGGTGGTGGTCAGGGCTCGAATGCCGAGCGGCCGGACGCCTCGGGACTCCTGGACGCAGGTGAGAAGCCTTGGGAGAGCGCCGGTCCGAACGTGGGTGAGCCGGAGGCGCCGCCCGAAGGCGTTCCGCCGGTGGCGGGTCCGCAGGACTGGTCGCCGGGTCAGGGCTTGCCGCAGAACGGGCAGCAGGTTCCGGGCGGCATGCCGATGGTTCCGCCGATGGTGCCTCCGGGTGCCGGTGGTCAGGGGTCCAGCGCGGAGCGTCCGGACGCGTCGGGCCTCCTGGATGCAGGTGAGAAGCCTTGGGAGAGCACCGGTCCGAACTCCGGTGAACCGGAAGCGCCGGGTGGTGCCGTTCCGGGCGGTCCGGGCCTCGGCATGCCACCGGCCAATGTGGAGACTCCGGCACTTCCGCTCGACGCGGCAATGCCGCTCGAAGGCGTTCCGCGTGCGTCGGGTCCGCAGGACTGGTCGCCGGGCGAGAGCACGCCGCAGACCGGGCAGCAGGTTCCGGGCGGCATGCCGTTGGTTCCGCCGATGGTGCCTCCGGGTGCCGGTGGTCAGGGTTCCAACGCCGAGCGCCCGGATGCCTCGGGCCTCCTGGACGCCGGTGACAAGCCTTGGGAGAGCGCCGGATCCGACGGCGGCGAACCCGAGGCGCCGAACGGGACGCCTGCCGATCCGGCCGAGTCGGTCGGACAGGCCGGCGAGGACACGGCCGGTCCCGGGAACCCCTCGGAGACTCCGGAGGACCACGTGCCGGTCGTCAGGCGCGACGCGGCGGAGCAGGACACCAGCGCGTGGGACGTGCCCAGCGACGGCCTGCCGTGGCTGGTCCCGTTCCCGGTGACCGCGCGCCCCGAGGAATCGGACCGCGACCGGCCCGCGCCGGACCACGCGCTTCGGGACAGCAAGCCGTGGACCGGCGCGCCGTCGGCGGGCAACGGCTACGCCACCTGGCGAAGCGCGAAGTGGGCCGAAGGCAACGGGAAACCGGTCGAGGACGAGCAACCGCTGATGTGCGGCGGCCCGACGCTGAGCCCGGAGGAAGCGGCCGCCATGCGGGCCGAGAAGCAGGCCCAGGCCGAAGCGGAGGCCGCGGCGGCGGAGGCCGAGGAGGAGGACGAGAAGAAGGAGCGATCCAGCGCGGACCTGCTCGTGAGGGATAACTCTGCCTGGGGCGCAGGACCGGCCGCGCCGCCCTCCGGAGTGATCGGATAGGGGAGATTCCGCACTCGCCGACCGCAAATGAGGCACACCCATGAGCACCGTCACGGTGAAGCGCCCGCCACGGGTCGCCGGGCCGGAGATGCCCGAAGGCGAGGTCGAGCTGCAGGAGCCGCCGGTGATGGCGGAGCCCGCGGCGCTCGACTTCCGCTCGGCGGCCATGTTCCTGCCGATGGGCATCGGCTCGGCGGCGATGGTCATGATGTTCGCGTCGTCCAGCAGGTCGCCCGCGATGTACATGATGGGCGGCATCATGGGCGTGGGCATGCTGATCATGGGCCTGAGCCAGATCGGGCGTGCCGGCGCGGAGCGCAAGCGCAAGATGAGCTCCGAGCGCCGCGACTTCCTGCGCTACATCGCGCAACTGCGCGAGAAGGCGCGGGAAGCCGCGGATCAGCAGCGGCGGGCGGTCGTGTGGAACCATCCGGAGCCGTCCTGGCTCTGGTCGGTGGCGAGCGGGCCGAGGCTGTGGGAACGCCGGGCGAACGACACCGACTTCGGCCGGGCCCGGATCGGGTTGGGCACCCTGGCCGCGGCGGTGGAGTACACGGCGCCGTCGACGAAGCCGATCGAGGACCTCGAACCGCTCGCCGCGGTCTCGCTGCGCCGCTTCCGGGAGGCGTACCGGACGGTGTCGGGCATCCCCATCTCGGTCGGCCTGCGCAGCTTCACCAGCGTGGAGTTCGCCGGTTCCCAGGAATCGGCGGTGGGGCTGGCCCGCGCCATCCTCGGCCAGCTGGTCACCTTCCACTCGCCGGACGAGCTCCGGGTGGCCGTGCTGACCGACGAGACGGGGCAGCCGGAGTGGGACTGGGTCAAGTGGCTGCCGCACAACGCGCACCCGGCGATGCAGGACCCGGCGGGCCCGCTGCGGCTGTTCGCCTGCGACCACGACGAGCTGCTGGACGTGCTCGGCCCCGACATCACCGACCGGCCGGACCACGATCCGGGCAGCCGGCCGGGCGTCGTCGAGCCCTTCATCGTGGTGGTGGCGCACCAGGCGGAAATCCCCGAGTCGTCCCGGTTGCTCGACGGCGGACTGCGCAACGTGGTGCTGCTGGACCTCACCGGCAAGATGCCGGGCGGGCCGAAAGTGCTCCGCCTGACGGCGGAAGACGATGCGGTGGAGTTCCCGGCGGGTGATGCCACTGGATCCGCGCAGCGCGACGAGCTGAGCCTGGCGCAGATCGAATCGTTGGCCAGGCTGCTCGCGCCGAAGCGGACGAGCGGCTCGGTCGACGTCGCCGACCAGCCGCTGGAGAGCGACTTCGAGCTCACCAGCCTGCTGGGCATCCGCGACCCGCGCACGTTCGACGTGCCCGCGCTGTGGCGGCCCCGCGCCGCGCAGCGGGCCCGCCTCCAGGTGCCCATCGGCGTCACCGAGGACGGCGAGGTCGTCGACCTCGACCTGAAGGAACCCGCCCAGGGCGGGATGGGGCCGCACGGCATGCTGATCGGTGCCACCGGCTCCGGCAAGAGCGAGCTGCTGCGCACGCTCGTGACCGGCCTCGCCGCGACCCACTCGTCCGAGATCCTGAACCTGGTGCTGGTCGACTTCAAGGGCGGCGCGACGTTCCTCGGGATGGACCGGCTGCCGCACACCTCGGCGATGATCACCAACCTCGCCGACGAGCTGCCGCTGGTCGACCGGATGCAGGACGCGCTCAACGGAGAGCTCGTGCGGCGGCAGGAACTGCTGCGGGCGAGCGGTTTCTCCTCTTCGTTCGAGTACGAGAAGGCCCGTGGGAGCGGCGCGCAGCTGGTGCCGTTCCCGGACCTGCTGATCGTCGTCGACGAGTTCTCCGAGCTGCTGGCCAACAAGTCCGAGTTCATGGACCTGTTCGTGTCCATCGGGCGGCTCGGCCGAAGCCTCGGGGTGCACCTGCTGCTCGCGTCGCAGCGCCTCGAAGAAGGCCGGATCCACCGCGTCGAAGGGCACCTGTCGTACCGGATCGCGCTGCGCACCTTCTCCTCGATGGAGTCGCGGGCGGTCATCGGCGCGGCGAAGGCGTACGAGCTGCCGTCCGATCCGGGCAACGGCTACCTGAAGATCGACACCACGACGCTGGTGCGCTTCAAGGGCGCGTACGTCTCCGGGCCGTGCCCGCCGAGCGACGGCCCGGCCGCCGCCCCGGAGAACCGGGCGTTCTCCGAGGTCGTCTCGTTCCGCACCCAGCCGTACCCGAGCCTGCTCGCGCTCCGGCCCGCCGAGGAGGAACCGGATTCCACCGAGGAGCCGGCGGAACAGCCCGAGGCGGAGTCCACTGAGGACGTTCCATCGCTGGTCGACGTCATCATCGGGCGCCTGGCGGGCAGCGGCCCGCCGGCCCGGCAGGTCTGGCTGCCGCCGCTGTCCGAGGCGCCGAGCCTGGACACGCTGCTGCCCACCGTGGTGCCGGACCCCGCCCGCGGGATGACCGTCGACGACCCCGGTAGCCGGGGCGTGCTGCGGGTCCCGGTCGGCGTCGTCGACCGGCCCTTCGAGCAGCTGCGGGACCTGCTGGTCGCCGACCTCGGCGGGGCCGACGGGCACGTCGGCGTCGCGGGCGCGCCGCAGAGCGGGAAGTCGACGCTGCTGCGGACCCTCGTGCTGGGGCTCGCGCTGACCAACACGCCGGAAGAGGTCCAGTTCTACTGCCTGGACTTCGGCGGCGGCGGGATCATGTCGGTGTCCGGCCTGCCGCACGTTGGCTCGGTGGCGACCAGGATGGAGCACGACCGGGTCGTGCGAACCATCGCGGAGCTGACCCAGCTGCTGGAACGCCGCGAGGCCCTGTTCGCCGAGCACGGGTTCGAGTCGATCTCGGCGTACCTGCGGGCCCGCGCGCGGGGCGAGATCGACGACCCGTTCGGTCACGTCTTCCTCGTCGTGGACGGCTGGTTCACGGTCAAGCAGGACTTCACCGACGTGGAGACGAAGATCGGCGAACTGGCTTCCCGGGGGCTTTCCTTCGGCATCCACGTGGTGCTCAGCGCCACCCGCTGGTCGGAGATCCGCCCGTGGCTGCGCGACCTGCTGGGCACGAAGTTCGAGCTGCGGCTGGGCGACTCGATGGAATCCGAGGTCGGTTCCCGCAAGGCGGCCACCGTGCCGAACCAGGCGGGGCGCGGGATGACGGCGAAGGGATTCCACTTCATCTCGGCGCTGCCGCGCCTGGACGGCACCTCCGGGGCCGAGGACCTGGCCGACGCGACCAAGGGCGTCGCGGAGGAGGTGCGGGCGTTCTGGCCCGGCCGCGGCGCGCCGCCGGTGCGGATGCTGCCGACCCACCTGCCCGCGGCGGAACTCCCGGCGCCGGAACGGGAATTCCGGGTGTGCCTCGGCTACGACGAGCAGCGGCTGGAACCGGTGTGGCACGACTTCTTCGTCCACCCGCACCTGATGGTCTTCGGCGACAGCGCGACCGGCAAGACCAACCTGCTGCGCCTGGCGCTGCGCTCGATCCGGCAGCGGTACGGCCCGGACGAGGCCAAGATCGTGCTGGGCGACGTGCGCCGGGACCTCGACCAGGAGGTGCCCGCCGAGTACGGCGTCGGCTTCGGCTTCAGCTCCGACACGCTCTTCCAGCTCGCCGAGCAGGCGCTCGGGTCGATGACCAAGCGGGTGCCGGGCCAGGACATCTCCTCGGAGCGGCTGCGCAAGCGCGACTGGTGGGAGGGCCCGGAGCTGTTCCTCGTCGTGGACGACTACGAACTGCTCGGCCGGGGCGGCGTCAGCTCGGCGCTGGAACCGCTGCTGCCGATGATCCCGCAGGGCGTCCACATCGGACTCCACCTGATCATCGCCCGGAGCACCTCGGGCGCGATGCGCTCGATGATGGACCCGGTGCTGCGCAGGCTCTGGGAGCTCGGCACGCCCGGCGTGCTGCTGTCCTACCCCAAGGAAGAGGGGAAGTTCCTCGGCGAGGCCGCGCCGCGCAAGCTGCCGCCGGGGCGCGCCCAGCTGGTCACCCGCCGGGGCGTCGGCCTCATCCAGACCGGTCTCGTGACCGCTGATTCGACCACCACCGCCTCACCGGCCGGCTTGTAGGGGCCGCAGTGGGATTCCCCTCCGCGCGCGAGGACCGCCGCGCGAGCCGAGTCGACGAAAGCTTCATCCCAGGAGGAATGGCTCATGACCAGAGCTGCTGAGCTGTGCAGGATCACGGTGTTCGGGCCCGACGGCAAGGCCGATCTCGCCGTGCCCGTCTCGACCACCGTGGCCGATCTCCTGCCGGTGCTGCTCAGCCACACCCGGAAGCAGCCGCAGGGCGGCGAGCAGGGATCGTGGGTGTTGCAGCGGCTCGGCGGGGCGCCGCTGGACCCGTCGGGCACGCCGGAGACGCTGGACTGGCTGGAGGGCGAACAGCTGCACCTGCGGCCGGCCGACGATCCGCTGCCCGAGCTGGACTTCGACGACTTGGCCGACGGCATCGCGACCTCCGTCGGGCAGCGCAAGGACCGCTGGAAGCACGCGCACGGCCGCGTCCTGTTCACCACCCTGTCGGCCGCGGTGGCCGCGGTGATCGGGCTGGTCCTGCTCGGTCCGGGACCGACGGAGCTGCACGCCGGCTTCGCGCTCGGGCTGGGCGTGGTCTTCGTGGCCGCCGCCGTGCCCGTCGCCAAGAAGCTGGACGACCTCGGGCTGACCAGGCTGACCGGGCTGGTGGGGTGCGCGTTCGCGGGACTCGCCGGGCTGATCGCGGCCGACGGTGTGCCCGGCGCAGCGGCACCGACGCCCACCGGAATCGTGGTCGGCGCGGCGGGAGCGGCCGTGGCCGCCGCCATCCTGCTGGTGTTGCGGCGGTTCGCCGCCGACGGTATCCCGTACGCGCCGTTCATCACGATGCTGCTGGTGGCGGCGGCGGTGATCGGCGGCGTCTGGCTGGGCGCGGGATTCGGCCTGACGGTCGGCCAGGTCGCCGGGGTCCTGGCCACCGTGCTGTTCGGCGTGGTCGTCTTCGTGCCGAAGCTGACCATCCGGGCCGCTTACCTGCGCGGGCCGCAGCTGCCGCGCAACGCCGACGACCTCCAGCAGGACATCGATCCCGCGCCCGCCGCCGACGTGTTCGCCCGGACCGCGGCCGCGGACCGGTACATCAGCGTGGCGATGGTCGTCGCCGCCACCGTCTTCGTCGGGGCTTTTCCGTTCATCCTGGCCGAGCCGGGCTGGATCTCGTGGGCCATGGTGAGCCTGCTGGCCTGCGCGGTGCTGCTGCGCTCCCGCAACTTCCTCGGTGTCTGGCAACGGGTTTCGCTGGCCGCGGCGGGCACGTTCGGCCTGAGCCTGGTGGCCCTCCACTTCGCGCAGGAGTTCTCGCCGGGGTGGCGGACGGTCCTGCTGGTCGGGCTGCTGCTGGTGCTGTTCGCCTTGGTCAAGGCGACGTTGCGGCCCGAGACGCGGCGGATGCTGCCGATCTGGGGACACCTGGCGAACATCTTCGACACCTGCACCGCGCTCGCGGTGGTTCCGCTGCTGCTCCAGCTGCTCGGCGTGTACGCCTGGGCGCGCGGACTGGCCGGGTGAGGGGCGGACCATGCAGACCCAGCGAGACCACGTGCACGCCCACCAGTTCCTGATGGGCCGGATGAGTTCCGCCCTGGTGCTCGGCGATCCCGCCAGCGCCGAGGTGCCCGCCCGGCGGGCCGCGGTAGGCATCTACATCGGACTGGTGCTGGCGTTGCTGATCGCCGTCGGCTTCGGCATCTTCGGCTGGCTCGTCCCCGGTGGCAACAACTCCTGGCGGGCGCAGGGCGCGATCGTCGTCGAGAAGGAGACCGGCACCCGCTACGTCAACGTGGGCGGCGTGCTGCACCCGACGCTGAACTACGCCTCGGCGAAGCTGCTGCAGGGACCGAACGCAGGCGCCAAGGTGACGTTGCTTTCCCAGGCGTCCTTGGCGGACGCGCCGCGCGGCGCGCCGTTGGGCATCCCGAACGCGCCGCAGATCTTGCCGTCGGCGCAGGACCTGGTCGGTTCGAACTGGCTGACCTGCCTGCCGGGCTCGGCCGGCGCCGTCGCGCCCGGCGCGCCGGAACTGACCCTGAACTTCGACCCCGGCGCTCCCGCCGCGCCGCTGCCCCCGGACCGGTACGTGCTCGTGCAGTCGCCGGAGGGCACGCAGTACGTGCTCTGGGGCGGCGCGAAGCACCAGGTGGCCGAGCCGACCGTGCCCATCGCACTGGGCATGGCGGCCGCGCGGCCCGTGCCGGCGCCGCAGGCATGGCTCGATGCGCTGCCGGACGGTCCCGTGCTCGCGTCGGCCCAGATCGACGGCAGCGGCACCTCGGGGCCCTCCATCGGCGGCAAGGCGTACCGGGTGGGCCAGCTCTTCGAGCAGCGCTCCGCGAACGGCGACGTGCAGACGTTCGTGCTTCGCCGCGAGGGCCTGGCGCCGATCAGCCGGACCGAGTTCATGCTGCTGGAAGTCGCTCCCGGCACACCGGAACCGGCCCGGATCGACCCGGCGGCCGTCGCCTCGGCGCCGCGCTCGGCCGACCGGTCGCTCCTCGGGAGGCTCCCCGATCTCAGCGGAGCCCGGTGGCAGGACCACGGCGCGACCGCGATCTGCCTCCGGCAGGTTCCCGTCGGGCCGCGGATCGCCAGCGAGGTGGTCTTCGCGGAGCCGGGCGCCGCCGCGGGCGGTGTCCACATGCGACCGGGGACCGGCGTGGTGGTGGCGGCGCTGCCGATCCCGCCCGGCCGGCGCGTTCCCGACCGCTACCTCATCACCGGCGACAGCAAGTACCTGCTGCCGGACGACGACTCGATGCGGGCGCTGGGTTACGCCGGGGTGCCGGTGCGGCCCATCGCGAACGATCTGCTCGCCACCGTGCCGAGCGGCCCGGCGCTGAGCCAGGCCGCGGTCGGCGCGACCAGGAAGGGATGAAAGTGATGGCCGCACGGTCCTCGTTGTCCCCGCTGAACCGGCGTCGCCGGGGCACGCCGGAGCTCGCGCTCGCCAGGCACACCGTCGGCAACGTGCTCGTGGTGTGCCCGGAGAAGAGGATGACCCCGGAGGCGCAGGCGCTGGCCATGTCCGTGGCCCCCGACGACGAGCACGAGATGGTGGTCGTCGACCTGCCCGTCGGCGTCCCGGTCTCGGCCTGGGATTCCGTCGCCGAGCTGCTGCCGCGGCGGCGCCGCGGGGTCCGGCTCATCCTCGGTGGCCGCCCCCGGGAGGCCACCGCCCTGACCGGCCAGTGGCTGTCGGAGCGCATCGGGCGCACCGTGGTGGCCCCGGACGGGGCGATCTTCCCGGGCGTGGGCGGGACGTTGTTCGTCCATTCCGGCAAGGGCAGCGGCTGGGTCCGGTTCCGGCCGGGCCGGCCGCCGGAGTGGGAGGCGAAGCGCTTTCCCCGGCCCTCCTGGGATTCCGGCGCCACCGACCCCCTGCCCACCAGCGCCGTCGGCATGGCCGACCCGATCCCCGGCGGGGTGTGGATCCACGCCGCCGCCCGCGACACCGAGTCGGGCGAGCACTGGTCGCGGCTGGTGAGCAGCATGCCCTGCCAACCGGACGTGCTCACCGTCGTGCTCGGTTGCCCGGGCACGCCGCCGCTCTCGCTCGACGACGTGAGCCGGTTCTGGCGGCAGCTCGACGGCCAGATCCGGGAGAAGGTCCGCTTCGTGCAGTACGGCCCCGTCCGGCTGCCGCAGGGCGGCACGCTCGGGCAGGCGCTCGCGGACCTGCTCGAAAGCCGGGTCGTCTGCTACACGGGAATGCCGGTCGGCTCGACGACGACCCCGGACATCTACACGGTGTGCGCGGACGGCGGGCTCGGCTGGCACGCCTTCGCCCGCGAGGTCGGGTACCTGCCGAGGACGGACCCGGCGTTCCGGGAGACCCCCGCGCTGCTGTCGCACCGCGTCCCGGTCGGCGGGGTGGAACAGGTCGCACCGGCGGTCTACTGGTACACGCCCGACGCGGTGCTGGAGGTCGTGCAGTCCGGCTTGTGGATGCGCCCGCCGGAGGGCGCGCAGAACGCGGCGGCGGTGCGCGCCGAGCCGCCGCGCGCCGACGTCAACATCCTGGCCTTCGACGCCACCGACGAGAAGCGCGCCGAGCGCATGCGGCTGCTCGCCCAGGACGTGCTGGCCCGGCTGGACCCCGCCACCCGGGTGCGGTGCCGGATCGTGCCCGCCTCGGAAGTGGGCCGGGCGGAGATCCGCATCGCCGGTCCCGCGCAGGGCGAGCTGGTCGCCGAGGCGCAGCCGTCCGGGCGGGCGGCCGGCAACTCGTCGGTGACCGACACCGTGCAGCTGCCCGTGGTGCTGGACCCGGTGCGCACCGACACCGGCGGGCCCGCGGTCGTCGCGAGCCCGGTCGTTGAAATCCCGGTCGTCGGAACCCCGGTGGCCGAAATCCCGGTCGATGCCAGGATTTCCCTCGACACCGGGTCGCCGGTCGACGACGTCGTCGTGGCCGGTGCCGAGGTCCCGCCCGCACCCGCCGCGCCAGCGGCCGGTGTCGAGGCGCCGCCCGCACCCGCCACCGCAGCGCCCGCGACCGAGCCGAGGACCGAAACCGGCCCGGCCTCGGCGATGGCTATCCGCCTGGAGAGCTCGCCGGTTCCCACCGTTGGCGAACCGCCTGCGCCACGGCCGGCCGTCACCGCGCCGTCGGCGCCGGAGCCGCCCGCGCCGAGCGTCACCCCCGCGCCGGACCCCACCCCGGAACCGGAACCGGCCGAGGCAGAAGGCGGCCGCGCGGAAGCACCGGAGGAGCCCGCCGAACCGCGACTCCAGCCCACCCCGAAACCCGCGGCTTCGGCGCTGGTGGCCGACCACGGCCTCACCGAGGAGCGTGCCTGGCTGCGCCGGACGCTGAGCCGCGATTTCGACACCATGTCCCACTCGACCTCCCGGATCCTCTCGGAACACCCCGGTTTCCAGGGCTCCGACGGCCGGTCGTCCGCCGACGTGCTGACCGATGCCGTCGCCGTGCGGCTGCACCTCTCGGAGCGCGGCGAGGCGATCGACCACGCCCTGCGGACCGGGGAGAACGGCCCGCACGTGCCCTTCGCCCGCTGCGTGGTCTCCGGGCTGACCCGGCTGCCGTCGCACCGGGGCGCGACCACGTTCACGGCGTCGCCGACCCCGCAGCAGTGGCAGCTCTACGAGCAGCGGCGGCTGGTGACCGACTGGAGCTTCATCCACGCGCTGACCGAGCCCAGCCCGGACCAGCAGGGCGAGGTCGACGTGCTGATGTGGTCCATGACGGCCCGCCGCACGAAGCTGCTCGAACCGGGCGGCGCCGACGAGGTCGACAACCGCGTCGTCTTCGTGCCCGGCACCAGTTTCAAGATCCTGGAAATGGCGGAGCCGGGAGCTGACGGCGCGCGGGGCCGGATCCTCCTCCGCGAACTGGCGGAGTCCGAAGTGGACGAATCCGGGCGGGTGGCCGCGCGGGGGTCGCTGGACGAGCTGGCGATCACGTCCCTGCGGCGCTGCGTCGAACGCTGGTCGGCGGCCCAGCCCCGAGGCGTGGTGGGGGAGTCCGCCACCCGCCGGTTCGGCTGGATGCCGGGGCTGGTGCAGCGGTGATGACAGGCATGCCGGTGAAGCGGGGCCAGGTGGCGATTTCGCGCGAAATCGCCACCCCGCACGCCTGGAGAACGACGATTTCGCGCGAAATCACCGCTCGTTCCAGGCCCCGGGGACTCGTCGGCGGAGAGGGCAGGCGGAGAGAGGATGACGGGCGATGAACCGTGAACTGCTGGTGGTGGGCGGAGAGCGGGCGGGGGCGCACCCCACGATCTCCTCGGCCCTCGCGGCGGCCCCCGACGGGGCGATGATCAGCGTCCGCGCCGGCCGGTACGAGGAGAACCTCGTCGTGAACCGGATGGTCAGCATCGCCGCCGAGGACGGCGACGGCACGGTGGAGGTGCACGCCGCCGAGGGCAGCGCGCTGGTGGTCGACGCCGGCGGCGTCCAGCTCCGGGGCCTGCGGCTGGCCTGCGATGACGCCACCGTCGCGGCGGTGGACGTGCGGCAAGGCGAGGTCGCCCTCGACGGCTGCTGGGTGGCGGGCTCGTCGTGGGCGGCCCTGCTGACCAGGGGAACGGGATCGCTGGCCATGCGCGGGTGCGAGGTGACCAACACCGGCGGCGCCGGGATCGTGATCACCTCCTCGTCGCCGAGCACCGTGGAGGACACGGTCGTGGCCGACGTGGCCTCATCGGCCGCCGTCGTCGGCGAGGACGGTTCCCTGACGCTGCGCCGGATCGTGATCCAGCGACCGGTCGGCAACGGCATCTGCGTGAACGGGCGCGGCCGGTGCGTCATCGGCCAGGGCGTGATCACCGCCGCCGCGAAGCCCGCGATCGTCGTGGAGCAGGAGGGCAGCCTCGACGTCAGCGACCTGACGGTGCAGGACGGCGAGAACGTCGATCTCTACTTCACCGGCGGCTCCTCGATCACCATCGCCGAGTCCACGTTCTCCGGTGCCGCGGTGCAGGCCGCGCACATCTCGGGCACCGCGCGGCCGGTGCTGCGCGGCTGCACCTTCACCGGCGCCGGCCGCAACGCGGTGCAGGTGACGGGGCAGGCGGCGGCCAGGCTCATCGAGTGCGTCCTGGCGGACTCCCCGGTGGGGCTCATCGTGGACGGCGAAGCGTCGCCCAGGTTCGAGAAGACCTCCGTGCGCGGGACGACCGAGGCGATCGCGCAGCTGTCCACGGCCGCGTCGGTGCACTTCTCCGGTTTCCGGGCCAACGCGACCGAAGGCGCCGGCCTGCTGGTCGACGGCGGCGTGGTCGAGTTCGACTACGCCTCGATCGAGACCGGCGCCGCCACGGCGGTGGAGCTTTCGGGGACGGCGAAGGCGAAGCTCACCGACGTCACCATCAGCACCGGCGCCGAATCGGCCGTCGCCCTCACCGGCAACGGGCGCGCGGAGCTGACCTCGTCGATGCTGCGCGGCGGCGGGCTGGCGGTCGGTTCCGCCGAGGTCGTGATGCGGGACACCGAGATCGTCGACGTGTCCTCCGACGGCGTCCGGGTCGACCGGGGCGGCTCGATCATCGGCACCCGCTGCAGGATTCGAGGGGCGAGCGGGCACGGCATCCGCGTCGCCGACGGCGCCCGCGCGGAGCTGGCGGAGTGCGAACTGATCGACAGCGGCGGCGACGGCGCGCACCTGGAGACCACCGAACCGGTGCGGTTGAGCCAATGCGTGGTGAAGAACAGCGGCGGCATGGCGATCCGGCGGCCGTCGGACGACCGCCAGGTCGTGGTGGAGAACCTGGTGACCCAGTCCGCGAGCAGCACACCGCGGCCGACGGGGAACGAGGGGCCGCCGCCGGAACCCAACGCCGCCGGGCAGGGCGATGCAAGCCTTCGCGAGGCGGGCGGCGCGGTGCTCGACGGCCCGCTCGCCGAGCTCGACTCGCTCATCGGCCTGGAAGGCGTCAAGCAGGAAGTGCGCGGGCTGATCAACCTGATCCGGATGTCGCAGGTGCGGCAGGAGATGGGCCTGCCGATGCCGCCGATGAGCCGGCACCTGGTGTTCGCCGGGCCGCCCGGCACCGGCAAGACGACGGTCGCGCGGCTCTACGGCGCGGTGCTCGGCGAGCTCGGCATCCTCTCCAGCGGCCACATGATCGAGGCCGCCCGCGCGGACCTCGTCGGGCAGTACATCGGATCCACCGCCATCAAGACGACCGAGCTTGTGACCAAGGCGATCGGCGGGGTGCTGTTCATCGACGAGGCGTACACCCTGACCGCCAGCACCGGCGGCGTCGGCCCGGACTTCGGCCAGGAGGCCGTGGACGCGCTGATGAAGATGATGGAGGACCACCGCGACGAGCTGGTGGTGATCGTCGCCGGCTACTCCGAGCTGATGGAGAAGTTCCTCCAGTCCAACCCCGGTCTGGCCTCCCGGTTCACCCGGACCATCGAGTTCCCGAACTACAGCGTCGAAGAACTGGTCACGATCACGACCAACCTCTGCCGCAAGCACTACTACGAGCTCACCGACGACGCGGTGGAGGAGCTGACCGAGTACTTCACCCGGGTGCCCAAGGGCGAGACCTTCGGCAACGGCCGCGTCGCCCGCAAGCTCTTCGAGTCGATGATCAGCACCCAGGCGTCCCGGCTCGCCCAGAGCCCGCCCGCCAGGGACACCGACTTCAGCCGGCTGACGGCGGCGGACATCGCCCCGCAGAGCGCGATGCTGGAACAACTGCCCGCCGAGGAGACGGCGTCCCCCGACGCCGCCACCGATCCCACCGAGGCGGTGCGGGCCAGCCGGGCGTGGCGGCGGATGTCCGACCTGATCGGGCTCGAAGGTCCGCGCCAGTCGGTCGCCGCGTTGCTCGTTTCGCTGTGCGAGCGCAGGAATCACCGCCGGGCCATCGGGCAGCACGGCAACGCGGTGCTGACCGGACCGCGGGGCAGCGGCAGGCGGGAGCTCGCCCGGCTCTACGCCCAGGGGCTTGCCGAGCTGGGACTGATCGGCATCGGCCAGGTGGTGCGCGCCTCGCTCACCGAGGACCTGCGCCCGGCGTGGCCGGGACAGGCGGAAACCTTGGTGCACAGGGCGTTCCAGGACGCGCAGGGCGGACTCCTCGTGGTGGACGTCGACGCGGACGGCGAGCCCCAGCCGGAGGCGGCGGAGGCGCTGCTGGTCGCATTGCGCTATCACGCCGCCGATCCGGTGGTGGTGCTGACCGGCACCCGCCCCGGTGTGGAGCGCCTGCTCGGGCGCGTGCCGCAGCTGCGCGACTCCTTCGGGGAATGGTGGGAGATCGACGCGTATTCGGCGGCGGACCTGGCCGCCATCGCCGTCCGGCAGCTGCGCGAACGCGGCCACGAGGTGCCCGACGACGTGCGCGCCGCGATGCGCGCGCACATCGAGGCGTCCGGGGAGACCACGGTGCACGGCGTTCACCGGCTCACCCGGCACCTGGCCAGGATGGCGGCTTCGCGCACGCTGGCCGCCGCCGACCTGGCGGGCCTGGCGCGGGTCGTGCCCGCGGTCAGTGGGCTGGCCTCGGTCGGCTGAGGTGGCGGTCCGGGCATACCTCGTGCCCGGAGGACTCCTGGTCGGCCCGCGTCGGCCAGGAGCGGCTTCTCATGCCGTTGACTTGATTCGGAAAGCTTTCAGGAGGCTCGAATGTCCGAAGTGGATCGTCGCAACGTGGAGATGTTGCGGGAGGAGTACGAACGCCAGGTCACCGGCCTCGCCGAGTCGCAGCGGCGGATCAGCGAGGCCTCGGCGACCGCGGTGTCCCCGCGCCGCGAGCTGTCGGTCACGGTCGGCCCGCAGGGCGTGATCACCGAGCTGAAGTTCCTGTCCAGCGCGTACCGCCGGCTGGCGAAGAACGAGTTGTCGGAGTTGGTGACCCGCACGATCTCCGACGCCCGGGACAAGCTGAACGACCAGCTGGCGGAGATCATGACGCCGATGATGCCGCCCGGGCTGGACGTGAAAGCCATGCTGAACGGGGAGATCAGCGCCGAGAAGCTGGCCCCGGACGAGTCCAAGCTGCCGCCGCTGCTCAGGGAGCGGCTGAACCGGCGCTGAGACCTGGCCGCCGCGCTTTCGCGGTCGTGCAGGGGTTTTGCGGTTGGTGCGCCCCGGAGAGCAACGGGGCCGGATTCGACTACGGGCGTGAGCGGAGGAATGAGGACCATGAACCAGTTCTGGGTGGATCCGGAGAACCTGAGCAAGAGCGGCGAGGGTTACGGAGAGGTGCAGGCGCGGTTGCAGTCGCTCCTGCAACGGGCCACTCCGCTCGGCGCCCGGTACAAGGATAGCTTCGGCGACGATGACGAGGGCCGGGAATTCTTCCAGAACTTCGAAGACGGCCAGCGGGTGTTCCTCGACGGGATCGGTCGGCAGGCCAAATCGTTGCTCTACATCAGCGACGGCCTCTACGAGAACGGGAAGATGTACGGCGGTTCCCGGGACGAGGCCGACCAGCTGTCGCACAAGTTCAAGACCGCGGGCGAGAACGGTTCCGGCGATTCCCAGAAGCCGACGGGCCATAACATTCCTGCGCAGAAGGAAGTCCCGCTGCAGGGATCGACCGCGAACGTACCCGTGAAGTCGACGGGCCACAACCGTTCCGCCGAGAAGGTCCCGCTGGAGAAGACGACCGGCTACGTAGCGGCCAGGGCCTCGAAGGCGCTGGCGCCGAACCGCGGTGTCGAGCCGAGCAAGCCTTTGGAAAAAGGGAAGTTCGTGAAGTCGCAGCGTGCCGTTCCCGCCGGTGGGCACGCGAACGAGGGCCTCAAGCCGCAGCTGCCCGTTTCCGACCGCGGATACGTGCTGAACGGGCTCAAACCGGAGGACGTGGAGGTTCGCAAGCCGGGAATGACCTCCGCGATGAGGCTGCGCGCCTTGCGGGAGAACGAGCAGCCCATGGTGTACGGCCACCCGCTGGGCGAGGGGCAGCGCATCGTCAGCGCCACCGAACTGTCGAACGGGGTGGTGCGGATCGGCGTCGACGGCTACTCCGACATCACTCCGCTGACCGGTGGAGATCTGACGCTCGGCGACCCGAACAACCAGTCCGGGTCGAAGCCCTACCCGACCGAGGATGGGGAGCGGCACTTCCTGGTCACGGAGAAGCCCGGATCGCAGCAGCCCGGGAAGTCGTTCGACGAGCAGGTCTTCATGGAATTCCCGCGCGACGGGGAACCGGGCTTCTTCCGCTTCCGCAGGTAGCAGATAGCCGGGCGTGTGGTGGTGCGAGTCCGAATCGGATGGTGTGGTGAGCGATGGGTGAGATTCAGATTCCCGAGGATGGTCTCTGGGCGCCTATTTACTATTCGATGTACGGGTTCGTCGGTAACAAGCCGCCGCTGGTGAGATCGAACGACATGTACGCGTTGTCCAGCGAGATGCGGGACAACGCGGACGCTTATGTGGACGCGACGGGGAATGTCAATTCGTTGGCGTCTGGTGTGCGGGCGAATCTTGAGGGTGAGACCGCGGACGCGTTCGATGATCATGTTCGGGGGTTGACCGCTCCGGTTCAGGCGCAGGTGGCGGCGTTGCGGTACGCGGCGGACATGGTGGACAGGTTCGGGTTGAACGGGGAGGAGGCCGAGTACGACATCCTCCTCCAGCTGACGTTCTTCGCGTCCACGATCCTCGGCCTTTACCTGAGTGGCTTGTACGCGCTGGTTCCTGAGTGGATCGCGGCTGGTCGTCAGGCCATCGGCAAGATCATCGCGGCGGCGAAGCAGCAGGCCGCGACGTTGTCCGGGCAGCTGCGGATGGCGTGGGAGCCCCTTGAGGAGTTCGTCCAGGAGACGTTCCAGGCTTTCTTGCCGCAGGGGATCACGACGGCTAACGGTAACCGCAAGCATGGCTACGACGCGGACGACATGCTCATCGAGGGTGCTGTCGGAGCCAAGGCGGCGTTCAACGCGATGATTTTGCATCGTCTGGCGAAGCTGAACAGGCACACGGATGATTTCGTGCGCAAGCCGGTCGGGGCGGGGCAGCTCGATGCCGCTGCGGAGCTGCCGGCCGAGGGGATCATCATCACGGCGATCGGCGGCGATTTCGACGCGTTCGGTACTTATATCTCGAGTGTCTCGATGGGCACGATCGAGAAGGACGCGCAGATCAGGTCGCGTGAGTGGCAGAACAACCGCAACACGAACAACTCGCCGGCCGGAGGCCCGGACCAGCAGCCGCCGCCGTCCTACAACCCGGACGGTAAGGGCCTGCCCGGTGGCGAGGACACTCCCGGCGGAGGCCCGGATTCGAAGGTGCCGCCGGTTGGGTCGGACACGAAGGCACCGCCGGTTGGGTCGGACACGAAGGTGCCGCCGGTTGGGTCGGATTCGAAGGCACCGCCGGTCGGATCGGATTCGAAGGTGCCGCCGGTTGGGTCGGACACGAAGGTGCCGCCGGTTGGGTCGGATTCGAAGGCACCGCCGGTCGGATCGGATTCGAAGGTGCCGCCGATTGGGTCGGATTCGAAGGCACCCGTGGATTCTCCGGCCGGGAAGCCTTCCGATGTCCCGCCGCCCCCGTACTCGCCGCGTGGTGAGGCGCCACCGTCCAATGAGGTGTCTGGGAACGAACAGCCCCCGCCCGCCTACCAGTCCCCGGCCGGGGAACCGCCGCCCGCCTACCAGCCCCCGGCCGCGGAGCAGCCCGCGGGCTCCCCACCGCCTGGTTCGGTTCCGCCGCCTGCGGGTGTGTCGCCCGTGGGGTCTCCGCCCGCGGGCTCCCCACCGCCTGGTTCGGTTCCGCCGCCTGCGGGTGTGTCACCTGTGGGGTCTCCGCCCGCGGGCTCTCCGCCACCCGCGTCGGTTCCGCCGCCTGCATCGGCTCCGCCTGTGGGGTCTCCGCCGCCGGGCATCGGCGGGCAAACGACGCCGCCTGCGGGCGTCGAAACCGGTCCGGTTTCGGTGGAGCAACCGGTTGGGCAGCCGCCGGCTACCGGCGGGCCGCAGGATGTCGGCTCGAATCAGGGTTTGCCCGGTTTCGACACGACGACGTCACCGGGTAACACGCCGCAGGGCGTGGATCCGGTGGTCGGTGACCAGAATCCCCAGTCCCAGCAACCGTCCGCCGAGCAGCCGCCGGTGCGGCACACGCCCGTCGAGCAGCCGGGCGGCGAGCAGTCGCCGGGACAGCAGTCGCCGAATCAGCAGGCCCCGGGACAGCAGCCGCCGAATCAGCAGTCGCCGAACCAGCAGATCTCGAATCAGCAGTCGCCCGGCCAGAACCCGGGTCAGCAGACCCCGAACCAGCAGGTTCAGGGGCAGCAGTCGCCGGAGCAGTCGGCGCCAAGCCAGCAGAACGCTGGTCAGCGCGGCCTCGACCAGAACGCGGTGTCGCTCGAGCGCGACCAGCCGCGAGCGGACCAGCAGGAGCAGGGCGGGAACGGGTCCACGCAGCTCCGTCCGTCCGGCCAGCAGGCCGGGCCTGGGCAACCGGCGGGGACGCCGAGCGCCACGTCCACGCCGTCCGGTCAGACCGGCAATTCGCAGGCACCCTCGAACCCCGCCGGCACGCCGAGCACCTCGCTCCAGGACGTGTCCCGGGACAAGTCCGACCAGTCGGCCGTCGGCGAGAAGGACGGCCCGTCCCGGCTTTCGACGCAGCTGTCCTCCGAAGCGCCGACGGGTGCGACGTCGACCGGGAACCAGCCCCTGACCCAGCGCGACGCGCCGTCCACTGTGTCCTCCAGCAGCGATCAGCGGACGAGTTCGACCACGTCCGGCAAGGCCGGAACGCCGAAGAGCGGCGGTGAACCGCAGCTGCAGGTGGCGCCGGAACAGCCGGTGGTGCGGGTGGAAAGCTCGCTCGGCGACGAAGGTTATGTGAGCGAGGACGAGTCCCAGCACGATGGGGACGTGTCGTTCGTCCGGGACGCGCCGGAGACCGCCCCGGCGTCGGTCACGGACCAGCCGGCGGGTGCTGTCCCGACGGTGGCCCCGGTGAAGGACTCGTTCGTCGATGAAGGCTATGAAAGTCGGGATGAGTCCGATCCCGACGTAGCTGTCCAGAGCCCGTCGGAGACTCCGGCCGAGACCGCTTCGCGCGATCTGTCCCATATCGAGAATTGGCAGGGTCCGCTGCCTCAGGTGGTGTCGCTGGAGAGCTTCCCGGACGACGATGTTGCCGCGGAAATCATGCGGCGGGAGTTCCCGGAGTCCCTCAAGGTGAACCGGGCTCCGGAAGGCAACACCGACCCCGCGCTGGCGGATGATGCGCCTGGGCGCCGGATCAACTGTGGCGTTGCCACGATTCAGGAATTCCGCAGCAGGAAGCACGGCCGGCAGTTCCACGCTGGACCGTCGTCCCGGGAAATGACGCTGCGCGAGATGCGGAAGTACTTCGGGGCGCGGTTCAAGGAGCAGAAGGGCGGTCCGGCCACTCTCAACAAGACCATTCTGGACACCTGGGAGCCTGGTGCGCAGGGGGTCGTGTACATCAGGTCCACCAAGGGCAAGGGGCACTTCTTCTTCGCGGAGAAGAACGACGCAGGCCGGGTGACCTATGTCGATGCCCAGGACCGGAAGGGACGTCCGGCTTTCCTGCCGCAGGATCCCGACAACACGATCCTTCTGCTGTCGATCCCGCCGGGGCACCCCGCCGGCCCGATCAAGACCGCGCCCCCAGCCGTCGGCGACACAGGTCCCGCACCGGCTGACACCGACATCGACGATTCGTTGACCGGTGGGAAGGCTCTCGCGCGCACTTCGCCGTCGGTGAAAGCCGAGGTGGGCTTCGAACTGGAGCTGGGGGGAGTGAGGGTACCGTTCTCCTCCCGCGGCGAGGTTCTGCTCGAGGGTGTCGGGTGGCGGCTGGAAACCGACGCTGTCACGAATTCCACTCGTTCCGATCTCGAGTTCGTGCTGTCCCCCATGTCAAGCCTGCAACAGATCAATGACGCGATCAGGGACATCGTGGGCGTGGTCGCCAAGATGCGAGAATTCGCGTTGACCAACCAGACGTTCTCGCTGTCGCAGGTGACGAGCGGATCGCCGCGAGAGGTACATCTCCGCAAGGACACACCCGTCATCGTCGAGGACATCCGCTTCCAAGCGCGTATGCAAGCGACGTACGGCATCGGTCTGGCGAATCTCGCCAAGGAGATCGACGAACTCCTGTCGGCCAAGCAGGCAAAGAAGATCCACCAGGCCGCGGACCGGGTCCGGCTGTTCTACGAGCAGAGATACTCCGACTCCCTGTCGGGCGATTCCCGCGGGTTCGTGGAACTGATCGCCATGTACCTCGAACGCGCCGGCGCGGACACATTCGGTGGTGGTACCGCCCATGCAAGGTTCCTGTTGAACAGCCGAAGCGACTTCGTCTCCATCTACGAGAAGTTGCTCACCGACGCCGACCGGCGGCAGGTCGACAGGCTGATTCTTGCGAAGCCAGGTCAGGACGTCCCGGACTTCATGGCGGCACTGGGTCGCCAGGCAACTGATCGGGTCTTCGCGAAGCCGTACGACACGTCGAAAACCACGAAATCGGCCGGTCCGCGGATCGTCGACTGGCTGAGTTCGATCGCGCACGGCCGTGACGAGGGAGCGTTCAAGAAGGATCTGTTGTCGCCTCCCCCCGGTTACCCATTGCACACCGGCAACCTGGATGTCGACTACGGCATGGGCGCGATGGGCGTGGACGAAGTGAACAGGTTGTTCCTGTACGAGAAGCGCGGTGCTCCTTATCGCCCTAAGGACCTGCCGTTGAACGGGCGGATGTTCCACGCGACAGCCGGGGAGTACGGGTATGCCGCACGCCACAACAGTTCCCTGTTGTCCGATCAACGACCTGCCTCACCGGAGGAGGCGCGCGCTGTCGAAGTCGTCGATCGGCTCAACCGGGCGTGGACGGAGCTTTCCGAATTCCACGACGCCGTCACCAGGCAGGGCGAGCGCCTGACGAACAGGACTTGGCGGTTGATATCCACATCCGCCATGGACGCCGCGCAGGACATCCACGAGATCGGGCAAGGGGCGTTGCCCAAGGGAATGGAAGGCCTCCGGCCCCGGCTCGGCAAGATGGAGAATGTTCTTCAGGCGCTGCAGAACATTCCCGCCGCTCAGGTCATGTCGCGCATGCCGGATTACAAAGCGGCCCTGCGGGAATTCGAAATGGCGCTGTGGGACGCCGAGAACAGCCTGGGATCGTCCTTCGGCCACGTCGGCATCGATGATTCCTGGACCGGCGGGGCTGGCGAGGAGTTCTCCCGCCCGGGAACTGAGGAGAGCGTCCCGCTGTCTCCTCCGCATCTCGAGGCGACCCCAGAGGAACTTGAGGCTCGACTCAATCGGATCATCGACGACAGCGAGGCGATCGACGATTCTGACGTCGACGTGTCGCAAGCCGAGCTCCTGAGGCATCCGGCCGAATCCAAGCACACGTTGCTTCTTGCCGGTGCGCAAGGGGTCTGGCTGACTCCGCAAATAGCGCGGGCGTGGCTGGCCGAAAGCGGGTACATCTATCCCCAGAAGGGCGGCGTCGACCTGGCCGCGAAGGTGTACCTCAGCGGCCCGCTGAACACCCAGAGCGGAGCTCCCGATGGGGGTTTGAACTATATCTATGATGGTCCGGCCGACATGGCTGGGCGGACCTACGGGATCGATGAGGCGCAGCGCTTCTACGAGACGATCCGGCACCTGGCGGGCCGGCACCACTTGAACGAGCAGAAGCGTGTCGAGAGCGCGGTCAACCGTTTGACGGACTACGTCCTCAGGGCGTATCCGTCCGATGGGTTCAGCTACGTGGGCATCGGTCGCAGTCCAGCGCCGGTCGTCGCGGCGCTCCAGTCTCGTGGCCACGGCGCCATCAACCTACCGTTGTCAAGCTTCCGGCCGGCGCCGTTGCCGGACTCCGTCCTGCACCACATGTTCGAGGAAATGGGGTTCAGCCCGCCAACATATGAGCAACTGGAGCTGCTCGCCGCGCACTTCAACGAGTTCTTGGCCGATTTGCCCCGCGGCCGGAATGTGCTGTTGATCGACTATGTCCAATCGGGACTTTCGTTGATCGCGGCGCAGTACTACCTCCAGCAATACCTGAACGCAGCCGAGGGACCGCACGCGCCGGTGGTGCATGCTCTTGGGGTCCACGAGGACGACGATACTTCCTCGTTGAAGAAGATTTCTCGGAAGGTTCTCTCTGATGACAGATTTCCGGTACGGGAGCGTCGTCAGTGGTTTGAGCGCATCACGTTCGTATCACTCGGAGGCCAGGAAGACCTGCTAGCGAGAGCGCTTTCGGAGCAGGCTTTCGACGGACTTTCCGAGTTCGGCTCGTACAAGATCCTGAAAGTCGATCCGGACGATCCCCAGCGGCCCCGCCGAGCTGACCGCGGAACGGAAGCCGACGTGTCGGCGAGCGGCTTCCGGCTGCTCCAGAACGTCATCGACGACAACCGGAGAGGGCAGGATCCGCAGGGCAAGAGCGTCGATGACGGGTCGGATGAGGACGGCATCGATGAGTCCTGGACCGGCGGGGCTGGAGAGGAGTTCTCCCGCCCGGGCCCGCACGAGGAGCGTTCTACCGGGTTCAACCAGTGGCGTGGCGACGATGGTGTGCCGGGGCTGGCGGAGCGCCTGAAAGACTTCCACGTCAGCCATCAGGACGGTCAGCGGCACAGCATCGGTGACGCCACGGTCAACCAGCAGGTTTCTCCGGGGCGGCAGCGTTTCGATCCGCCGGAGGAGCGGCTGGCGCATTACCTCGCCGCTGTGGAGGGCGGTGAGCGCGAAACCATGCACGCGCGCCGGTCCGCGGCGCTTGCCGAGTTCGGCCGGCCGATCCCCAGCCAGAAGCTGGTCGACGTGGACGAGCAGACCGCCGACTACCGACCGCATCCCACGAAACCGGAGAGCGAGGCCCCGGAGTCCGGCGGGCACTTCCACAACCTCTTCGGGCGGGACGACGTGGGCAGTGTCGCGGTGATGGTGGAGATCTACCGGGCCAGGGGGGAGAGGTACACCGCCAGCGATGCTTTCCTCCACCAGTGGTCTCAGGCGGAGGCGCTGTTCAATGAGGTAACCAAGGCGAAGGAGATCGATAAGCGGGCTCCGAAGCTGTTCGGCAGGAAGACGAAACCCGAGGATGTTCCGGATCGGCTTCCGGACACCATCTTCCAGCAGAACATCTCCGGCAATCCGGCGAAGGAAATCTTCGGCAACTTGCTGGCCGGCAGGAACGGCGTGGACTTCGGTGCCCGCGATGGTGTCTACGCCGAGGTCATGAAGACGGTGAACGGTAAGTCCACGAAGAACATCGTGGACACGTTCAACGAGTTGAAGCAGCTGCCCGACGACCAGAAGTTCCACATCTCGGGTGGTGGCGTCAGGCGGGACGGCTCCGGCAACTTCCAGCTGCGGTTCGACATCAGCAGGGTCCATGCCGGGACCGACCAGCAATCCCCGCGCGGGGACGAGGGGCTGATCGTCCAGGACGACCACGATCGGCGTGAGCCGAGCCATCGGGGTGGCGAGGCGTCGTCGGTGAAGCTCGACGACAACGCGGCCCGCGGTACCGAGCAGGCTCCGGTTGGGGAGCAGGCCGAGAATCCGCAGGGCAGGAGCGGCTTTGCTGGTGCCCCGCCGAACACCGGCCACCGATCCGCGGCGACGGACTCCTTGGCCAAGGCGAAGGAGATCATCGACGGCTACCTCGACGTAATCGCGGATGTGACGGGCAAGAAGCGGCTCGGTGCCGACCTTCTCCTGGCGAAATGGCTGAACAAGAAGCCAGCCGACATGAGCCGGGAGGAGCGGGGCGCTGCCCAGTTGCTCTCCCGCGCGTATGGGGGTGGGCCTCGTCCGGCGGCGGACGCCGGACAAGTGGACGCGGCGGTGCACATCCTCAAGGGGATGGAGCAGGAACTCGCCGTCCGGAAGATCACCGCCACGGCATTCGCGGATTCGTGGAGCGCGCTCGGGAATTCGGTGCGCTTCGGGACCGAGTTCACCTTCAAGCAGGAGAGCATCAACGGACTCGTCGTCACCTCCCCGCCGACGGACAAGGAAGGGAAGAGGCTCCAGGAGCAGATCTCGAAGAAGGCCGCGCGTTTGATCAACGACTGGGCCAAGCGCGTGGAAGCGGACGCCCGCACCCTCAAGGGCCAGGGCATCGACTTGGAGGTGGAGACTTCCAGCGACGGCAGGAAGTTCACCTACACCAAGGACGGCGAGACCTGGTGGTGGTCGGTGAGCCTGGACGACGGCTGCCTGGAGACGCAGACGAAGCCCGTCCCGGCGGCTGCGTTCGAGCGGGGCTGGATCGCCACGATCGTCGACAACGACATCTTCAAGCAGGCCAAGGGCTTGGGCTTCGAGATCGACAAGTCCGTGCACGGCGGCGGCGGGCATCTGTCGGTCGATGCGAATACCGCGTTCGGTGGCAGCCCGGAGCTGTTCCTGACCACGATCAAGAGCCTCCAGGACGGGCACCGGGACTGGAAGGAAGCGTTCCAGAACGCCGAAGACCTGGCGAACTCGCCCTGGCTGAGCGATTTCCCCCCGCCGGCCGGCAAGAGCGGCAGCAATGCGCTGGAAGCGTTCGGGGCCGAAATCCAGGAAATGCTGGCGAAGGTCCGCACCGGGCACCTCGACATCCCGGCCGCGACCGCTGCGATCAACGAGTTCAACGCGAGCCTGACCAACCCGGCGTTGGATCACCTCAACATCAGCGACGCCGCCAAGGCCAACATCCGCAGCGCTCCCTCGCACTACCAGGCGATCAACGTCGAGCACATGATGGATCGCGACCTCGGCAGCCGGAGGCTTGAGCTGAGGGACGTCCCCGCGCAGGACGGCCGCGCGGAGCTGCTGAAGCAGTTCCGCTACGTCCTCGACCGGATCCAGGCCGTCCGCGGCGAGGTCCGCGCCGAGCAGCAGGACCGCATCAGCGAGCTTCGAGACCGCAAGGGCGGGCCGGGTTCCACGACAGGGGGCCGGCCGGAGGGAGCAACCAGGGCTGGGCGTCCCACCGGTTTCGGTGGTGCGTCGTCGGTGCGGCGGGGTGTGGTGTCGGCGGAGTTTGCGCAAGAGGATCAAGAGCTTTTTGAGCTCATGCGCGGGGTGAACAAGGATAATTTCGATGGCGATGTCGATGGCGATCTGGGGTATCGGACGAATTGTGCTGCGGCGACGATTCAGTTCTTGAACCGGTTGGCGCATCCTGATCGGGCCAAGGAATTCGTGGCCGGGCCGAGTGGGGAGGTGCATCGGGATCGGATCGAGGGTTCGGGTCTGAGGTATGTGGGCGAGTTCTCGGGAGTTGCCGATGTCGAGGAATATCTGTCACGCCTGGAGCGCGGCGCGTCCGGCATGGTGCTCGCGTATTACCCTGACGGTGGCCACTATTTCGCGGCTGTCAAGAAAGATCGCCCAATTCTCCTGAATCCTCAGGAGGAGAGCCAGCAGTTCTGGGATTCTCCGTCGAAGGTGGAGTTCTGGGAGGCTCCCCAGGGCGTGGTGCTGACACCGATGTACTCGCCGGTCGGCACGCGCTCGGCGGCCGAACGAATCGCGGCTGAAGAGTCCGATTCGGTTCCTGGCAGCTCGGAGGTCAGGCAACCGTCCGGTTGGGGCGGTGGTTCGTCGCCTTACCTGGGCAAGGATGACGCGGGGCGCCAGGTCAAGTTCGGGCATGGCGAAGTGGCTGTGAAGGGGATCGATGCAGGCGATATGAGGCTGGTCTCCGCGCTGCCGGACACCGGTCTTGCCAACGAGGTGAAGCGCTGGCTGCAAGGTGTCCGCGACGCCACGTTCAGCGTGGTGCGCACGATGCCCGGCGAATCAGCGGCCAATGCCGTGGAGAACAGCTGGGCTCGTAACGCCGAAGTGACCATGAGATTCGACGGTGCGGCGGTTCTGGCGGTCAGCGCCCGGGGGGACGGCAGGTACGCGCTGCCCGTCCTCACCCGTAGCGGGGTACTCCGGGTCTGGGTGAATGCGGAGATTGCCGCGCAGGCGCTCGTGGCCGAATCGACGAGCGTCCGCCGAGCCAACTCCATGCTACTGCTGCTATCGGGCTCCTATTCGCCCGATGCCCCCGTGAAACTCGGTCGTGAGCTGGCCGATGCCAAGCCTGAACTCGCGGTGAGCACCGGTGACGGCCCGATGGAACTGCATGACGGTGGACGCCTGGTCGTGCTGGACAACGGCGGAATGCGGACCTTCCGTGGCACCACGGACATCGCTTATGGCCCGACCCGCTTCTCGCGGGCCGAGATCGACGAAATCAATCGACGGTCAACGGTTCGGCCGGAACCGGAGACCCGGCCTCGCGCGGATTCCCGTCCGTACGATCGGCCCGCACCCCGGCCGGCTGCGCCCGAGTTGTACCCCGGACTGAATGATTCCAACCGTTCCGTCACTTTCGCTCGAGAGGATGCGAAGTTCGGCGCGCTGCGCGACGCGGACGGGCGGCGTGGATTCGAGTTGCTGGCGGATCCGGCCACAAAGGCGGAGTTCCGCGATTGGGCCAAGGGCATCCGGGGCCCGATCCGCGTGGTGCGCACCATGCCCGGCGAATCGGTCGGCGAAGCAAGGCGCAGGAGCGGGACCCGGCCCAACAGCGAGATCGCAGACTCTCCCTTCGCGAACTCACTGGTCCTCGCGGTCAGTCCCGTCAGGCACGGGTTCATGATCCCGGTCGACCCCGACCGAGGCACCACCGAGATCTGGGTCAGCGGAACCACGTTGGCGAACTTCATCGCCGATTCCGAACGGGTCGAGGAAGCCATTCGGCTCCGGGGATTCGATTCGCTGTTGCTGCCGGTGCACGGGGCCTCGCAAGCAAGCGGCGTCAGGGACCTGACCGCTCGCTTGCACTGGCGCGGGCTTCCGTTGCGGGTGTTCACCGCGGACACCGAGATGGGACTGGCGTCTGGTGGGCGCATCGGGGCCAGGGACAACGGAAATTGGCTGGGCTACTACACCCAGACGGTCCCGTCCTACACCGGCTCGGAGCAAGAAGTCCTGTCCTACTTCTGGGCGGAAGGCAGTTTCGCCACCGACGAACTGCGCGACGAGATTCGCCGGCGTGAAGCGGACCACTCGGAGCCGCGTCCGCGCCCGGACGCACCCGGTGCACGACCGCCTGCGTCTGGCTCGCGGCCGAGCACATCCGGTGCGCGACCGGCTCCGGAGAGCCCGTCGATGGACCCCTATGAGGTGCTGAAGGTCGACCGTGATTGGCCGTTCCACCGGATTGAGCGGGCGGTCGATCGGCTGCGAATGGCGAATCTCTCCGCCGCGGAGCTCCAGGACGTCAACGATGCGTTCACCAAGCTGAAGCAGGCCAATGGCGCCCAGAGCGAGGAGTCCTCCGGCGCGCAGCCGCGTCCCGAGTCGACCTCCCGGCCCACCGGGCCGCCGCCGAAGCCGGAGCGGAAGTCCAAGGCGGAGCCGAAGCCGGAGTCGAAGACCAAGACGGAGCCGAAGCCTAAGCCGAAGCCCACCGGGCGGCCCGAGAAGGAAGCTCCTCGCCCCGAGGCAAGGACGTCGCGGCCCGGCCCGGCCGGGTCGAGTTCTGAGCCGAAGCCATCGGGTCCGAGCGAGCAGGCCGGGTCTCGCCCGGGTGCGGAGTCGTCGGCTCGGCAGGAGGCGCCGGGGACCGGTCAGCAGCAGGGACAGCAGGATGGGCCGAAGCAGTCGTTCGCGGATCCGAAGGGCTACTACGCGGCGCTGGGTGTCAAGCCGAATGCGGACGACACCGAGATCAAGAAGGCGCATCGGAAGCTGGCCCTGAAGTGGCACCCGGACAAGAACAAGACCCCTGAGGCCCAGGAGAACTTCCAGAAGGTCCAGAGCGCCTACGACGTCTTGTCAGATAAACAACAGCGGCAGAATTACGACTACGGGTGCGAAATGGAGGAGCTGCGGGCGAAGTCCGAGCGGACGCACCCGCGGCCGAATCCGTGGGATTTCCCGGCGCCGGGGCCGAGCTTTTGGGATATCCCGCGCCGCCCCGCGAACCCGGGGAGGAGTGGCCGGGACTATCGCGGCGACAGGACGTCCCGCAGTCGCCGGCAAAGCCAGGGACCGAGTTGGTTCGGTTTTGGTGGTGCGTCGTCGGTGTCGGTGGGTGCGGCGTCGGTGCGGCCGGGTGTGGTGTCGGCGGAGTCGTTTGAGGGTGATCCGGCTGGTCATGATGCGTATGTGAGTGAGAATTTCGCGGGTATGGAGGGGATCAACCGGGACAATTATGTCGCGGGTGTTGCGGGGCATGATACGAATTGCCAGCCGTCGTCGATTCAGGCGTTGAACCGGGAGATGCGTCCGGATCGGGCGAACGAGTTCGTGGCCGGTCCGAGTGGTGTGGTGCATCGGGATGAGGTGGAGAAGACGTGTCTGCCGCCGATGGCGAAGCAGGACCGGGGTTATGACGATGTGATTGATTTCGTGGCGGGCAAGGACGCCGATGGCGCGTATGGCCTGGTGTATGCGGAATTCGCTGATCGTGGTGGTCATTTCTTCACCGTGCACAAGCGTGGTGGGGATGTGGTGTTCTACGACGGGGAGTCGCATTCGCTTGTGAGGTTGGGTTCTCCGGTGGAGGTGTGGTTCTCGCCGGTGACCTCGGACAAGGTCCTGACCCCGGTGTACACACCGGTAGGGGCCGTCGGGAAGGGCGAGCCGGGCCTGGGCGGCGGCAGGGACCCGGAGTACAGGGGAACGATTTCCTCGAAGCCGGCCACCTTCAAGCACAGCGACCTGCGCATCACCGACCGGCGCTCCACCAGTCACAGCCCTGCGAGCATTGCGCTGCTCTCCGACCCCGAGCTCGGTGCCTTCGAGGGCTGGTTGGATTCGATCGATGGTCCCCTTCGGGTGGTGCGTACCCGTCCCGGTGAGTCGACGACCACTGCTCTGGCGGCTGGGCCCGACCGTGAGATCACGGCACCGTTCGAGTCGGACCTCATCCTCGCGATCGACACCGACGGCAGCGCCCTCGCGGTCCCGGTGATCGGCAAGCGTGGAAAGACCGAAATAGCCGTGGTGGACCACTCCACGGCCACGAGGATCCTCGGCAACATCATCAGGGGCGGCAACAGCTCGTCGGTGCTGCTGCTGACGCTCGGTGCCGACAGGCCGGGAACCTCGGTCAAGGTCGCCAATGAGCTGGTCAAGGCGGTACCCGGCCTCACTGTCAACACCCCCAAGGGAGTGACGGTGCTGGCAGACCCGGGCCGGATTGTCGTGCTTGCCGACGCTGGTCTGGTGAACATCAGTACCCAAACGAAAACCACGCACTACGAGGTCAGTCGCTTCTTGTTCAAGATGAAGGACAAGAAGGACGAGACGGTCGTGAAGAGGACCACCTGGTCCGAGACCCGCTTCGGTGGGGAAAGCAGGCCCGAAGCCGTTCGGGGGGACGGTGAATCGGCTCGCGAGGAGCACCGCGAATCGCGCGTGGAGCGGAAAAGCGGCCAGCGGGAGGAGTCCCGTCGGCCGCGGCAGGATGAGCAGCCGCGCGGATCTCGTACTAGGAGAACGGATTCGGGCTCCGTGGCCCGACAGCGGGACGAGTCCGGCCCGTCCCAGAAGCCTCGCCGGGAGCGGACGTCGGATGCGCGCGCGGAGGCAGGCCGCAAGGCGGAGCAGGCTCGCCGCGAGGCTGAAGAGGCGAGTCGCGCGCGGGAAGAAAGCGAGGAGAAGGTCCGCAGGGCGGCGGAGAAGGCCCGCCGGGCGGAGGAGGAGCGTCGCGAGGAAGAGGCGCTTCTCGAGCAGGAAGAACGTAAGCAGAAGGACGCGAATCGCCGGGAGCGTCGTAAGAAAGAGGACTGGTACAGGTGGGTGGATGATTCCCTTCCGTCAATCCACGAGGAGTTTGAAGCGGAGCTGCGTGAGGAGCAGGCCCTCCGCGAGGAAGGACGTTGGGACGAGGACGCGGAGCGCTGGGAGCGCTTTTTGGAAGCGGAACTGAGGAGTCGGTTCCTGTTTGAGATTGCGAATCCGAAGAAGATCGAAAAGGCCATTGCCCGTGCTAAGAAAGTGGACTGGTGGAGGTGGGTGGATGATTCCCTTCCGTCAATCCGCGAGGAGTTTGAAGCGGAGCTGCGTGAGGAGCAGCCTCGCCGCGAGGAAGGACGTGAGGAGGAGGCGGAGCGCTGGGAGCGCTTTTTGGAAGCAGAACTGAAGAGTCGGTTCTTGTTCAGGCCGAGGCCCGAGGATATCGAAATGGCCCTTGCCCGTGCTCGTGCTGTTGAGCGGGCTCGTGGTTGGGGTGGTCGGTCGTCGGAGATCTTGTCAGATCCACACGCTCGGCAGGAGCACGACGACGAGCGCCGGTTCGGTTTCGGTGGTGCGTCGCCGGTGAGCGACGATGGCGGGGACGCGTCGGGTGAAGACGACATCGATGAGTCCTGGACCGGCGGGGCTGGGGAGGAGTTCTCCCGCCCGGAGGGTGCGGAGCCGAAGACATCGGGCGACACCGCTTCCGGCGGTACTCCGGTGGCGGCGTCGTTCTCGCCGGTGACCTCGGACAAGGACCTGACGCCGGTGCACACACCGGTCCGCCTCGACGACGGACGCACGATCCCGCTGAGCGTGCACAGCCGCGACCTGGACCTGGACGACCACGGGAACCCGGTGAATGAAAGCCGCTGGATGGTGCCCGATGGAGCGGAAGTCGAGCGGCTCGCCGAGGCGCGCAACCCCAACTCGCCGAACTACCGGCCGGGCTGGGACGAGCTGAGCCCGGCGCAGTCGTGGGCCCTGATGGCTGCGGAGCTGCGCGGCGAGCAGTTCAACCAGCGCGATCTCAACGAGGCCACCAACCGGGTCCGCATGCTCAACAACTACGGCGCGAAATACCCGACCAGCAAGGCCGAACGAGCCGAGATCGCTGCCGCCGCACACGAGAAGCTCAAGTCCTGGCCTATCGTCACCAACCTGTTCCCGAACCGGATGGTGCCCGACGGCAACGGCGGGCACGCCCCGCTGATGCGATTGCTCTCCGAGGGGCAGCCGATCCGGAACCTGTGGGAGACGGGTGTTTCGCAGGGATCCACCGACTTCAGCCAGCGTGGCAAGGCGGAATGGCTGTTCGGCTATTCCTCGTCCTTCCAACGCGGCGACGGCACGACGGTCGCGGATCCGGCCGAGATGCCGCGCTACAGCGCGGTGATCCCGCCGCGCCGGACCGAGGGCTCTTCCATCCAGTACGGCACCGTCGTGTTGCACTGGAACAACGATGTCCGTGCCCGCAGCACGTTCACGCCCGGCGACTCGTTGGGCGCGGACGAGGACACGAATGCGGTCACCTACACCGACAAAGAGCACCTGTACCCGTTGCTCGCCTACAGCGACGTGGAGCTGTTCCGGCACCTCGTGGCCGAAGCCACCGATTATTCCTACGACCCCAAGCTGAAGGACGCCCCGGGGCCGAGCACGCACAATTTCCTGGAAGCGCAGATCCACGGCCCGCTTTCCCTTTCCCTCGTGGACAAGGTGGTGGTCAACTGGGGTCGGGTCGGGATCAGCGTCGAGGACCAGCCCGTCTTGACCAGAGCCGGGGCCGAGCAGTTGGTCGCCGACCTGCGCTCCGCCCACCCGGACCTGAATGTCGAGCTGGGCAAGGAGATCGGAGAGCCCGGTCACGCCGACCGGGCGGAGCAGAACCGGGTGCGCGACCTGTACGGCCTGGACGCAGGCAGGCATCTGGACGAGCAGGACCTGGCGGTGGCACGCGAGCTGGACCGGCTGGCGGGCGGTGGCCCGTTCGCCGGACACGCCAGCCGCCAGGACGTGATCCGGTTGTTGACGGGCGACGATGGCGGGCGCCCGGGCGACGAGGCCCGGATGCTGCGGGACCTCTTCGACACCGCCAGGCAGAATGGCGTCGACTCGCTGGAGCTGCCCGGCCGCACCGACGCCGAGCGTTCGGACGTGTCGGATGTGGACGGCATCGATGAGTCCTGGACCGGCGGGGCTGGGGAGGAGTTCTCCCGCCCGGAGGGTGCGGAGCCGAAGACATCGGGCGACACCGCTTCCGGCGCCCGCAACGACGCGCAGGACTCGGACTCTGCCGGCAACGGGCCAGGTGACCGGCAGGACTACGAGGACCTGGCCGACGACGCGCCGGCTGACAGCGTGCCCCGCGAACAGCGCTTCGCTGCGATGCTGAATACGTACCAGGCCGCGCGGTCCGCAGTCGCCGCGGGCGTCAACCCCGTCGAGTACCACGCCGACGGCATCCCAGGTGGCGTGAGCAGCCGCCCGGACGCCCGGTTCGGCACCGAGATCGAGTTCACCACCCCCGAGGAGCACTTCGACGCGGCGGTGCACGAAATCGGCACCAAGTTGCGGGACGCGGGTCTCGCCGACTGGCGCGACGGTCAGGGGCTGCCCTCCGGCCTCGTCAAGATGGCACCCGACCGCTGGCGCGTGGTGGACGAGGAAGCCCTGGAGAACGGGATCGAGGTGGTGTCGGAGAAGCTGGGCGGCCGTCCGGAGTCCTGGCAGCGGTTCGCCACCGGCGTCGACATCATTCGTTCGGTCGTGCAGAAGTACGGCGGCTCGGTGGAAGCGGGCGACGTGCACGTCAACGTCAGCTTCGAGGGCCAGGACTTCAGCCCCGAAGCCAACGTGGCACTGGCCGGCCTCGCCAAGGCACGTGAGCAGTCCCGGTACCGGATGGCGAACCCCACGATGGGAGGACCGCAGCGCGATCTGGGCTGGGCAGGCACGCTGCCGGTTCCACCGCGAGCCACCGACGTGCGAACCCCGGAGGACGTTCGCTCGCTCAACGCCAGCCGCAACGAGGACATCAACTTCGAACACATCAAGGGCGGGCCGGACGACCGCTGGGAACACCGGCTGCCCGTCGGCCGCGTGCACCTGGGCGAGTTGCAAACCTGCGTGGAATTGGGTGCCGCGATGCCCGCCGCAGCGAACGACCCGCAGAAGCGTGCCCGCATCGAGGAACTCCTCGGCGACCCGCGGTTGCTCGGTGACGAAACCCGTGCCCGCACCGAAGAGGAACAGCTGAACGATCTGCTGGACCTGCTGGAGGTGCTGCCGCTGAGCAAGGCGGCGGAGCGGCAGATGGTGCAGCTGTTCGCCGCCACCCAGCCGTGGCGCCGAAGCGGCGCGACGGCTGACTTCCAGACGCTGGCCGTGCGCACCCGGGACGGGTTGCACTACCCGAGCCCGCACGAGGACGTGGGCAGGCTGGTCCAGCAGGCTCGGGACGCCCGGCCGAACCCTGATGAGCAGGTCATCAGGTTCACGCCCAGCCCGGACGGCGAGCAGATCACCCTGTGGGACGGGAAGAACTACACTCCTCGATCCTTCGTGAACTACGTGCGCCTGCATCCCGGTTTCGACCAGGACCGCAGGCTCGTGCTGGAGATCGGGGACGTGGAGGCACCGCGGGCTGTCCAGGACGTGGCCCGGCTGCTCGGCAACGCCGAGATCCGCCAGCGCCCGGACTCCGCAGCAGTCCTGGAATCGGCGGAGCAAGCCACCGGTTTCGACGGCAGCACCACGGCCGAAGCCGATCGGACGGCCCGGCCGGACACCGACGAGCAGGCCCGGCCGACGGAGAGCCGGCACGTGGTGAGCGGTTCACGGCAGGAGGCACCGGAGGACACCGCCGGGAGCCGCGATGACGCCACCGCCGCGCAGCAGCGCGACGAGAGCACGACCATCGAGAACCGCGATGGCGTGTCAGCGGAGCGGCGCGCCGAGACCGAGGTCGTCGAGCACCGCGACGCCACTGACGCGGCGGAGCACACCTCCACCACCGAGCCCGCCCGGAACGAGTCGTCCGCTCCGCGCGGCTGGCGGCGGCTCCTGCCGCGCTACATGCGCCGCAACCGGGGTCTCGGTGTGGGCAAGCAGCTCACCCGCACCGAAGGCGCCGACCGGGTGGTCGCCGCCGCCAAGAGCGTGGCGAACGGTGCGCCGACCGCTCAGGAACTCGAGGACCTGCGGGCGGCCGTGGAGAACGATTCCGAGTCGTTCATGGACAACGGCCGAGTAGTGACCTTGGGCGGGGAACGCGTCCTGGTCCGCGTCGAAGTGGACTTGTCGCGCGCCGAGCCCATCGACGCGAACGCGGGGACGAGTTCGGTGAGCGCCGAACAGGCGCGGGCCTCCACCGCCGGAACCTCGGCCGGCCGCACCGCGATGTCGCGGTGGTTCTACTTCGTCCCGATGGCTCCGGGCCTGTTCCTCACCGGCACCGCCAACGCGCCGACGGGCGCGTCGACCTCCCGCGGCCTCTCGCAGCGGAACTCGCATCTCGTGCGGACCAGCGTCTCGTTCCCGGAGAACCCGACGAGCGAGACCGGCTTCCGGGGAATGCTCCCGATGCGCGCCCCGGCGACGTTCTTCCTCAGCCGGCTCGGCGACGACGGGAAACCGACCCTGCCCACGATGCGGGTCGGACGGGCCGTGGGCCGCGACGACACCCCGGTGTCGGTCGAGCTGAGCGTGCCCCTCGGGCTGAACGGCGGCGGGACCGAGGTTCCGTCGCTGCCCTCGGAGCTGCCCATTTCGGGGGTCGAGCACGCCGACGTCCACGAAGACCCGTTCGACGAGGTTCACAAGTACGTCGGTTCGTTGACGAAGGAGGGCCTGAGCACCCTTCGGGAGTTCGTCGGCTCCCGCAACATCAAGAAGCGCCTGCCGGAGATGGCGGTGACCCCGGAACAGGCCGCGCGGGGCGACGGCTGGGTGTCCTCGCCCGAATTGCCGCGGAAGCGCAATCCGCTCAAGAGGCTGTTCCGCCCCAGGAGCCAGCGGGTGCAGATGCGCCTCGTCGCCCGGCGCGTCTACTTCGACCAGGTCATCGACGGCTCGCACATCGAGAAGACCACCTCGAAGACCGCCGCCACCAAGGGCTCCCACCAGGCGCACCACGACGCGAGCTTCACGATCGCGGGAGGTCCCGTCTACGACGTCGGCGAGATATCGGTCGGCGCCGGTATCTCCACGGGCGGGGCGTACGGCAGCAGCCATGCGCAGGACCTGGACCGCGCGGAGAGTGCCGAGACCACCCGTTCCTACACCGGTTCGGTGACCCGCTACTACACCCGCTACGACTTGCAGGTCCGCAAGCCCGGGCATTCTCCGCTCAAGTTCGCCGGAGCCGTGAACGGCATCCACTTGGCGGAGCAGGCGGACGCGGAACGTGCCGGTATCAGCGCCGTCGCGGCGGGGAAGGCACCCGGACGCCAAGAGCTGGCCGACACCGCGGCCCGCGCGGCGTTGCAGCTCGACGAGGCCGCTGGACTGCTGAGCAAGATCATGCGGGATTCCACGGCCAAAATGCTCGAACACTACCGATCGAAGGGGGTGCGGACCACCAAGTTCGGCACCGAACTCGACGACCCCGACCTGGCCGACGGCATCACCCCGAAGGACGAGCGGAAACTGGGCAGGGTCGAGAAGATCCGCGGCGAGATCACCGCCGAGCACCTGGCCCGCCACGCATCGGACATCCTGGCCGACCGCCGCCCGCTGGTGCTGGACCTCGAACCGGAACCCGGGTTGGCCCACGACTACCACGCCTCGCTCAAGTTGCAGGCAAGCCTGGAAGGCGACCTGGAACCCCTGGACGACCTTGCCGGCGGCCCCAACACGGCCGAGGAGCTCTCGGAGGTGACGAGCGGCAGCTACACCAAGGGCCGGAACTGGATGCTCTCCGGCGGCATCATCGCCCGCGTGTACATGTCGATGTTGGGGGCGATGCTGACCGTCAACCTCCCGAAGATCTCCTACCACCGCTCGAAGACGTCCGGAATGGCGCAGGAAACGAAGATTTCCAGCGGCGGCGGCGTGCGCGGTTCGGAACTCGACGAGTCCGGCAACGTGCGCCCCGAACCGTTGCGGCGGTACCGGGCGCGAGTCAAGCTCAGCGTTTCCGGAAACCACTGGTCCCGGCACACCGCGCTGATCCGAGGCATCTCGCTCGGCCTCCCCGGGAAGAAAACCCCGCAGCTGAACCCGCTGACGATCGTGGACCCCTCGGCCGCCGAGCAGGGCCGCGAACCGGGCACGGTCATCGTCGACGTAGTACTCGAACTACCCGCCTCGTACCGTGTTCCGCGCGCCGACGTGGCACCGGTCAACCACGCGCAGCTCAACGACATTTCGATCAACTGGAGCAGGGAACTCCGTCGCGGCGCGTCCCGAAAGCTCGACGGGTTGCAGATCGTGTCGTTCCACGGGCTGGAGCACGTGCGCAACAAGCTGCGTTCGCTGCTGGTGCATGCCTCGAACGACCCGATCTACCAGTTCGAGGACGGCGACACCTCGGGCCTGCGCGACCAGAAGCTCTCGTTGCAGGGCAACGAGTTCCTGCTGCACTGGAGCCGCAGGCGGACGGACGCGGAGGCCAAGGCCGCGGTGTCCTTCATGCTGCGCGACCCGGAGGTGCTCGAGACCGTCTGGCAGCCATCGAACCGGTCGGCGGCCGGCGGCAGCACCACCAGCAGCGAACAAGGCGGCACCTGGACCGCGAAAACCCAGATCGAACCATTCATCGGCCCGACCAGCGAGACCTCGGACGACATCCCCGGCACGATCACCCAGGGCATGGGGCTGATCCTGCACGAGGTGAGTCCGTGGTTGGTCAGCTTCGGCCGCGAGAAAGGCCACCGCACCACCGTTTCCCACGGGCGCTCGGTGTCCGGGGAGCCCCGCCGCATGCACCGGATCATCGCCACCGCGGAGGCCACGATGGCGGTCGAGACGGTGGACTGGAGCAACCTGGACCGCTGGAAGCTGTTCAAGCCGAAGGTCGGCGAGGTCACCGCGCGCTCGGCCATGTCCGTTGCGCTGGCGCCCATCATGGCGCTGTTCAAGCCGAAGACGGGCCGGGCCGCCGAGCGCTTCGAACTGCCGCGCGCCGTGGAGGCCTGGGTCGACGACGAGCAACTGCACGAGATCCGGATCAGGCAGGCCGAGGAGGACGCGCGGCGCGCCGGGCAGGAACCGCCGGCGCCACGGGAACCGGACGCGCCGACCGACGCCGACGGGCTCAGCCCCGTGCCGGAGGGGCACGACATCGGCGCCCCGAAGTGGGCCGACGGCGTCACCGAGCCGATCGACCTCTCCGAAACCATCGACAGGCTGCGCGAGGGCCTGGTGCAGCGTCTCGGCCAGGAGCGGGCCGACCTGTTGTTGCCTTCCTTCTCGTTGGCGACCGAGCACGACAACCCCAGCGAGGCCAAGCGGTACCTGTCGCATGTCCAGGCATCCCTGGGCGATCTCGCCAACGGCGGCACCGGCACTCCGCTGCGGTTGCAGGACCGGATCACCGGTGAGACCTACGAGCTGCGGGTGGACGCCGAGCTGCTGAGCACGCCGACGCCGGCCGGGATCAAGCACGGCGGGCTGACCAGGGCCACCAAGGCGACCTTCCAGGAGAGCTCCAGCCGCAAGTTCACCAGGACGCTGGCCGAGTTCTTCACCGTCCTGCTGCCCGCCGGGACGTTCCAGAACGAGTCCGCCGCGGCGGATGCCGCGGCGAAGCCCGGCGACCACGGCGCGGCGTACGCGAACCTCGGCTTCGGGCTCGGGCACGTGGTCGAATGGCTCAAGCAGGTCCGGGGGACCAGGAGCGTTCGCTCCACCGAGCTCGTGCACACCGAGACGGTGACGGACGCCGCGCTGGCCGAGCACCGCGCGGACGTGTTGTTCGACGTGCGCATCGAGCGCCACGGCGAGCGCATCGCGGCGGCACCTGTCTGGCGCACCGTCACCGCGCACACCCCGATCGAGGACACCGCGGTTTCCGATGCCGGGGAGAAGTCCCGCGGGGGCAACGTCGTCCGGCGCTCCGCCGAGGACGCCGACGAGCAGCGCCTCGCGGAGTGGCGCGCCGCCGACACCCCGGCGGCGCTGCCGGACGACCCGAACCAGTTCCGGGTGATGGACTTCAAGGGCGACGTCGCGGACCTGGTCCGCGCGGCGGAGCAGGCCATCGAAGCGGCGGGCGGCAAGGTGGACTCGCACACCCGCAGGATGCTGCGTGCCGAACTCACCCCGAGCCGCGTGAGCGCGATCCAGAGCATGTACGGCACCGAGGCGGCGCAGCTGGAGCTGCCGCCGGGTCTCGGGCTGAAACTGGGCGTGTACCCGAAGCTGCCCGGTCATGGCGAGCTCAGGGGCGTCAGCGACCGCATCCGCATCGTCGGCGCCAAGACGTCGCACGGCACGTCGGAGACGGAGGCCGGCTCGAGCAACTCGACCATGCTGGCGGCGGTCCCGTTGGTCGCGGCGGGCGTGCCCCAGCACCCGGACTCGGCCAACTACCCCGACCGGAAGCCGTTCGGCTCGATGAGCGGCTGGGCGCTGATGATGGAGCCGCTCGGCGCCAGGCAAACCGGGCACGAGCACCGAGACGTCGACGAGACCGGTGGCAGCGAGCTGCCCAAGGCCGGTGACAAGCCCGCCACGGACGGGATCACCAGCGCCTGGTTGCACGGCGCCGGTTTCCGGTTCGTCGTCGAGCCGACGTCCAGGGTCGGCTTGCGGCGCACCGCCGTCGTGGACGTCGACTTCGCGCAGGGTTACGAGGTCCGTCGTGCGGACCGCAACGATCTGCTGTCCGAGCCGCTGGTCAAGGCGGCCAAGGAGCTCGCCGCGCGGGACGCGGAGTGGACGGCGGCCCACGGCCGGTGGCGCGCCGCCAACCCGTTCGGGCTGGACGATCCGGACGGTGACCTGGGCGCCCAGGTGGACGCCGAGTCCGTCTTCCGGGATGCCGCCGAAGCCGAGCAGGCCGCCGCGGCGGCGTTCTGGCGGGCGAAGCAGGTCTACGAGCAGGAACTGGCGCACGCCCGGCAGGACCCGGGCCTCGGCGGCGTGGAACCCGACGTGCGCGTGGTGTTCCCCGTCGGCGCGGACCGGCTCCCGTTGGGGGAGCGCGGCAAGCTGTACCCGCTGGTGCGGCAGGTGTTGGCCGCGCACGAGTCCGGTGCGCGACCGACCGTGCGGTACCGGGTTCACGGTGATGTCGAATCGTCGCGTGCGGCGGTCGATTTCTCCGCCACCGCAAAGGAATTGGACCGCCTGCTCAAGCTGGCGCAGTCGGCGACGCCGAGCGCTGAGCGGCTCGGCCGCAGCGACCTCGGCTTCGACGTGGCGCCGCACTTCGTGCGCTCCGAGGGGCCGACGGAGGTGGAGGTGTGGCTCGAAACGCCGGACCGCGCCTCCGCCGGGGAGTTCCGGGATCGCTACCCGCAGCTGTGGGGCGTGAACGCGGAGAACTACCGGCAAAACCGGCCGGGGCACACGGAGAACTGCGGACTGGCGTTGATCGCGGCCGCGCAGACCCGCTCCGGCGGGGTCACGGTCGCGGCCGACGCCGGCGGTCCGGTCACCGTGGCGTCGTTGCAGGAGGAGTTCGGCGGGCAGGCCGTCGTGGCGACCCGCGACCAGGTCGAGGCGCACATGGGCGCGCAGCCGGGTGCCTGGGGCGCGGCGTTCCTCCGCGGCCCGCGCGGCATGGTGCACGGCGTGCTCGTGGAGACCGGCGCGGACGGCCGTGTCAGGTACCCGGACGTGCACCAAGGCGAGATGGCCGAACCCGGACCGGACGACGTGGTGGGCTTCCTGCCGCTGACCGAGACCGGAGCGACGCCGTTGCCCGGTACGGAGCTGGACCCGAACCTCCTGGTCGGGATGCCGAATCGGGATTCCGGTGGTGGTGGGCGCAATCCGCGTCGGACCGGTGGTGGTGCTCCGAGGCCGTTGCAGCGCGAGGATGCGGGCTTGGCGTCCGATCGCCAGGGTGAGCCCACGGCACAGGATTTCGATGGTCGGGGCAATCGGCGCCGGACGGGTGGTGCTCCAAGGGCGTCGTTGCAGCGGGAGGACGAGGGTCTGCCATCCGATCGTCCGGGCGAGTCCGACGCAGGGGATTCCGGCCGCAGTGGTCCGTTGGTGCGGCGCTGGGACGAGGGCTTGCCGGGGCACGACTCGGCGCCGGTCGAGCGGGTCGCGGACCGGACCTTCGCCGAACCCTTCGCGGGCGTCCGCGAAGGCGTCGTCGACGGCGCCTTCATCGGCGCCTTCACCGGCAAGATCTACGGCGTGGTCACGACCCGTGCGGAGGGCACCAGGTCCGTAGCGGGACGTATCTCGGTCGACGACGCCATCATCCACGGCACCATGATCGGCCGCTTCAAGGGCCTGGCGGTCGGCACCGTCCACGGCACCATCCGCAACGACATCGCCCAACCCGCGTCGGGCGATCCCGATCCGGCGATCCGGTTCGGTTTCGACCAACAGGGCGCACCCGTCGTCTTCGACGCCCGCGACGTCGACGCCGAGGTGATGCGCACCGACGAGGACCGGGCGCCCGTCGTCAACCTCAGGCCGCAGGAGTCCGATGCCGTCCGCGAATGGGCGGCCGGGTTCGGGCGCATGCGCGACGTCCTGCGCTCCCTCCCGGGCGAGACCACGTTGCGCGCGCCCTCGGTGCTGTTCCGCCCCGGGAGCTACGTCCAGGCACCCTGGCGCGATCCCGGCTGGCTCTTCGTCGAATCGGACGGCGAAACCTTCTCCGTGCCGCTGCGCCGAGGCAAGCAGTCCGAAACCGTCGTGGTCGCGGGTGACGAATTCTGGCACGTCACCGAGAACCGGGGCTGGTTCGAGAGCCACGGTGACCCCGGGATCGTCCTGGTCCACGACCGCGACGAGAACTCCCCGGGACTCGGGCTCTTCGCCCGAACCGGTCACGAGAACGGCGGCGACGCCACCGTTTTCGGCCCACGGGGTCCGTACGGGCTCCTTCCCGCGAACCGGGAGGACCCGTCCGCGATCTGCGTCGGCGAAAACCAGGGCTGGGAAAGCCATCGCATCGGGGGACGGCGAGTCGTCCACGACGAAACCCGTTTCTCGGCGGAGGAAGTCGCCCAGATCCGCGCGATCGAACAAGAACTGACCGGTGCGGAGCAGGCGGGGCCTGCACCGGGATCATCGCTCGCGCACCTGTTCCCCGGGACGCGGAGCGCGGACGGCGAGCTGCACAGCGGGCACCGGCTGGACGACGGCCAGCCGTTCGAGTTCCGCAGCCGCGATGTCGACCGCCTGCTCGTGGTGAACGTGCAGCGACAAGCACGGGTCCTCAGCTTCGGCACCCAGCCCACGTCGCACGAGGAGCTGAACAGGTGGGCGGCAGGCATGGAGCGGGTGCAGCACGTGATGCGCACGATGCCCCACGAGACCATCCCGCATGCCGCCCTCCACCCGGGGCGGACGAACGGGAACGTGCCGGCGCCCTGGACCGTTGATCCGGTCTGGCTCGCCATCGGCATCCATGGCGACCGCTTCCACCTCCGGGTGGAGCGAGGCAAAGATCTCGTCGACGTCTCCGTCTCCGGCGACACCTACTACCGGATCCTCCGCGAGATGCCCGAATACCGGTCGCTGCGCGCCTACAACACCAACTCCGACATCGTCCTGCTCACCGACGACGTCGAGCAGGACGCCACCGATCAGCTCGCCACAGCGGCTCACCAGAACAACGATCCCGTCGTCATCCACGTCGGAGGCGGCACGACGCTGGCCGTTGCGCCGGACCGCTCGCCGAATCCCGGCCGGTCCGCGATCACGGTCAGCCACAACGGCGGCTGGTTCAGCTTCCAGCCGGACGGCACCATCTCCAGCTACACCTACACCCGGTTCGCGCCGGAGGAGATCCAGCAGCTCAGCACGTTGGCTTTGAACGACGTGGAGCCGCTTCCGCTTTACGTGCGCCCGGTGGACCCACCCGCGTACGCCGACCCCCGCCCGGCGGACCCACCCGCATACGCCGAGGTTGCCGGGGCGTGGCCGTCGCTGCCCCTGGGGTCGGTGATCACCGCCGCTTCCTTCCCCGACGAGGCGAGCGCTGCCGCGGCCTACCGGCATCGTTACCCGGCATTGCGAGGGGTGAACGAGAACGGCTACGCGCGGGGTGCGTTCGGACGAACCCGGAACTGCGCGCTGGTGTTGATCGCGGCCGAGCGGACCCTCACCGGGGCCACCGGAGGCGTGACGGTCGTTGCCGACCCCGGCGGTCCGATGAAGGTCAGCTCGTTGGAGGAAGCTCTCGATGCCACTGCGGTGGAAGCGACGTACGACCAGGTCTTGACGCATACGCGCGACCAGCCGGAGGGTTCCTTCGGGGTCGTGGTTCTGAAGGGGAACCGGTTCGTGGCGCACGGCGTGCTGGTCGAGAGCCGCGGAACCGAAGCCCCGGTGTTCGTGGACCCGCACCGCGAGACGATCGCGGACGTCGACCCGGACGAGGTCCGCGGGTACATCCCGCTCCTCAACACCGGCACGGCGCCGCTCGGCGGAACTCAATTGGACCGGAGGCTCTTGATCGGGGCACCGGCCGGGGGAGTCGACCTCCGATCTTTGTCCAAGCAACCGTCGTCCGGGCGCTCGGCGAATCCCCACCGGACCGTGCCGATGCGGACCGGTTTCGTGGATCCCGATGCCAGGGTGCGGGTGCGGGACAGGAGGACGGGCCAGGAGATCAAGGTCCGGATGGGCGACCTCGCGTACCAGCGGATGCGGGGTACCGGCCACGGTGTGTCGTTCACGCGCGAGAACAAGTACGACTTGAGCGGCGACCACCTCCGGACCATCAAGACGATGCCCGGGGAAAAGCCCGCGGAAGCGGCACAACACCCCAACCGTCCCGGAACCACGACCGAGCAGAACACCTTCCACGTCGACATCGATCACGACGTGAAGAGCTACGTCATGACGTTGCATAAGGACGGTCGTTCGGTGAACGTCGACGACAAGGCCCTCAGCGCCATCCTGATGAACCTCAGGGATGTCCAAGACCTCGCGGCCAGTGATCCGGACCTCAAGATCCGGTTGCTGACCTCGGACAACTTGGACCTGGGGAGCACTGCCAAGAGGCTGGCGAAATCGGGGTTCACCGGTACGGTCGAAGGAACCAACGGCAAGGTGTCCCAGCTGCCGGACGGCCGCTTCGGCGTTTCCGACAACAAGGGCTGGATCGAATACCGCAACGGCGAGAAGCGCCGAACCGGCAAGTACTCGCCGGAAAACCTCGCCAACATCAGGTTCTTCGAGCGCTTTCTCCCGGACGCCTCGTACATCCTGGACGCCGACGAGCCACTCGTCGGAAGAAGGTCCTCGGATGGCAAGGAGTTCACCTTCTACGCGCACGAGGTGGTGGCCCGCAAGCTCACCAGCGACAGCACCGGGTGGGAACGGGTCAACGGCGTGACGCTGTCCCCGCCCGAAGCGCGGCGGTTCGACGAGGAGCTCGCCGGCGAGCTCGACGGCATGTCTTCCGTGGCGCGAACCAGGTTGAATGAAGACAACGTGGGGATTTTCCTCGGCAACGGTGGAAGCTTTGCCAAGCTGGCAGACAGCGATCCGTTGAAACGGCTCGCGCCGAGTCCGTTCGCGCCGAGCACCACCACGCTCACCCACCCCGACACCGGTGCTCAGGTCCAGGTGGAGGTGGGACCGAACATCTTCGCCGGACACGGCGAAAAGGAGCACGCTTATCTCCACATCAACCGCGACGGCGAGGACATCGAGCTGGAGGTATCCGGGTCAACGCTGACCAAGGTGCAGTTCCAGCGGGAAGAGTTCCACCGCATGCACGCGGCGAACCCGAACGGCCGCATGCTGTTCATGTTCTGCCACGCCGCCGAGGGCACGGAAGCCGGTTTCGCGAACCGCCAACCCGAGCAAGCCGCGACACTGCTGCGGGACTCGGTCGCAACGGCCCGTGAGCTCGGCTTCAAGAACATCTACGACGCCGGCCGAGCTGTCGTGGCGGCGACCAACCCGGTCACCGCATCGAACAACGCGGGCTGGGCCAGCAGCTACCTCGTCAAGGACGGCCGCGACTACATCAAGGTGCACAGGAGAACCCAGTACAGCGCAGCTGAACTCAGCAACCTTCCCGCGTACACGCCGAACTCGAACACCGGATCCAGCTCCGCGCAGCGGCACGGCGGACCGACGCCGGAAAGCACCGACCCGAGCCTTTACCAGCGCGGACCGGCGAATCCCCGTCGGACCGTGCCGGTGCTGGCCGATTTCCTGAACCCCAATCTCACGGTGGCGGCGTACGACGGAAATCAGAAGGTCAGGATCGGGATGGCCGAACTCGCGTACCACCGGATGCGCGGAGACGGGGTCGGCATAGCGTTCACCCGCGACAACAAGTACGTCCTGAGCGGCGACTACCTCCACACCATCAAGACGATGCCCGGCGAAACACCCGCCAGTGCCGCACAGCACCCCAACCGCCCCGGAGCCGATGCCGGGGAATCCAGAGGCGTCTTCCACGTCGACAACGACATCGACAGCTCTGGGCGGTACTACGCCATGCCGTTGCGAGACGGCCGTTCGGTGAACATCGACGGCACGGGCCTCGGCAAGATCCTGATGAACCTCAGAGGGATCGGCGATCTCTCCTACAACGATCCCGACCTCAAGATCCGGTTGCTGACTCCGCACAGCAGGCAACTGGAGCGCGTTGTCCAGCAGATGGCGAAGTCGGGGTTCGGGGACGTGGTCGAAGGACCCCAGGGCGAGGTGTCCCAGCTTCCGGACGGCCGCTTCGGCGTTTCCGACAACAAGGGCTGGATCGAGGACCCCTCCAAGCTCTCGCACCAGGTCACCGGCAAGTACTCGCCGGGCACCGCCGCCAACATCGAGTTCTTCGAGCGCTTCCTCCCGAACGCCTCGTACATCCTGGACGCCGACGAGCCATTGGTCGGAACCCTGGATGGGTCGGAGTTCGAGTTCTACGCCCACGAAGTGGAGGCGTACGAACTCACCAGCAGCAGCACCGGATGGGAGCGGGTCAACGGCCTGACGCTGGTCCCCGAAAGGCGGCAGGTCGACCAGCGTTTCGCCGCCAGGCTCGACTACGCGTACCACGTGTTGCGAACCAGGCCGAACGAAGACAATTTGGATGCTTTCGGAGGCACCGACAGGAACTTCAGCCAGCTGTACGCGCACGATCCGTTGAAGCGGCTGGCGATCAGTCCGTTCGTACCCGTCCTCACCACTCTCACCCATCCGGATACAGGTGCTCAGGTCCAGGCGACAGCAGGTCCGAACCTCTTCACCGCACACGGCCTCAAGAACGGGAAGAGCGCCAAACTCAATATCAACCGCGGCGGCAGGACCTACAAGTTGCACGTGTCCGGGGCGACCTTGACCAAGATGCAGTTCCAGCGCGAAGAATTCCACCGCATGCACGCGGCGAACCCGAACGGCCGCATGCTGTTCATGTTCTGCTACGCCGCCAAGGACATGCAGTCCGGCTTCGCCGACGGCAAACCCGACGAAGCCGCGACGCTGCTGCGGGACTCGGTGGCGACCGCCCGCGAACTCGGCTTCGACAACCCCTACATCGCCAGCCGGGACATGGTGGCGGTGAACCAGATTCCGCTCGCCTCGAACAACGCGGGCTGGCTCACCAGCTCCCTCGCCGAGGACGGCAGTGAACACATCAAGGTCCACGAGGAAACCCGTTACAGCGCAGAAGAACTAGCGAAGTACCCCAAGTTCGTACCGAAGCCGAATTCCGGCCCCATCAGCACAGCCCGGGGCGGGTCCGTACCGGTGTCATGGGAGTTCGTGGACCCCGATGTCACGGTGCAGGCATGGGATGACAAGGGCCGGAAGACCAGAGTCCGGTTGGCCGACCTCGAGATCCACCAGATGCGGGGCTACGGACTCGGTGTGTCGTTCACGCGCGACAACAAGCTCAATGTGGGCGATAGTGATGACCAAACTGTTCCGACGATGCCCGGCGAAACGGCTGCCGAGGCCGCAAAGCACCCCAACCGACCCAAAATAGCGCCCGGACGAACCAAGAACGTCTTCAACATCGATATCGAAATCGACGGAAAGAAGTACGTCACGCCGTTGCGGGACGGCAGTGACGTTCGCGTCGACGACGAAGGCATCGCGACCATCCTGATGAACTCCGAGGAGTTCCGGTCTTTCGCCGGTCTAGGTGAGCATTACAAAGTCCGGATGTGGACCTCGCGCAACGTGCTGTTGGAGCGCACCATCGGGAAGTTGGCGGGACTGGGATTCAAGAACTCGCTCGAAGGAACCCTGGGCGAGGTGTCCCAGTTGCCGGACGGCCGCTTCGGCGTGTCCGACAACCAGGGCTGGACCGAATACGATCACGGCGGAAACAGGCAGGTCCACAACAGGTATTCGCCGGGCAACATCGCCAACATCGAGTTCTTCGAGCGTTTCCTCCCGAATGCCTCCTACATCCCGGACGCCGACCAGCCGTTGACCGGAATCGACCTGGACAGCGGCGCGGAGGTCAAGTTCTACGCGCACGAGGTGCAGGTGGACGAGTTCACCACCAAGCGCACGGGATGGAAGCGGGTCAACGGCCTGACGCTGGCCAACGAAAACCGGGCCAGCGACCAAGAGTTCGCCGACGAGCTCGACATCACGAAAGCCGTGGTGCGAACCAGGCCGAACGAGAGCGGCGAGCAAGCGTACGCCGACAGCGGGGAGAACTTCGGCAAGCTGCACGGCAAGGATCCGTTGAAGCGGCTCACGCCCAGTCCGTTCGCGCCGGTCACCACCACGCTCACCCACCCCGACACGGGCGCCCAGGTCCAGGTGAAGGCGGGCCCGAATCTCTTCGCCGGACACGGCCACAAGGAGTACGCCGAGCTCAAGATCAACCGCAGCGGCAAGACCATCAAGCTTGGAGTGTCCGGGTCAACGCTGACCAAGGTGCAGTTCCAGCGGGAAGAGTTCCACCGCATGCACGCGGCGAACCCGAGCGGTCGCATGCTGTTCATGTTCTGCCACGCCGCTGGGGGCACGGAGACCGGTTTCGCGAACCGCCAACCCAAGCAAGCCGCGACGCTGCTGCGGGACTCGGTGGCGACAGCCCGCGAATTCGGCTTCGAGAACGTCTACTACGCCGGCCGGGATGACGTGGGGGTGGCTCAAATGGCCACCGTCTTCAACAACGCAGGTTGGGCCAGCAGCTACCCAGGCGAGGACGGCGATGAACGCATCAAGGTGCACCCGGAAACCCGGTACAGCGAGAAAGAACTCAAGAAGACCCCCAAGTTCAAACCACGCCTGCTCTCCCGTCTCATCGGCTTCACCAGGCACGGCTCCGCCCACCGGACCGTGCCGGTGCGCTCCGATTTCCTGGACCCCGGTCTCAAGGTGCGGGCGTGGGACGGGGACCGGGAAACCACCATCCGGATAACCGACCTCGCGTACGCGATGATGCAGCAGAAACGCGGGGTGTCGTTCACCCGCGCCAACAAGTTCGACTTGACCGGCGACTACCGTCGGACCATCAAGACGATGCCCGGCGAAACGCTCGCCGAAGCGGCACGACACCCCAAGCGCCCCGCTCCGACGACCGAGCAGACCAAGGACCTTTTCCACGTCGACATCGACAGCGCCGGGCCGGGCCGGAAGTACGCGATGCCGTTGCGGGATGGTCGTGACGTGCGCATCGGCAGCGATGGCCTCGCCGCCATCCTGATGAACTTCGGCGAGTTCCGAGTTCTCTTCCGTGTCCCTGGCGTCAAGGTCCGGTTGCTGACTTCGCACAACGCGGAGCTGAACGCCACTGCCAAGCAGCTGGCGGACTCGGGCTTCAAGGGCTCGGTCGAAGGAACCGAGGGTGAGGTGTCCCAGTTGCCGGACGGCCGCTTCGGCGTGTCCGACAACCAGGGCTGGACCGAGTACGACCGCAGCGGAAAGAGGCAGGTCAACAACAAGTTCTCACCTGGCAACATCGCCAACATCAAGTTCTTCGAGCGCTTCCTCCCGAACGCCTCGCACATCCTGGACGCCGACCAGCCGTTGACCACGCGCTTCCGCGACGAGGTCGGGTTTCGCGAGATTAAGTTCTACGCGGACGAGGTGGATCTCAAGCTCACCACCAGCACGAGCACCGGATGGGAACGGGTCAACGGCCTGACGCTGGTTCGCGGCCAGGGGCCGGCCGACGAGTTGGTCGCCGAGAATCTCGACAGCATGGATTCCGTGGCGCGAACCAGGCCAATGGAAGACGGCGTGGACGCTCTCCGCAACGAAGACGGAATCGGCTCCGTGGATCTGCACGACAGCGATCCGCTGAACCGGCTGGCGCCCAGTCCGTTCGCGCCGGTCATCACCACTCTCACCCATCCCGACACCGGTGCTCAGGTCCAGGTGAAGGTAGGCCCGAACTACTTCACCGGACACGGCTACAAGCACAGCGCCAAGCTCTACATCGGCGGCCTCGAGCTGGCGGTGTCCGGGGAGACTCTGGCCAAGTGGCTGTTCCAGCGGGAAGAGTTCCACCGCATGCACGCGGCGAACCCGAACGGCGGCATGCTGTTCCTGTTCTGCCACGCCGCCACGGACACGAAAACCGGCTTCGCGGACAGCCAGCCCAAGCAAGCCGCGACGCTGCTGCGGGACTTTGTGGCAACGACCCGTGAACTCGGCTTCGACAACGTCGTCTACGCCGGCCGGGATGGCGTGGCAGCGAAGGTCCCGGTCATCGCCTCGAACAACGCGGGCTGGGCCAGCAGCTACCCCGACGAGGAAGGCCGTGAACGCATCAAGGTGCACGGGGAAACCCAGTACAGCCCGAAAGAACTCAAGAAGCTCCCCAAGCTCAAACCGGGCTTGCTTTCCCGCCTCATCGGCTCTACCCGCCGCGGCTCGACGAATCCCGGCCGGATCGTGCCGGTGCGCTCCGATTTCCTGGACGATTTCCTGGACCCCGATGTCACGGTGCGGGCGTGGGACGGTGACCGGGAGACCACCGTCCGGATGACCGACCTCGCGTACGCGATGATGCGGGGAGACGGGCACGGGGTGTCGTTCACCCGCGCCAACAAGTACGACCTGACCGGCGACTACCGCCGGACCATTGCGACGATGCCCGGCGAAACGCCGGCCGAAGCGGCACGCCACCCCAAGCGCCCCGATCCGACGACCGAGCAGACCGAAGACGTCTTCCACGTCGACATCGACAGCGCCGGGCCGAGGCTGAAGTACGCGATGCCGTTGCGGGACGGTCGTGACGTGCGCATCGGCAGCGATGGCCTCACCGCCATCCTGATGAACCTCGGGAAGTTCCGATATCTCGTCCGTGCCCCTGGAGTCAAGGTCCGGTTGCTGACCTCGCGCAACGCGGAGCTGAACGCCACTGCCAAGCAGCTGGCGGACTCGCGCTTCTTGGGCTCGGTCGAAGGAACCGAGGGCGAGGTGTCCCAGCTGCCGGACGGCCGCTTCGGCGCGTCCGACAACCAGGGCTGGACCGAACACACCAATCGCTGGACGAGCCAGGTCAACAACAAGTACTCGCCTGGCAACATCGCCAACATCGAGTTCTTCGAGCGCTTCCTCCCGAACGCCTCGCACATCCTGGACGCCGACCAGCGATTGACCGGAATCGACCAGGCCAATGGCAAGGAGGTCGAGTTCTACGCACGCGAAGTGGAGGCGTTCGAGCTCACCAGCACCAGCACCGGATGGGCACGGGTCAACGGCCTGGCGCTGGATCTCGGCCAGCAGCTGCCCGACAAGTTGCTCGCCAAGGAACTCGACAGCATGGGCTCCGTGGGGCGAACCAGGCCGATGGAAGACGGCCCGACGGCCCTCCGCCACGAAGACGTGCACCGCCGGGATCCGTTGAAACGGCTGGCGCCCAGTCCGTTCGCGCCGGTCACCACCACTCTCACCCACCCCGACACGGGCGCTCAGGTCCGGGTGAAGGCGGGCCCGAACCTCTTCGCCGGACACGGGAACAAGAAGACCGCCGCGCTCCGCCTGAAACGCGGCATCAAGCTGTCGGTGTCCGGGGCGACCCTGACCAAGGTGCTGTTCCAGCGGGAAGAGTTCCACCGCATGCATGCGGCGAACCCGAAGGGCCGCCTGCTGTTCATGTTCTGCCGGGCCGCCGAGGGCACGGAGACCGGTTTCGCGGACCGCCAGCCCAAGCAAGCCGCGACGCTGCTGCGGGACTCGGTGGCAACAGCTCGCGAGCTTGGCTTCAAGAACATCTACGACGCCGGCCGGGATGACGTGTTCACGACCATTCCGGTCACCGCTTCGAACAACGCGGGCTGGGCCAGCAGCTACCCCGACGAGGAAGGCCGTGAACGCATCAAGGTGCACGGGGAAACCCAGTACAGCCCGAAAGAACTCAAGAAACTCCCCAAGCTCAAACCGCGCTAGCCTTCCCGCCTCACCGGCGTTACCAGGCACTGCGCATGCAGAAAGGAATCCACAGTGACCAGTGACCACCCCACTCCGGAGGAGGGCGAAGCTCCCGCTGGTCCCAGCGAGGAAACACCCGCCGGTCCCGACCAGGAGGCGTGGGCCCTCGTGATCGACCCGGCCTGGCAGCCCGAGTCCGACGAGGAAGAGCCGCCGAACGAGGCCGTCCTCGGTTCCTGGCACATCGGAGCCGACGGCACCGTCAGCACGTTCCAGGCCAACCCGGACTACCAGCCCTCCCGCGAGGATTCCGCCACCGACCCGGTGGACGCGGTGCTGCAACTGGTAGTACGCGGCGACTACAGCGGCGAGGCGCTGCTGGAGGCCATGCGCGAGGCGCTGCTGCTGATCGCGCTGGACGACGATGGCAACGCCGTCGTCACACTCTCCCCGGACGAGGTGCCGTCAGTGCTGGTCGCCACTTCGCCGGTGCACGCCCGGCGGGTCGACGTGCCGACCTGGCAGGAGATCACGGCGAAGGCGCTGGCCGACTCACTGCCCGAGGAAGGGGTCGACGTGCTGCTCAACCCGGGCGCGCCGACGTCCATGCGGGTGCTGGCGAGCTCGCTCAAGCACGCGATGGCCGACGCCGGAACCGGCGATCCGGGCGCGGCCGGAACTCCGCCCGAGCCGCCTGCGGAACAACGTTGAAGCCGACAGGAAGCAGCGAGGAGCCTTCGATGTCCGAGGACGAAACGCCCGAATCCGCCCCGGTTGCCGAGGGCGAGCCCGTCGACCAGTGGGTGGTGCTCATCGACCCCGACTGGAAGCCCGAGCAGGAGCAGCAACAGCCGCCGGAAACCGCGATCGTCGGTTCCTGGTACATCGACGGCGACGGCTCGCTGCGGGACTTCCGCCCGAACCGCGCCTACCAGCCGTCCAGCCCGGACTCGCCGACCGACCCGGTGGACGCCACGCTGCGGCTGGTGATGCGGGGCGAGCTGCCCGTTCCCGAACTGCTGGCATCACTGCCCGGTTCGCACCTGGTCATCGGCCTGGACGAGGAGCACACACCGATCGTCACCCGCGCACCGGACGGCAAGCCGTCGGTGCTGGTGCTGACCGCCTTCGCGCACGCGGAGCGGTTGACCGTCCCGGCGTGGGCGGAGATCACCGCCGAGGAGGTCGCCGACGCCCTGCCCGAAGAAGGCGTCGACGTGCTGCTCAACCCGGGCGCGCCCGCATCCACGCGCATCGGGGCGCAGGAGTTCCGGGATGCGGTGCGCGGTCCGGGCGGCGACCACGCGGACACGGCCGGTGCGCCCGCACCCGCGGCAGAACAGGCAGGAGTCGCTGGGACTGCGGACGTCACATTGCTGGGATGACGCGGCGAGCGCCCGAGACGCCTGCGCGGTGGTGGGGGATTTCCCGTGCGCGGCGGCCGAGCGCGCCCCTCGGCGGCGGCGGTGGCCCACGCTGCAAGTGGCTTCCGCCGCGTACTGAACAGATCCAAGAGGTCCGAGCTGTCGGACGAGCATTGACCGAGGTGACGATGAGCGACGATCTCTCCCGCAGGGCCGCCGACTGGCTGGACCGCACGTACGGGGACCTGGTCACCCTGACCGATGACCAGCCCCTGGTCGACGGCGAGCGGACCCAGCTGTTCGGCTGCGACTACGCGGGCGGCTCCGCCGAGCCGCTGCTGGCCGCCACCATCGCGGTGCCCAAGGATGGCGGCCAGCCGTTCCCGGTCGCCAACGCCGACCCGCTGGACGAGGAGCTCAACGCGGCGGCAGGATTCTCCGACCAGCAGCCGTGGCGCTGGCGGGTCAACGCGCGCAGCTGCCTGGTCGCGACGGACGCCGCGGTGGACCGCCGCCCGGCTTCGGCGCTGCCGTGGGAGCCGCTGGACGAGGCGCCCGGCTGGTGGGACCGGATGCTGTCCGCGCATTTCCCGACCGCGGAGGTATCCACCTGTTCCACCTGGGCGGACGTGACGTCGATGCTCCTCGAAGGCGGGCCCGGCACGCGCAGCGCGGTGTGGCTGCGCAGACAGCACTCCGGGGTGGAGATCACCGGTCACCTGCTCTACGCGTTCAACGACGACGGCAAGGCCATTTTCCTGGACGGGCAACGGGGTTCGCTGGCGAGGCTGGACGACGACGAGATCGGGCAGCTCGTGGTGGCCCGCTTCCACCGGCCTGCCGTGGACGGTGTCGAGGTGCTCCGGGCGCCCTGGGAGAACGCCGCGCCGGACCTGCAGGCCGCGCTGGAGAAGGCGAACAGCTGGCTCGACCACACCTACCAGGAGCCGGTCGTCGTGGTGCACCCGGACGAGGCGGACGAGACCGAACGCGGCTGGCTGTTCGCCTGCACCACCCGGCGTTTCCAGGAGTCCGGCGACTGGCGGGACCAGATGCTGGATGCCGCCTTGGTGGTGCCGAAGGAAGCGGGCGAGGCCCCGTTCGGCCTGCCGAACAACGACCCGTGGAGCTACCTGATGGGGTGGGACGCGCGGCAGGACGGGCTTTCCGCGCCCCCGGGCCCCGCCGCCGCGGCGTGGTTCGAGCCCACGATGCGCGAGCTCGGCCCGCCGCTGAGCGCCACCATCCACCAGGGCTGGGGCGAGGTCCTGACCGAGATCGCGAGCGCCCCGACGGGCGCGAAGGCGCTGGTGTGGATCCGCCGAACGGACTTCCGCGGCCGGGAATCGGTGGGCAACCTGCTGGTGGCGGTCAACGAGGGCGGCGAGGTGCGGCTCATCGACTCGCTGGCGGAGAACGGGCAACCATCCTTCGACCAGGATCCCTTGGCCCTGCACGTCATCCGCTACGGCTCGTGACAGGTCGGCGCGGTTCGCGCCACGCCGACCACCGTCCACAATGTAGTCGTGGGTGCGCACCCGGGCCGGAGCCCCGGTACGCACTCACGACCGGTTCGAACGTCACGCGGGCGCCGAAGCGGGCTGTCACCGGTGTCCGGCGGAGCCGGGGGCGGACAGGGCCGGGATTTCCGGGTGGTCGAGCAGCGTCTCGACGACGGCGTCCACGGCCGCGCGCAGTCCCGCCTCCCGGCGCCGCACGATCGCGACGTTGCGGTGCACCGGCGTGCTGAGCTCGCGGGTGACGACCGGGGTGCCGGGCGGAACTGCCAGCGCCGGCAGCAGTGCCACCGACCGGCCGGACTCGACGTGCTGGAGCAGCAGCAGGCAATTGCTGAACCGGCAGGCCACCCGGGGTTCGAAGCCGGACTCGTGGCACAGCCGCTGGGTCAGCTCCGCCATGTACGAGCCCGGCCGGTCGCACGCCCAGGTCTCCTCCGCGCATGCGGCGAGGTCGATCACCCGGCGCCTCGCGAGCGGATGGTCCGGCGGCAGGACCAGCACCACCGGGTCGGTCCCCAGCGGGACGACTTCGAGGTCCCGGTCCCACGGGAACTTGACGTAGTCCGTGGTCGTCACGATCACGTCCACCTCGCCGGTGCGCAGCGCGGCCCCGCTCTCGTGGGGTTCGGACTCGATCAGCTCCACGTGCAGGTGCGGGTGCGAGTCCGCCAACCGGGCCGCCGCCGGCACGGCGAGCGTGTAGATCGCGCTCTGGAACACCCCGAGCCGGACGGTGCCGATCGGCTCGTCGTTGAGGGCGCGCAGCTCGGCCTCCGCCTCGGCGATCTGGGCCAGGATCTCGCGGCCCCGGCGGGCGAGCGCGATCCCGGTCCGGGTCAGCCGCACCCGGCGCCCGGACCGCTCGATGAGCCGGCTGCGCGTTTCGGTTTCGAGCACGGCTAATTGCTGGGACACCGTCGACGGGCTCATGTGCAGCGTCTCGGCCACCGCGCGGACGGTGCCGAGGCTGTCGAGCAGCCCGAGCAGGCGCAGGCGCCACGGGTTGAGCATGCCACCATTGTGCGGTTCCATCGAACAGCATCATCGAAATCGTGTGATGGACGTGAAGCTACGTCCGTTCGTAGCGTCGGGGCCATGCTGGACGACATCGCGGGCACCGCACCCGAACGCCACCTGGTCCGCTACTCGGGGCGCGGCGCCTTCAGCCCCGGGATCATCGCCCGCGCCGAGGGGAGCTCGGTGTTCACCGAGGACGGGCGCGAGCTGCTCGACTTCACGTCGGGGCAGATGAGCGCGATCCTCGGCCACGCCCACCCGGAGATCGTCGCGACCGTTCGCGAACAGGTCGCCCGGCTCGACCACCTCTACAGCGGGATGCTGAGCCGCCCGGTGCTCGACCTCGCCGAGCGGCTCGCGGGGACGTTGCCGGAGCCGCTGGACAAGGCGATGTTCCTGACCACCGGTGCCGAGGCGAACGAGGCCGCGCTGCGGATCGCCAAGCTCGTCACCGGCGGGCACGAGGTCGTTTCGTTCGCCCGGTCCTGGCACGGCATGACCCAGGCCGCGGCGAACGCCACCTACAGCGCCGGGCGAGTCGGGTACGGTCCCGCAGCTCCGGGGAACTTCGCCCTGCCGGTCCCCGACCGGTTCCGGCCGGGAATCGTCGACGCCGACGGGAACCTGGACTGGCGCCGGCAGCTCGACCTCGGCTTCGAGCTGATCGACGCCCAGTCGGTCGGCAGCCTCGCGGCCTGCCTGGTCGAGCCCGTGCTGAGCTCGGGCGGCGTCATCGACCTCCCGCCGGGCTACCTGGCGGCGCTGCGGGACAAGTGCCGCGAGCGGGGCATGCTGCTGATCCTGGACGAGGCCCAGACCGGGCTGTGCCGCACCGGTGACTGGTACGCGTTCGAGCGCGACGGCGTCGTCCCGGACATCCTGGTCCTGTCCAAGACACTCGGCGCCGGGCTGCCCCTCGCGGCCGTGCTGACCAGCGCCGAGATCGAACAGCAGGCCCACGACCGCGGATTCCTGTTCTTCACCACGCACGTCAACGACCCGCTCCCGGCGGCCGTCGGCAACACCGTCCTGGACGTGCTCAGCCGCGACCGCCTCGACGTGCGCGCCCGCGAGCTCGGCGTGCGGCTTCGCGGCGGGCTGGAGGAGCTCGCCGCGCGGCATCCGGTGATCGGCGACGTGCGCGGGCGCGGCCTGCTGGTCGGACTGGAGCTGGTCGACGGGCCGGGCGGCGAGGACGCGGACAAGCTCGGCGCCGCCGTCACCCGCCGTTGCACCGAACTCGGCCTGCACATGAACATCGTGCAGCTGCCCGGCATGGGCGGGACGTTCCGGATCGCGCCGCCGCTGACCGCCTCCGACGCCGAGATCGATCGCGGCCTGGCGATCCTCGACACCGCGCTGGCCGAGACGACCGGCCGCTGACGATCCGGCGTCCTCGCCCGATTCGATCGTGACGGCGTGAACCGCCCGCTGCGGGTCGAACTTGCCACAACGGCAAGAGCGTTTCCGGGTCGTGTTGATCGGTGACTAGTGTGGACCGATCAACGCTCTGAAGCAGGTTCGGAACATGACGCAGACGGATCACGCCGCGGATCCCCGCCCCGATCAGGAAAGGCAGCGGATCCTGGACGACCTCGTGGTCGCTCAGGTGCGCACCGGCCGCCCGGGACGGACCGGCTTCTCGCCGGTCATCGTTCCGGGCGCGAGGCCGGAGCCGGCCGGAGATGACCGGTCGCGCTCAGGCTCTCGTGAGCTCGTACCGCGGGCGGTCATCGGCCACCGGTTCGGTCGGCCCGGCCCCGCGGGCGGTCCGCGGTGAGTACGTCGCTGATCCTGCTGATCGCGGTGTTCGAGTCAGTGGGCGTGGGGCTCGTCGGCGCCGTGGCGCTGCGCTTGCTCCGGCGGTACCCGGTCGGGAACTCGCTGATCGCGGTCATCGTGATCACCGTCTGCGGCACCAACGCGGGCACCATCACCGTCGTCATCGTGACGCAGTCCGCCGAAGTGCCGGTGGCGGTGCCGCTGCTGGTCAACTTCGTCGCCGGCGCGGTTTCGCTCGGGATCGGCCTGCTGCTCGGCAGGTCCGTGATGAAGGGCAGCAGGCAGCTGGCCGATGCCACCCGCACCTTCGGCGTGGCCGAGCGGTTCCGGCTGCCGGAGGACCCGCCGAGCGCGGAGCTCGCCGAGCTGGCGCGGGAATTGCGGATCACCAGCGACAAGCTGGTGGTGTCCAGGCGGCGGGAACGGGCGGTCGAGCAGTCCCGGCGGCAGCTGGTCGCCTGGATCTCGCACGACCTGCGCAGCCCGCTGGCGAGGCTGCGGGCCGTGGCGGAGTCCATCGAGGACGGTGTGGTGGGCGACCTGGACGACTACCTCGGGAGGATCCGCGCGGACACCGAGCACCTCACCGCGATGGTGGACGACCTCTTCCAGCTCTCCCAGATCCAGACCGGGACGCTGCGCCTGAACCCGCGCGAGGTGGCTCTCGACGATCTCGTCAGCGACGAGGCGGCCGGTCTCGACGTGCTGGCTGCGGGGCGCGGGATCCGGTTGCGCGCCAGGACGGTCGAGCCGGTCACCGTCCGGGTGGACGACCGGTCCATGACCCGGGTGTTCAACAACCTGCTGTCGAACGCGATCCGGTACAGCCCGGAGCGGACGACGGTGGTGGTCGACGTCCGCGCGGTGAACGGCTGGGCGGTGGTGTCGGTGTCGGACGAGTGCGGCGGGATCCCGCCGCAGGACCTGGGTTCGGTCTTCGACATGGGATGGCGTGGCCGCAAGGCGAACAACGGGGCGGCCCGGGGCGGCGGTTTCGGGCTGACCATCGTGCACGGGCTGGTGCAAGCCCACGGCGGCCACGTGTCGGTGCGCAACGTGCCCGGCGGCTGCTGCTTCGACGTCCGGTTGCCCCTGATCCGCTGAGCCGCGGGTCAGGCGCAGCCGCGGAGCGTCGCGGTCGCGAGTTCGGCGCGCGACCGGTAACCCGTGCGCTGGAAGTACCTGGTCAGCCGTCCTTCAACGCTCTTCTCGCTGGTCCCCAGCACGGTGGCGACCTGCGAATTGGTCAGGCCCTCGGTGATCAGGGTGGCCAGCAGCCGCTCGTTCTCCGCGACCGTCGCGTTGCGGCCGGGGACGGCCACGTTGCGCGTCCGCATCAGCAACCGCAGCCGCGCGCGGGGGATCAGGGCGCCGAGCTCGCCGAAAGCCTCGTACGCCGCGAGCAGGAGCTTCCGGTCGGCGAACCCGCGTTCCGCCACGGCGGTGACGGTGGTCGCGAACTCGAAGGGCCGGCCCCGCTCCGCCGCGAGTTCCAGCACTTCCGCCGCGGCGTCGGAGGCGCCTTCGACGAATACCCGCGCGAGCAGCCGGTTCTGGTGGGCCTCGGCGGTGCCGAGCTCGTCCGCGATCCGCTCGATCCGTTCCGCGCACCGCTTCGCCGCGTCCTGGTTCCCGCGCCGCGATTCCAGCTCGGCGATGTGCAGCCACAACTCCTCGGTCCCGGCGATCGCACCGGTTTGGGCGGCCGCGGTGAGCGCTTGCTCGACGACGGCTCGCGACTGCTTGTGTTCGCCGATCGTCAGGTCCAGCAACGCTTCCGGGAGGGCTAGCCGGTGCGGCAGCAGCAGGTGCCGGGAGCGGGCGTCCTCGATGGCGGCCCGGGCCCGGTTCAGCCGGCCTCGCGCGGTGAGGATGATCGCCATCTCCCGGAACATCGCGGCCTGTCCGGGCGGATCGCCGTGGAGGGACGCGGTGGCGATGGCCGACCGGGCGAGGTCCAGCGAGCGGTCCCACTGCCCGGACCTGGCGGCGCGGACCGCCCCGCCATCCGCCGGAGCGTCGGGGGAGCCCAAGCCGAGCGCCTGGAGCAGAGCCCGGGCCGCCTCGACGGCGGGTGGGGCGGCCGTCGGTGCCGTCCCACCCGCGACCGCCACCGCGGCCTCGGTGAGGGCCTGCCCGAACGCGGCCGGGCCGGTGCCGCCCGCGTGCCACTTGCCGTGCCCGGCGAGGAGTTCGTCGCGCGCGTCGGACCAGCGGTCGAGCAGGCAGAGCGCGGCGGCGCGGGTCACGAGCCGGGTCGCGTCGCCGCCCGAGTGCCATCCGGCCGCGGCGATGTCGCGCAGCGCGGCCGTGTTCCCGTTGCTCGCGAGCCCGGCGGTGGCGATGATCTGCAGCTCCTGCAAGGAATCCGCCGCGAGCCAGTCCTGGTGGTCGCGCAGCGCCGCCTCGGCCGCCTCGGCGGCGGGGGCCAACCTCTGGTGCTGGGCGCAGAGGACGGAATGCCGGTGCAGCGCCGCGGCGCGGCGGGCGGGATCGGCGATCAGCCCGCACGCCGCCCACCGCCACCGGACGGCGCGAGCGTCTTCCGGTGCCGCCTCGCCGTGGGCCAGCAGCTCCGCCGCCGCCCGCTCGGCGTCCACCAGCCTGCCCGCGTCCACGATCCGATCCGGAAGGTAGCCGTCATCGGGGCAGGTCGCGGCACGTTCCCAGAGCGCGGTCACGGCCAGCTGCGCGCTCCTGCTCCGCTCGTAGGGGCCGAGGCACGCGGTCAGCAACGCGGCGAGCATCGGCGCGCGGAACCGCCAGCCGTTCCGGAACGCGACCACTCCCGAAGCGCGCAGCTCGCGAAGGACTTCGAGGACCTCGTCTTCGCCGATCCCGGCAGTCGCGGCGATCAGCGCCGGCGCCGCCTCGCCCAGCGGGTGCAGCACCGACAGGGCCTTGGCCACGGGCCAGATCGCCGGATCGCGCAGGGCCGCGAACAGCGGGTGGGTGATCGGCAGCCGGGGCGCACCGGTGCCGATCAGGTGCGCCCGGCGGTCGACGACCCGCAGGCGATCGGCCGCCAGGTAGCCCTCGATGGCGGCGTGCACCAGGGCGGGCACGCCCCGGCACGCGTCGCGGAGTTCGGCGGCCAGCCCCGGCGTGGGCTTGGCCCCGAGGAGTGAAGTGAGGACGTCGTCCACTGCGGACACCGGCAGCGGCCGGAGTCGTTCCTCGTGCACCAGGCCGCGGGCGCGAAGCGACGCCAAGTCGGCGCCGCTGCCGTCGTTGGGCGTGGTGGCGGTGCAGACGAACGTGATCCGGTCGCCGGCCAGCGCGTCGAGCGCGGCGGGGAGGCATTCGGGGTCGAGCCGGTGTGCGTCGTCGATGAGGACGACGAGCCGGCCTCCTCGGATCGGTGCGGCCGACAGCCGCCGCACCGCGGCCGCGCCGGACTCGCCGCGGACCGGCGGCGCGCCCAGCTCGTCGGCGATCCTGCCCACGAGACCGGGGAAATCGCGATCCCCGGCGGAAACCCTGACGTCCGCAGTGGAGACGTCCAGCTCGGACAGCCGCGTCCGCAGCTGCGCCAGCACCCGGCTGCGGCCGATCCCGGCCGGACCGGTGATCACGACCAGCGGCCGCCCCGGGCGGCTCGTGCAGACGTCGAGCACGCGGGCGATCAGTTCCTCGCGGCCGGACGAACGGGCATCCGGCCCGGCCTCTCGGGCAGCGTTGGCGGCGCGGGGTGTCCGCCGGACCGCGGCCTCGGGCAGGGTCGGGATGGTCCGGTTCGGGGTGGGGATCGTCCGTCGGGAGTTCAGCACGAAGCCCAGTATTGCCAGCCCGCCCCGGCGCATCGAGTGCCAAGTCGTGAGGAGATTCTTAAGCTTTTCTTGCCAGGTCATCGGATGAGCGCTTTCATCCTGGTCTGCGGTGTCGGATCCGGTCCCGAACGCACAGGGGTCGTGAGTGCCTGTGGTCGCCACAGCAGCCATGACCACTCACGACCCGGAGACACAGGCATTCCGCACAGAGGATGAAAGGCGCTCGCTGGTTCGGAATCCTTGCGCATTTCTGAATTCTGTCGTTCAGGAGCCTTTCCACGCCCCGGTTCCCGGCCCATCCGGCGCTAGCGTCCGCCCCGACGCGGCAAGTGCATCGAGTCTGGCGCGACGGCGCCGGGAACGGGGACGGACGGCAATGGGGCGGGAACAGATGGCGATCGAGGGCAGGGATGACGCGCTGGCGGCGCTGCGGTCCGCATTGCGGACCAGCGCGCCCGGCGGTCGCCTGCTGATCGTCCGCGGCGACGCCGGCATCGGGAAGACGCGACTGCTGGACGCGGCGGGCCGCCGCTGGCGGGCCAGGGGCACGCGGGTGGCGCAGGTGCGCGGCCGATCCCGCGCTACGGCGGCGGAATCCGGCACCGACCGGTACGGGGTCGGCGCGGTCGTCGACGCGCTCCGGCAGGACTTCGACCGGCTCGGCGACTGCGGGCTGGTCGACGCGATCAGCGCGCTGGCCCGGTTCCAGCAGCGCCGGCCCGAGGAGCCGGCCGCGCGGTTCCCCGCCGTGGCTGCCGAGCTGAACTGGGTCTTCGGCCGGATCAGCAGCCGCGGTCCCGTCGCGGTGCTCGTCGACGACGTGCTGGACATCGCCGACCCCGTCCCGCTGCTGCAGGCGGCCCGCCGCCCCGGATGCCTGGTCGTCGCGTCGATCCGGCGGGACGACGCGGTGGCGTCGGCATCCGCCGAACTGCTCGACCTGGCGGACGAGGTGATCGACCTGGACCCGCTCGCCGACGAGCACATCGAGGCCCTCGCGGGCGATGATCTGGACGAGAGCGTTCACGTGGCGCTGCGCGCGGCGCTCGGGCCGTTGTACGGCAACCCCGGCACGGTTCTGGCGACGGTCGAGGCGCTGCGGGACAGGGGACGGCTCGTCGCCGATGGCGACCGCCTCCGCCTCGACGACCAGGCATCCATCTGCCTGCCCTACGACCACGACCTGCTGCTGCGCGCCCGGCGGCTCGGCGGCCTCGGCCCGCGGCTGCTCGCCACGACGGCCTGGCTCGGTGCGTTCGGCATCGATGACCTGCCCGCGGTCGCGGACGCGCTGGGCGAGGACGTCGCGGAGTGCGGCCGGGCCGTGGACCAGCTCGTCGAGAACGGCTTGCTGGTGGGGGATTTTCGGGGACGGCTGTGCTGCCTGTGCCCGGCGCTCGCGGTCTCCGCGGTGGCCGAGGAGCGCGCCGCGGTGCGCGGCCTGGCGGGCCCGGCGGCCGAGTTCCCGAAACCGGCGCTGCTCCGCGAAACCGGCGGTTCGCCGCTGACGGCGGCCCCGGCGCAGCCCCCGTCCGCCGCGCAACCCTGGTCGGCCACCGAGTCCCGCATCGTCGAGCTGATCGGCATGGGGCTCACCAACCGCCGGATCGGCTCGGCGCTCGGATTGAGCGAGAAGACCGTGGAGAGCCAGCTCACCCGGTTGTTCGCCAAGACCGGCTGCCGCTCCCGCGTGGCGCTCGTGGCGGCCGCGAACTCGGCCGGAAGCCTGCGGGGCGCCGCGCTGCGCGGCCGGTCCGCGGCCTGAACGTGTCCGAAGTGGACATCAGGCGCGAAGCTGTGTTGGTGAACTGGTCGGATCCTGCCGTGGACGGACGAATTCCTTGTCGCGAAATGAGTTCTACCCACAATGCCTTGCGGATTCGTCATGTTCTCCGAGGATGTTCGTTCGTGGCGCCGCAGGGAATGCGGTGTCGCCTTGGGACAAGTGGATCGGCGCGGTCGTCGGGGAAACCCGGTGAGGGGATTCCCGCGAGCCCGCTCCGAGGCCGCGATCGGCCCTCCCGGCGCCGGACACTCGAATCATGTGGCTCGCGCGTTGTGCCGCCGAGAGCGCCGGGGCGGAACGGAAGATCGGGCGTCGCGTCGAACAGCACGCCCGAAACGCAGGTCGGAGGAAGAGCGCGATGATGACCAAGGTCGAATCGGCAACGCACACGGTGAACTCGGCAGCGCGGGAGCCCGGCGAGCAGGTTCGCGTCGCGGTGTGGGCATCGGACCCCATCACCTTGACCGGGCTGACCGAAATGCTCTTGGGCACCGCGGACGTGTTCGTCGCGGCGGACGCGTTTCCCGCCGACGTCGACGTGCTCGTGTTCGCCGCGGACCGGGTGACCCCGGAAGTCCTCGCCAGCATGAGCAAGGCGGCCTCGGAATCGGCGGCGCCCGCGGTGCTGGTGGCCAGGCAGTTGGAGCGCGCCGTGCTGCTGCGGGTGGTCGAGTGCCGCGTGGTCGCGGTGCTGCACCGCGGTGTGGCCACGGGCGAGCGGCTGGCCGAGGCGATCCGCGTTGCGGCCGAGGGAGGAGGTGTGCTGCCGGCCAACCTGCTGGGCGAGTTGCTGCGGCAGGTGGAGAACCTCAACCGCGAGGTCCTGGAGCCGCGCGGCCTGAACTCCGCAGGCTTCACCTCCCGGGAGATCGGCGTGTTGCGGCTGCTGGCGGAAGGCTGGGACACCGAGGAGATCGGCAAGAAGCTCTGCTACTCGGAGCGCACGGTGAAGAACGTCATCTACGCCATGACGAGTCGGCTCAAACTGCGCAACCGGCCGCAGCTGGTGGCATACGGTGTGCGGACGGGCGTGATCTGAGCGATCCGGAGACGCCGGGATGCGCACGGACGTCGTCCCTGCGGGGGAACGACTTTCGCGGTCGCTCGTGCGAGCGCGCCCGTGCTCGACCGCGGTTTCCGGTTGCGGGAGCGCACGCATCTCGCGGCACGGCGCACTTCGGCCGCCTGCACGCGGCTCGGTGGTTCGGACTAGGGTGGCATGAAAACGGCAAGAAGCAGGTTTCGACGATGACGCAGGCTGATCTTGGCGCGGATCACCGATTCCGGGGGCGAGAACCGCGGATCCTGGTCGTGGAGGACGATCCGACGGTTGCCCAGGTGGTCACCGGCTACCTGCGCCGGTCCGGCTACACCCCGGTGCACGCCTCGGACGGCACGATGGGGCTGGAGCTGGCGCGGCAGATGTCGCCGGACCTCGTCGTGCTCGACGTGATGCTGCCGGGGCTCGACGGCATCCAGGTCTTGCGCGAGTTGCGCGCGTCCAACCAGGTGCCGGTCATCATGCTGACCTCGCTGGGGGAGGAGGAGCACCGGCTGCGGGGCCTGGAATCCGGCGCCGACGACTACCTCACCAAACCGTTCAGCCCGCGCGAGCTGGTGCTGCGGGTCCAGTCCGTGCTGCGCCGGACGGTCGCCATGCCGCCGGCCCGGGTCGACGGCGTGCTGCGCGTCGGCGACCTCCTGGTGGACCGGTCGGCGCGGACGGTCAGCAAGGCCGGACGCGAGCTGAACATGCCGATCAAGGAATTCGAGCTGCTGGTCTTCATGATCCGCAACGCGGGCCGGGTGGTGCGGCGGGACGAGCTGATGCGCGAGGTCTGGGCGCACAACTTCGGCGACGCCTCCACGGTCACGGTGCACGTCCGGCGGCTGCGGGAGAAGATCGAGGACGATCCGTCCCGCCCCGCGCTGCTGAAGACCGTCTGGGGCGTCGGCTACCGGCTCGACCTCCCCGAGACCGGCGCCGGACCAGCATGACGCCGCTGCTGGTCGCGTTGATCGCGGTGTGCGAATCGGTCGGCGTGGGCCTCGTCGGCATGGTGGTCCTGCGGCTGCTCCGCAAGTACCCGGTGGGATATTCGCTGGTGGCGGTGATCATCATCACCGTGTACGCGATCAACACGAGCGCCCTCACCGTGGTGCTCGTCGCGCGGTCGGCGGAGCTGCCCGCAGACCTGCTCCTCGCGGTAGTCCTCATCGCCGGGGCGGTGGCCATCGGCGTCGGACTGGTGCTCGGCCGGTCGGTGATGAACGGCAGCCGGCAGCTGACCGATGCCACGCGCTCGCTCGGTCAGCGGTACCGGTTCCAGCAGCCGGCCGACCTGCCGAGCGCCGAGTTCGCCGAGCTCGCGCAGGAGCTCCGGATCGCCAACGACAAGCTCGCCGAGTCGCGGCGCCGGGAACAGGCGATGGACGCGTCCCGGCGGCGGCTGGTCGCCTGGATCTCGCACGACCTGCGCAGCCCGCTGGCGCGGCTGCGCGCCGTGACGGAGTCCATTGAGGACGGCGTGGTGGACGACCTGCCGGACTACTGCAGGAAGATCCGCGGCGACACCGAGGTCCTGTCGGAGATGGTGGACGACCTCTTCGAACTCTCCCGGATCCAGTCCGGGACGCTGCGCCTGGCCCCGCGGATGGTGGCGCTGGACGACCTCATCAGCGACGAGGTGGCGGCGCTCGAAGTGGTGGCCGGTGACCGGGGGATCAGCCTGCGGGCGAGGACGATCGAGCCGATCGTGGTCAACGTGGACGACCGCGCCTTCACGCGGGTGTTCAACAACCTGCTGGGGAACGCGATCCGGTACGCCCCGGAGGGTTCGACGGTGACCGTGGACATCCGCGCGGTCGCGGGCTGGGCGGCCGTCGCGGTGAGCGACGAGTGCGGGGGAATTCCGGAAGGCGACCTGGCCTCGGTGTTCGACATGGGGTGGCGCGGGGAGGACCGGAGGACGCGCGGCAGCAGCGGCGGCGGTCTCGGCCTGGCCATCGTGCAGGGTCTCGTGCAGGCGCACAACGGGAACGTGTCGGTGCGAAACGTTCCGGGCGGCTGCTGCTTCGAGGTGCGTCTCCCGCTGCCCGCGGCCTGAGGCCGTCAGTAGCCGAAGTTCTGCGTCCACCACGGGCCGGTGGCGTCGACGTGCAGTCCCACGCCGATGAACCGGAAGTCCGCGTTCAGGATGTTCGCGCGGTGCGGGATGCTCTGCATCCAGGCGTGCACCACCGCGGCGGGCGTTTCCTGACCGGCGGCGATGTTCTCGCCGCCGGGGTCTTCGAAACCCGCGGCCAGCATCCGTTCGAACGGCGACGGGCCGCGCGTCGCCTGGTGCGCGAAGAAGCCGCGCCGCGCCATGTCGGCGCTGTGCCCGCGCGCGGCGCGGCGCAACCGCTCGTCGACGTGCAACGGGCCGAGCCGCCGCTTCGCCCGCTCCACGTTCACCAGCCGGACGACCTTGTCCTCGGTCTGGGTTCGCACCAGATCGCGGCTGGAACCTAAAGCCATTCTCCCGAGCCTCCCGAACTTCACCGACCGGCACCAGCTTCGCCCGTGCGGCGGGCGGGACGAACCGGCCGGGCCGCGAAGTCGGCGAACGGGCAGGAATCCGCGACTTTCGGGCAACGTTCCGGCCGCACCGTTGCCCCTCGCCGGCCGTCGCTTCGACCGGAAGACCACGACGGGCCGCCCGATCGGCCTCAGACAGCCCTCGCTTCCGCGCGGCGCGGTCTGATTCCCCCACCCACCAACAGGTTCAGCATTCGGCGACCCGCCTCCAGGAGCAGGTCTTCCCGGAACAGCGCGCCGTCTTCGGCGATGGCCACCTTCATCCCAGTACCGCCCGGAAATGTTGCTGCTGTGCGGTTCCCGGCCGCTGTTCGGTGATGTGCACGCGCACGAGCCTCTTGCCCCGCACTCGCACCTGCACGGTGGTGCCGGGTTCCAGCGTGCGCAGGTGATCGGCGACGAGGAGACCCGTCCGGCCGGAGAGCTGCGTGCCGAGATCGTGTTCCGGCAGGTCGAGTCGTAGGCGTAGGTCGCCGTGCTCGGCGACGGACATCCACGTCGGTTCAAGACCGGCGGCGAGTGCCGGCGGGTGGATGGTCGTGCCGAGCAGGCGCATGCGTTCGACGAGCAGGCAGACGGTGTCCCGGAGTGCGTCGATCCGGGCGGAGAGCTGCGGGTCACCGGCCGTGGCGGAGATCAGCCCGAGCTGGAGGGCCAGTGCCGACAGGCCCGCCGCCGGCCCGTCGTGCAGCTCTCGTTCCAGCTCGTAGCGGTACCTGACGGTGCTGCGGCCGGGCGCGCGCAACCAGCCGGGCAGCAACTTGCCCAGCCAGGTGAACCTGCGCGCGATTTCAGTCGTCATAACAGCATCATCCCGGTCAAGCCCGGGAGAAAGAATGCAAACCCGGCAGGACGGGGATATCCCTCATCTCCCGTGCACGGCGCCGGTTCGGGTCCACGACCGCGTCCGGTCCGCTGCCGGGAGTCGCGCTGGACTGTCCACATCGGATTCTTCGCTGAAGCGGCGCTGGTAGGGGCTCTGCCGGGGCCGGTTGCCGAGATGTTCAGTATTGACTGCCCCTGTTTGGTGTGACTAAATGCCAGTACCCGAGGGAAGGAGGCAGGAACCGTGGCCGACAGCGCTCATCCGGCCGAACCCGCCGCCGATGGCCCGACCCGGCTGGTGGGGGCGGCGATCAAGCGGATCCGCACCGAGCGCGGTCTGACGCTGCGAGACCTGGCGGAACGCTGCGGACTGTCGCCGGGTTTCCTCTCGCTGGCCGAGCGCGGCATCAACTCGATCTCGCTGACCTCGCTCTTCGCGCTGGCCGGGGCGCTGGAGGTGGACGCGGTCGAGCTGCTCGGTGCGGCCGGTCGCCGCAGCCGGCGCGAGTACTCGATCGCCCGGCACGACGACCCGCACGCCACGCGGGTGGTGATGGGCGAGCGGGAGCACCGCGTGCTGACCGCGGACCTGCCCGGCCAGTGCATCGAGGCGATGATCACCGCGGTGCACCCGACCGCCGAGCCGTCACCGGTCACCCAGCACGACGGCGAGGAGTTCTGCTACGTGCTGCGCGGCGAGCTGACGTTCCTGCTGCCGGACGAGACCGCGGTGCTCGGCGCCGGCGACTCGATCCACTTCAAGTCCAGGATTCCGCACGCCATCCACAACCGCGGCACCGCGATCGCGGAGGTGCTCTGGACGGTCGACCGCCCGCTGCTGCGGCGACCCGACGGCACGACTCGCTGACCGCGCTTCTCCCGCCGGTGCACGCCATCCATCGAAAGGCGGCCATGAGCGAGCAGACGGAGATCCCCACGAGCGACCGAGGTTTCTTCGGCCACCCCCGCGGCCTGGCCACGTTGTTCTTCCTGGAGATGTGGGAGCGGTTCTCCTACTACGGGATGTCCGCGATCCTGCTGTACTACCTGTACGACCAGACCTCCGATGGAGGGCTCGGGCTGGACAAGCCGACCTCGTCGGCGCTGGTGTCGGTCTACGGCGCCCTGGTGTTCATGTCCGGCATCCTCGGCGGCTGGCTGGCGGACCGGTTGCTGGGCATGCGCCGCGCGGTCCTGCTGGGCGGCCTGCTGATCATGTGCGGCCACCTGGCGCTGGCGGTGCCCGGCGGGTTGCCCGCGCTGCTGGTGTCGATGCTGCTGATCGTGGTCGGCACCGGGCTGCTGAAGCCCAACGCGTCCAGCATGGTGGGGGAGCTGTACACGCCGGCGGACAACCGCCGCGACGCCGGGTTCTCCCTCTTCTACATGGGCATCAACCTGGGTGCTTTCATCGCGCCGTACCTCGTGGGCACGCTCGGGCAGCAGGTCGACTACCACCTCGGCTTCGGCCTCGCGGCCGTCGGGATGGCCGCGGGCCTGGTGGTGTACGTCCGGGGGCGGACGCGGCTGGGCCAGGCCGGGGACGTGCCGACGAATCCGCTTCGCGCCGGCGAGCGGCGCCAGGTGGCGATGCGCGCAGCCGTGGGCGTCGCGGTGTTGGCGGTGGTGGTCGCGGTTCTCGGTGCCACCGGGTTCTTGACCGTGCAGGTGCTGATCAACGCCGTGTCGGTGCTCGCGGTGCTGTTGCCGGCGGCGTACACGATCACGATGTTGCGCAGCCCGAAGACCGATGCCGTGGAGCGGTCCCGGTTGATCGCCTACATCCCGCTGTTCATCGGCGCGGTCTGCTACTGGGTGGTCAACGAGCAGTCCGGCTCGGTGCTCGCGCAGTTCGCCGACACGCGAACCGATCTGGAGATCTTGGGGTTCGCGGTGCCGTCCTCGTGGTTCCAGTCGCTGAACCCGATCGCCACGCTCGTGCTGGCCCCGACCTTCGCCTGGCTGTGGATCAAGCTCGGGGACCGCCAGCCCACCACACCGCGCAAGTTCGCCACCGGACTGCTGCTCGGCGGGGCGTCGTTCGTGCTGATGGCCGGGCCCGGTCTGCTGCACGGCGTGGACGCGCTCGCCAGCCCGTGGTGGCTCGTCGCGAGCTACTTCGTGGTGATCTGCGGGTCGATGTGCCTGTCGCCGGTGGGCCTTTCGGCCACCACCAAGCTCGCCCCGCGGGCGTTCCTGGCCCAGATGATGAGCCTGTGGTTCTTGGCCTCCGCCGCGGCGGCAGGCATCAACGCTCAGCTGGTGCAGCTCTACCGCGCGGAGACCGAGGTCGGGTACTTCGCCGGGGTCGGCGCGGCGGTGATGGCCGCCGGGGTCGTCATGCACCTGATCGCGCCTTGGGTGCAGCGGCGCATGGGCGGTGTGCGATGAGGAGAAGTCGGTCGAACCGGGAGGAGCGGGAAATGCGGGTGGTGGTCGTCGGAAGCGGCATCGCCGGTGCGGCAGCCGGGTACGAGCTGGCCCGGGCCGGGGTGGAGGTGGTCCTGGTGGACTCGCCGGCCCCGGGCCGCGCCACGTCGGCCGGTGCGGGCATCATCTGCCCATGGTCGTCCAAAGTGGACGATCCGGACTGGTACCGGATCTCGGTCGCCGGGGCGGAGCACTACCCGGAGCTGCTGTCGGCGTTGGCCGCCGACGGCGAGACCGAGCTCGGCTACCGGCGGGTCGGCTCGCTGCGGCTGGTCTCCGAAGACGAATCGGAGGAGGCGTTCCAGCGGGTGGCGGAGCGCGCCGCGGAGTCCCCGATGGCCGGCGAAGTGGAGTTGATCAGCGGTCGCCGGGCCGGCGAGCTGTTCCCGCCGCTCGAACACGACGGCAAGGCGATCCACATCCCCGGCGCAGCGCGCCTGGACGGCCGCTTGGTCCGCGACGCGATGCGCCGCGCCGCCGCCCGGCGCGGCGCTCGGATCATCAACGGCACGGCCGCGATCGTCGCCGACAGCGCGGTCCGCGGAGTGCGGGTCGACGACGTGTTCATCGGCGCGGACGCCGTGATCGCCGCATCCGGTGCTTGGTCGCCGCAGCTGCTCGAACCGATCGGCGTCCAGGTGCGGGTCACGCCGCAGCGCGGCCAGATCATGCACCTGCGGCTGCCGGGCGCGGATACCGCGAACTGGCCGGTCGTGCTGCCGCAGTCGCGGCACTACATCCTGGCCTTCGACGACTCGCGGGTCGTGGTCGGCGCGACCCGCGAGGACGACGCGGGCTTCGACCACCGGGTGACCGCGGCCGGGATGGCGGAGGTGCTCGGCGAGGCGCTGTCGGTGGCCCCCGGGCTGGCGGGTGCGACGCACGTGGAGACCCGCATCGGGTTCCGCCCGATGGGACCCGACATCCGGCCGCTGCTCGGCGCGGTTCCGCAGGTCGCCGGGCTGGTCGTGGTCAACGGTCTGGGGGCCTCGGGCCTGACGATCGGCCCGTACGCGGGTTCGGTCGCGGCGCGGCTCGCCCGCCAGGTCGACCCGGGGATCGACCTGGCGCCGTACGACCCGCTGCGCTGAGGTTCCGCCCGGTGCCCCGTGCCGTGGCCCAGCGGTTGTGGCGCGCGGGCATCCCGTATCCGGGCTCACGCGCCCAGAGTCTTCGTCAGCGCGGCCAAGCCGTCGGCGTAGATGCCGTGGAACAGGGCGATCGCTTCCTCGTCGCTCGTTCCCACCGGCGTGAAGGTGCCGGACCAGTCCACGCGGCTCTGCGCGCCGGACACCTCGTGCACGGTGATGGTCGAGCGGTAGCCGGTGACGGGGAACGGGGCCTGGACGATGGAGTAGGTGTACGTGCGCGCGTCGTTGTCGAACGCTTCGAGGCGTTCGACGATGGTGCCGCCCTCCTCGTTGGTGAGGCTGCGGACGCGTCCGCCCTCGCTGAGCTTGCTCGTGGGGATGTAGGGCAGCCAGTCGGGCAGCGAGTCGAAGCCTCCGATGAGCTGCCAGATGCGGTCCGCGGATACCTGGATGTCGATGGTCGCGGTCGTAGTCGCCACGGTCGTCTCCTGAAACTGGTGGGGTGGTGGGTCAGGCGTTGGGAAGAGGGGCGTCCTGCGCGACCAGCCCTTCGGCGCGCAGAGCAGCCCAGAACGCCGCTGGGACGGTCTCGTTGAGCGCGGCGACGTCCTCGGCGATGCGGCTCGGACGCGTAGCGCCGGGAATGGCCGCGGCGACGGCGGGGTGGGCGAGCGAGAACTGCAGCGCCGCCGCCTTGATTCCCACGCCGTGCTGCGCTGCGAGCGACTTGATGCGCTCCACCTTGGCGATGATCGAGGCGGGGGCCTCCTGGTACTCGAAGTGCTGTCCGCCGGCGAGAATGCCGGAGCTGTACGGCCCGCCGACGACGATGTCGACGCTCTGCGCCTCGGCGGCCGGCAGCAGCCGCTGCAGGGCGCGCTCGTGGTCGAGCAGCGTGTAGCGGCCGGCGAGGAGGAACGCGTCCGGCTTCGCCTCGTCGAGGTCGAGCGTCAGCTCCAGGGGCTCGACGCGGTTGACGCCGAGGCCCCAGGCCTTGATGACGCCTTCGTCGCGCAGCTGCTGCAGGACCCGGAACGCGCCGGTGCGGGCGGACTCGTATGCGGCCAGCCATTCGTCGCCGTAGAAGTCCTGCGCGACGTCGTGCACCCACACGATGTCGAGGCGGTCCGTCCTCAGTCGCTTGAGACTGTCCTCAATGGAGCGCATCGTCGCGTCGGCCGAGTAGTCGGGGACGATCTTGTTGGGGCGTCCGTGTTCGAAGATTCCGCCCTTCTCACCCAGGTCGCGGGCCGCGGGGTCTTCGATCTCGTCGAGGATGACGCGGCCGACCTTGGTGCTCAGCACGAACTCGTCGCGGGGGCGGTCGGCCAGCCCGTCGCCCAGCCGGATCTCGGCCAGGCCCGCGCCGTAGAAGGGGGCGGTGTCGAAGTAGCGGATTCCCCCGTCCCAGGCGGCTTCCACGGTGGCCGCGGCCTCTTCTTCGGGGATGGCCCGGAACATGTTGCCCAGCGGTGCGGTGCCGAAGCCCAGCCGGCCGGGCAGGAAGGAATTGATGGACATGGTGCGGATTCCTTGCTGTGCGAGGTGCGACGGGAAGGTGCTTCCTGCGTCGCTTCGTCGATTGACAAGTTCGAGGTTAGGGACGAAACTTGAGACTGTCCAAGACTTACTTGGACGGAGTTAAGTCTTCTGAGGTCTTACAATGTTGGACTTGCGGCAACTCCGCTACTTCGTCGCCGTCGCCGAGACCGAACACGTCGGCCAGGCCGCCGAGCGGCTCCACATCTCCCAGTCGCCGCTGAGCCGGCAGATCGCGCAGCTCGAGAAGAACCTGGGGCTGACCCTGTTCGAGCGCAGCCAGCAGCGAATCCGGCTCACCCGGGACGGCCAGGTCTTCCTGGCCGAATCCCGTGCACTGCTGCGGCATGCCGACCGCCTGGAGAACCTGGGGCGTCGGCTGGGCCGTGGGGAAGAGGGCGGCCTGTGCATCGGCTACGTCGCCGACGCCATCCACACCGGCATCCTCCCCGGCGCACTACGCGCACTGCACGACACGAACCCCGACGTCCACATCGCGCTGTACAACCTGGTGCCCAACGCGCAGTTCGAAGGACTTCGGCAGCGCAGCCTCGACATCGCGCTCGTCCACGAACCGCCATCCGCGGACGATCCCGACCTGCTGGCCGCGCCCCTGTTCCAGGACCCGTTGCTGCTGGTCCTGCCAGCGAGGCACCCGCTCGCCGACAAGGCGGAGATCGCTCCCGGCGATCTCGACGGTCAGTCGTGGATCGCGATCGAGAACGCCCAGGATCCCGCCTGGCGGGACACGTTCATCGCTTCCTGCGCCGCGGCCGGCTTCACGCCGGACATCCGCCTCGACGCCGCCGAACCGCTGACCGCGCTCGGCCTGGTCGCCTCCGGGCTCGGGCTCGCATTCGTGCAGAGGAGCATGGCCGGCGCCACCACCGAGGAGGTCGAGGTGCGCGAACTCCCTTGGCACGACGGCTGCGTCCGGCTGTGGGCCGCATGGCACCGAGTCGACCTGCGGCCCGTGGTGACCTCGTTCCGCGCCACCGTCCTCCGCACGAGCGGCGCCGAATAGCCCGCAACCGCGCGGAAAGGTCGCACGGGCGGGGAAGATCCGCCCGTGCGACCTGTGCGGATGGTCAGTTGAGGGTGTCGGGGTCCGGCCCGGTGCGCAGGCCGCGGTCGAGCGCGGCGATCGCGGTCATCTCGTCCTCGGACAGCGCGAAGTCGAAGACGTCGATGTTCTCGCGGATGCGGGACGGGGTGACGGACTTCGGGATCACGATGTTGCCCAGCTGCAGGTGCCAGCGGATGACGACCTGGGCGGGCGACTTGCCGTGCCGAGCGGCGATTTCGGTCAGCGTGCTCTCGCGCAGCATCGCGCCCTGGGCCAGGGGGCTCCAGGCCTCGGTGACGATTCCGCGCTCGGCGTGCAGGGCGCGCAGCTCGCGCTGCTGGAGCCCGGGGTGCAGTTCGATCTGGTTCACCGCCGGGACGAGAGCGCTGTTGTCGAGCAGGCGACGCAGGTGCGCGGGCTGGAAGTTCGAGACGCCGGCGGCGCGAACCCGTCCGTCCGCGACCAGCTTCTCGATGGCCTTCCAGGTCTCCAGGTACAGGTCGCGGGCCGGGGTGGGCCAGTGGATGAGGTACATGTCCACGTGGTCCAGCCCGAGGGCGTCCAGGCTGCGGTCGAACGCCTCGAGGGTCGTGTCGTAGCCCTGATCGGCGTTCCACAGCTTCGTGGTGACGAACAGTTCGTCGCGGGCGATCCCGGACTCGGCGATGGCGCGGCCGACCCCGGCCTCGTTCCCGTAGATCGCGGCGGTGTCGATGGAGCGGTAACCGGCCTGCAGGGCGGCCGCGACCGCGGCCGTGGTCTCCGCGTCCGGCACCTGGAAGACGCCGAAGCCGAGCTGCGGGATTTCGATGCCGTTGTTGAGGGTGGTGGTGGGAACCATGATGTGCGGAACTCCTTGTGGGTGTTGCGGATTTGCGTCCCCGTCAGGGGAGCGGGATCAGCGCTGGGCGGCCACTGGCTCGGCGGGCGCGGGCGCGGTGCTGGGGCCGGTCGCCCGGCTGCGGCGATCGAGGAAGGCCGCGAGGAAGGACAGCAGCAGCGCCGTGCCGGCGAGCATCGCTCCGATCCAGTTGGGCGAGGTGTAGCCGAATCCGGCGGCGATCACGACACCGCCCAGCCAGGCGGCGAGGGCGTTGCCGAGGTTGAAGGCGCCGATGTTGGCTGCGGAGGCCAGGGTCGGGGCGGCGGATGCCTGGTCGAGGATCCACTTCTGCAACGGGGGCACGGTGGCGAAGCCCAGGGCGCCGATGGTGGGCAGGGTGATCGCGGCGAGGACCTGGCTGTGCGCCGTCACGGTGAACAGCAGCAGGGCGGCCGCGAGGGCGGCGAGCGTGACGAAGAGCATGGGCATCAGGGCCTTGTCGGCGAACTTGCCGCCCAGCAGGTTGCCCAGGAACATGCCGATGCCGAACAGCACGAGCAGCCAGGTCACGCCGCCCTCGGAGTAGCCCGCGACATCGGTCATCATCGGCGCGATGTAGGTGATCGCGGCGAACACGCCGCCGTATCCCAGGACGGTCATCGCCATCGCGAGCCAGACCTGAACGTTGCGGAAGGCCGTGAACTCGGTGCGGATCCTCGCGGCCTCGGGCTTGCCCTGCTCCGGGACGAGCATGGCGACGCCGAGGAACCCGATCACGCCGAGCAGGGCGACGATGGCGAAGGTGAACCGCCAGCCGGCGGCCTGCCCGACGTAGGTGCCGCCGGGGACGCCGATGATGTTGGCGATGGTCAGCCCCATGAACATCAGCGAGATGGCCGAGGCCTTCTTCTCGGGGGCGACCAGGCTGGCGGCGACCACGGACCCGATGCCGAAGAACGCGCCGTGGGCGAACGAGGCGACGACCCGGCCGATGAGCATGACGCCGAAGGTGGGAGCGGCGGCGGAGAGCGCGTTGCCCACGATGAAGACGCCCATCAGGAACAGGAGCATCTTCTTGCGGGAGACCTTGGTGCCCAGGACGGTGAGGATCGGGGCGCCGATGACGACGCCGAGCGCGTAGCCGGACACCAGCCAGCCCGCGGCGGGAATGCTGACGCCGAACTCGCCGGCGACCTGCGGAAGCACACCCATGATCACGAATTCGGTGGTGCCGATCCCGAAGGCGCCGATGGCGAGGGCCAGAAGCGCGAGAGGCATGTGCACGGCCTTCCTGTATGACTGCGTCTGAACCTTACGAGCGTCGACAATAGTTGCAGACGCGTTCTAGTTCAATGTGAAGGCATTGTGACGTGGCAGATAGTTGCAGGCGCGTCATAAAGGTGCAAGCTTGGTGTTGCAGGTCGACCGACAGGAGGTGCTCGTGGGAATCGCCGACGATGCCGTCGAAGTGCGTGCCCACGGCTGGCGCACGCTTGCCGCGTTGCACGGGATGCTCGACGCCGCGCTGGAGAAGGCGCTCCAGGCCGAACACGGCCTGTCGGTCGTCGAGTACACGGTCCTCGACGCGCTCGGCCGCCAGGACGGCTGGCACATGCGCATGCAGCAGCTCGCCCGCGCCACGGCGCTCAGCGGCAGTGCGACGACACGCCTGGTCAGCCGGCTGGAGGACCGCGAGCTGCTGACCCGCGTGCTCTGCAAGGAGGACCGGCGGGGGATCTACACCGAGCTCACCGATGCGGGCCGAGCCCTGCTGGAGCAGGCGCGTCCGACCCACGACGCGGCGCTGGAAGCGGCACTCGCCGCGGCGGGGCGAACGCCGGAGCTCGCCCCGCTGGTCGAGGCGCTGCACGGGCTGGCGCACCGCCCGCCGGCACTGCCGCGCTGATCAGCGCCGGCGCACGGAACCTCGGCCCAGGGGTCGTTTCAGGCCGGTGCGTGGGCAGGTGTGGGACGTGGTCGGCCGGGGCGGAGGGCGGGGGGGTGGGGGGGGGTGGGGGTGGGGGGTGGGGTGGGGTGTTTGGTGCGGGTGTATGGGGTG
>NZ_JBSGJZ010000017.1:0-194717 GCF_053605825.1 Saccharopolyspora sp. NPDC003752 | reverse complement strand
CACTAACCAAAACAGTCCGCTGTTGAGTTCTCAAAGAACACACCCACACCATCACCCAACCCCTAAACCAGGGATCGAAGCTCCGGGGAGCATTTTCTTTCTCGCTTTTGCTGTCGACCAGAGTAGCAGACCCTTTTTTCGGCTTTCCCGGGGGGTCACCCCCACCGGATCGCCGTATTTCGGCTCGCTATTCCGCCCGGCCGCAGCCAAGCACTTTTTCATCAAAGATCTGGTCGGAAACCGCAACCTCGTCGCACGGACAGCCAAGTCCGCTCGCTGAATTTCGATTTCCTGATCGGGACGCCCACTCTACCACCCTGAGGAAGGAGCTTGGTTCGCGACCCCGCGTCAGTGCCCGGTCCGTTTTTCATCGGCCCGTTCCGCGCTGACCTGAAACAATTTACGCGTCGTTCAGCGCCGAGTCAAATCGGCTCGAATCAGCACCGGCGGAGCCCGAACATGCAGCTCAGCGCCCCTTTCCGGTGCTGATTCCAGGCTAGTGCACGACCCGAACGCCCGCAGTGTGACGCTTGCCACGGCGGATTACCAGCCAGCGGCCGTGCAGCAGGTCGTCCTTGCTCGGCGACCACTCCTCATCGGCGATCTTGCCGTTGTTGACGTACGCGCCGCCCTCCTTGATGGTGCGTCGCGCCGCGCCCTTCCCGGTGGCGAGACCGGTTTCGACGAGCAGGTCCACGATCGTCGGGGCGTCGGCGAGCCGGGCTTCCGCCGTCGGCACCGCCGCCATCGCCGCGTCCAGGGTCGCCTCGTCGAGCTCGGCGATCTCGCCCTTGCCGAACAGCGCCTGGCTGGCCGCGACGACCTTGCGGGTCTGATCCGCGCCGTGCACCAGCGTGGTCAGCTCCTCGGCGAGCTTGCGCTGGCCGGCCCGCAGCTGGGGCCGCTCCACCGTGCTCCGCTCCAGCTCGTCGATCTCCTCGCGGTCGAGGAAGGTGAACAGCCGCAGGTACTTCGCGACGTCGGCGTCGGCCGCGTTGACGAAGTACTGGTACCAGGCGTACGGCGTGGTCATCGCCGGATCCAGCCAGACGTTGCCGCCGCCGGTGGACTTGCCGAACTTGCGGCCCTCCGAGTCGGTGACCAGCGGCAGGGTCAGCGCGTGCGCGGCGGCCGACTCCTGCTTCCGGACCAGGTCGACACCGGCGATGATGTTGCCCCACTGGTCCGAGCCGCCGAGCTGGAGCCGGGTGCCGTACTTCCGGTACAGCTGCACGAAGTCGTTGGCCTGCAACAACATGTAGCTGAACTCGGTGTAGGACATGCCGTCGGTTTCCAGCCGCCGCTTGACGGTCTCCCGCGCCAGCATCGTGTTCACCGAGAAGTGCTTCCCGATGTCCCGCAGGAACGCCGTGACCGGCAGGTCCGCGGTCCAGTGCGCGTTGTTCTCCATGATCGCGCCGGTCGGCGAGTCGTCGAAGTCGACGAACGCGGACAGCTGGGCGCGGATCTTGTCGGTCCACTCCAGCACGGTGTTCTCGTCGTGCAGGTTGCGCTCGCCGACGTCGCGCGGATCGCCGATCAGACCCGTGGCGCCGCCGGCCAGGACCACCGGCCGGTGCCCGGCCTGCTGGAAGCGGCGCAGCGTCAGGATCGGGATCAGGTGCCCGGCGTGCAGGCTGGGGCCGGTCGGGTCGAAACCGGCATAGAGCGTGAGCGGCCCCTGGTCGAGTTCCCGTCGCAGCGAGTCGAGGTCGGTGGATTGCGCGATCAGGCCGCGCCAGGTCAGCTCGTCAAGGATGTTCTCACTCACGCGTCCAAGTCTCGCTCATGCGAGCAACCGGGTTTACGTCCGGGCCTGGATGCGGCGGCGGCCGCCGCGCCGGTACGAGCTGACCGCCGACGAGCCGTCCACCCAGGTCCGCCAGGGCAGGTCCATCGCCGCGGCGACGCCGACCCGGGGTCCGCTGCGGATGTCGTCCTCGCCGACCGGGGTGCCGTTGTACAGCCGGATGGGTGACTCCGGGTCGGTGAGGTCGACGCCGTTGTGCTCACGGGTGATGCCGAGGACCCCGGCCAGCCGGGCGGGCCCGCTGGCGAGCTGGGTGTCCTTGCGGACCGCCGGGCGGCGGGAGCGGGCGAGCTCGGCGCCCGTGATGATCTCCCCGGCGCGCAGCAGAACCGCGCCGGGGACACCGTCGGTCAGGCACACGACGTTGATGCAGAAGTGCATCCCGTACACGAAGTACACGTACAGGTGACCGGCCGGACCGAACATCACGGCGTTGCGCTCGGTCCGCCCGCGGTAGCAGTGCGACGCGGGGTCGTCCAGGCCGCGGTAGGCCTCCACCTCGACCAGGCGCACGCCGACCTCGCCCTGCGGCCCGGTCGACCGCAGCTCGCAGCCGAGCAGGCGGCGGGCCACCCACAGTGGATCGAGGGCAAGTTCGTCGCGCGTCACCTGACTCACAGGCAAGACACTACCGGTCGTGCCCAAACCGTGATCACTTAGACAGCCACTCGCGATGTTGCCGCACGTTGTCGACGACGCGTTCGCGCTGCTCGGCCACCCGGTTCGGGGCGGTGCCGCCGTGCGCGTCGCGCGAGGCGATGGAGCCCTCGACGGTCAGCACCTCGCGCACCTGCGGGGTGAGCGCGGGGTTGGCCGCGGCGAGTTCCTCGTCGGTCAGGTCCTCCAGCCCGACGCCGCGGGCCTCGGCGGTGCGCACGCACTCCCCCGACGCCTCGTGCGCGACCCGGAACGGGACGCCCTGGCGCACCAGCCACTCCGCGATGTCGGTGGCGAGGGTGAAGCCGGCGGGCGCCAGCTCGGCGAGCCGCCCGGTGTGGAAGGTCAGGGTGCCGAGCATGCCCGCCATCGCGGGCAGCAGCAGCTCCAGCTGCTCGACGGAGTCGAAGACCGGCTCCTTGTCCTCCTGCAGGTCCCGGTTGTAGGCCAGCGGCTGGGCCTTCAGCGTGGCCAGCAGGCCGCCGAGGTTGCCGATGAGCCGCCCGGACTTGCCTCGGGCCAGCTCGGCGACGTCCGGGTTCTTCTTCTGCGGCATGATCGAGCTGCCGGTCGCCCAGGCGTCGTCGAGCGTCACGTAGCCGAATTCGGCGGTGTTCCAGATGATCACCTCTTCGGCGATGCGCGAGAGGTTCACGCCGAGCATCGCGAGGCAGAACGCCGCCTCGGCGGCGAAGTCGCGCGAGGCGGTGCCGTCGATGGAGTTGTCGACGGCGCCGGCGAAGCCGAGCTCGGCAGCGACGGCCTGCGGGTCGAGCCCGAGCGAGGAGCCCGCCAGAGCGCCCGAGCCGTACGGCGAGTACGCGGTGCGGGCGTCCCAGTCGCGGAAGCGCTGGACGTCGCGCAGCAGCGCCTGGCAGTGCGCGAGGAGGTGGTGCGCCAGCAGCACCGGCTGCGCGTGCTGCAGATGGGTGCGGCCGGGCAGCACCGCGTCGGGGTGCTCGGCGGCCTGGGCGACGAGGGCGTCGACGATGTCGAGGACGCCCGCGACGACGCGGCGGTTGGCGTCGCGCAGCCACATCCGGAACAGCGTGGCAACCTGGTCGTTGCGGGAGCGCCCGGCGCGCAGCTTGCCGCCGAGTTCCGGCCCGACGCGTTCCAGCAGGCCGCGTTCGAGGGCGGTGTGCACGTCCTCGTCGTCGATCACCGGCGTGAAGGTGCCCGCCTCGACGTCCGCGGCCAGGACGTCCAGGCCCGCGAGCATCCGCTCGAGTTCGTCGGCGGTGAGCAGCCCGGCGCGGTGCAGCACGCGGGCGTGGGCGCGTGACCCGGCGATGTCGTAGGGCGCCAGTCGCCAGTCGAAGTGGGTCGACAGGCTCAGCGCGGCCATCGCTTCGGCCGGGCCGGAGGCGAACCGGCCGCCCCAGAGCTTGGTCGGCTCGCTGCCTTGCTGCGTCACGGTGTTCCCCCGGTCTGGTGTGGGTCGTCGTCATCCATTGTGGACCGCGGCGTTTCGGCGTCCGATTCGGATTGCCCTTCGCGGGCGGCCATGTCGGTGAACCGGGCGGCCAGCTGGTGCCCGGTGAGGGGCTCGCGGGCGACGATCATCACCGTGTCGTCGCCCGCGATGGAGCCCACCACCTCCGGCAGCGCCGCTCGGTCTATGGCGCTGGCCAGGAACTGCGCCGCGCCGGGCGGGGTGCGCAGGACGGTCAGGTTGCCCGCGCCGTCGGCGCCGACGAGCAGCTCGCCGAGCAGCCGGCTCAGCCGCGACGTGCCGCCCTGCACGCCGCGGACCGGGCTGCCGTCCTCGGGGATGACGTAGACCGCCGCCCCGCCGTCGGCACCCCGCAGCTTGACCGCGCCGAGTTCGTCGAGGTCCCGCGACAGCGTCGCCTGGGTGACCTCGATGCCGTCGCCCGCGAGCAGCTTCGCCAGCTCGGTCTGGCTGCGGATGCCCATCGACGCGACCAGTTCGATGATGCGGGCCTGCCGCGCGACGCGGGTCGTCATGGCTGTCGCACCAGCCACGCCAGCAGCGCCTTCTGCGCGTGCAGGCGGTTCTCGGCTTCGTCGAACACCGCGCTGGCCGGGCCGTCGATCACCTCGTCGGTGATCTCCATGCCGCGGTGCGCGGGCAGGCAGTGCAGCACGCTGGTGTCGGTCTTGCCGGTGGCGGCCAGCAGTTCGGCGTTGACCTGGAACGGCCGGAACGGGCTGACCCGGTCCTTGCCGTCGTTCTCCTGGCCCATCGACGTCCAGGAGTCGGTGACCAGCACGTCCGCGCCTTCGACCGCGCCGTTCGGGGTGTTGAACAGCTCGACGGAGCCGCCGGTCTCGGCGGCGCGCTTCCGGGCCGCGTCCAGCACCCAGTCCAGCGGGCGGAAGCCCGCCGGCGCGCCGATGCGGACGTGCATGCCCGCGGTGACGCCGCCGACCATCAGCGAGTGCGCCATGTTGTTGGCGCCGTCGCCGAGGTAGGTCAGGGTGAGGCCGGCGAGCTTGCCGTGCCGTTCCCGGACGGTCTGCAGGTCGGCGAGCACCTGGCAGGGGTGGAACTCGTCGGTGAGCGCGTTGATCACCGGCACCCGGGACACCGAGGCCATCGCGTCGATGCGGGCCTGCGCGAAGGTCCGCCACACCACGGCGTGGACGTAGCGGGACAGCACCCGGGAGGTGTCCTCGATGGTCTCCTCGCGGCCGAGCTGCATCATCCGGCCGTCCACGACGATCGGCTGGCCGCCGAGCTGGGCGATGCCGACCTCGAAGGACAGCCGGGTGCGGGTGGAGTTCTTCTCGAAGAGCACCGCGATCGACTTGGGCCCGGCCAGCGCGTCGGAGCCGTGCGGGTCGGCCTTGAACTGGTCTGCGAGGTCGAGGACCTCGGCCTGCTCGGCGGGCGTGAGGTCGTCGTCGCGGAGGAAGTGCCGGGGCATCAGTGGTTCTCCTTGGCAGCGTCGAGCAGCGCGGGCAGGGCGGCGAGCAGCCGCCGCACCTGGTCGGGCCGCACGATCAGCGGTGGGGCCAGCCGGATCGCGCCGGGCTGGATGGGGTTGATCAGGAATCCGGCGTCCTGCGCGGCGGCGGCGATCTTGGCCGACACCGGTTCGGTGAGGCCGATGCCGATGAGCAGGCCCGCGCCGCGCACCTCGCCGATCAGCGGGTGGTCGAGCTGCTGCAGGCCGGTGACCAGTTCCTTGCCGACCTGTTCGACGTGTTCGAGCAGCCCGTCGGCGGCGATGGTGTCCAGCACCGCCCGCGCGGCGGCGCAGACCACCGGGTTGCCGCCGAAGGTGGTGCCGTGCTGGCCGGGGTGCAGCAGGTCGCCGGCCGCGCCGATGCCGATGCAGGCGCCGATCGGCAGGCCGCCGCCGAGGCCCTTGGCCAGGGTGATCACGTCGGGCACGACACCGGCGCGCTGGAAGGCGAACCACGAGCCGGTGCGGCCGATGCCGGTCTGCACCTCGTCGAGGACCAGCAGCGCGCCGTTGCGGGTGGCGATCTCCCGGGCCGCCTGGAGGTACCCCTCGGGCGGCACGATCACGCCGTTCTCGCCCTGGATCGGCTCCAGGAACACCGCCGCGGTGTTGTCGTCCACTTCGGACTCCAGCGCGGCCACGTCGCCGTAGGGCACGTGCACCACGCCGGGCGGCATCGGTTCGAAGGGCTGCTGCTTGGCGGGCTGGCCGGTGAGCGCGAGGGCGCCCATGGTGCGGCCGTGGAAGCCGCCGTGCGCGGCGACCAGCTTGGCGCGGCCGGTCAGCCGCGCGATCTTGAACGCGGCCTCGTTGGCCTCGGCGCCGGAGTTGCAGAACAGCACCCGGCCCTGGCCGGCCGCGCCAGCGAGGTCCAGCAGCCGTTCGGCGAGCTTGAGGCCCCGCTCGTGCACGTAGAGGTTGGAGACGTGGCCGAGCTTGCCGATCTGCTCGGAGACGGCCTGCACCACGGCGGGGTGCGCGTGGCCGAGCGCGTTGACCGCGATGCCGCTGAGGAAGTCCACGTAGGTCTTGCCGTCGGCGTCGGTCACCTCGGCGCCCGAACCGCTGACGAGGGTCAGCTTCGGGGTGCCGTAGTTGTCCATCATGGACGCTTGCCAGCGCTGCGCTCCCGCGGCGTTGGTGGTCATGAGTTCTCGCCTTCCTCGGTGTTTTTCGGGACACCCGCACCCGGTCGGACCGCATGAGCAGAAGGGAAGCGGGTGTTGCTCATGCGCCCTCCTCCACGTGCGCCGGCAGTACCATCGTGCCGACTCCGGCGCTGGTGAACACCTCTAGCAGGACCGAGTGCGCGAGGCGGCCGTCGATGACGTGCGCCCGCGGCACCCCGCCGCGCACCGCGCGCAGGCAGGCCTCCATCTTCGGGACCATGCCGCTGGACAGGCTCGGCAGCAGTTCCGCCAGTTGGTCGGCGTCCAGGCGCGACACGAGCGAGCCGCGGTCCGGCCAGTTGGTGTAGAGGCCTTCGACGTCGGTGAGCACCACGAGCTTCTCGGCGCCCAGCGCGACCGCCAGGGCCCCGGCGGCGGTGTCGGCGTTGACGTTGTGGACCACGCCGTCGGCGTCGGGGGCGACGGTCGAGACGACGGGGATGCGGCCGGCCTTGATCAGGTCGAGCACCGCGTCGGCGTTGACCGACACCACGTCGCCGACGAGGCCGACGTCCACGGCTTCGCCGTCGACCGTCGCGGTGCGGCGCTCCGCGGTGAACAGCCGGGCGTCCTCGCCGGACATGCCGACCGCGTACGGCCCGTGCTGGTTGATCAGCCCGACCAGTTCGCGCCCGACCTGGCCGACCAGCACCATGCGCACCACGTCCATGGTCTCCGGGGAGGTCACCCGCAGGCCGCCGCGGAACTCGCCTTCCATGCCGAGCCGGTCGAGCATCGCGGTGATCTGCGGGCCGCCGCCGTGCACCACCACCGGGTGCAGTCCGGCGAGCCGCAGGAACACCATGTCGTGCGCGAAGGCGCGCTTGAGCTCGTCGTCGATCATCGCGTTGCCGCCGTACTTGATCACGACGGTCGCGCCGTGGAAGCGCTGCAGCCACGGGAGGGCTTCGACGAGGACGCTGGCCTTCTCGGCCGCGGTGGCCAGCCGGTCGCCGGCTTCTTGCTGGGTCATGACGAGTACGCGCTGTTCTCTTCGACGTAAGCGTGGGACAGGTCGGTGGTCAGGATGGTCGCCGCGTGCTCGCCGAGGTGCAGGTCCACGACGATCTCGATGGCGCGCCCGGACAGGTCGGCCTCGCTGCGGTCGCGGGCCTTGGTGCCGTTCGCGTAGAGCGTGACGCCGTTGGTGGCGATCTCCAGCTTGGCCACGTCGATCTCGGCGTCGACCCGGCCGAGCGCCATCGCGATCCGGCCCCAGTTCGGGTCCGAGCCGAACATCGCGGTCTTGACCAGGTTGTCCTCGGCGATGGTGCGCCCGATGGCGACCGCGTCGGCCTCGCTGACCGCGCCGCGCACGGTGATGTCGATGGTCTTGGTGACGCCTTCGGCGTCGTCCTGCAGCTGGCGGACCAGGTCCGTGCAGACGGTGGTGAGCAGCTCGGTGAAGTCCTCTTTGGACGGTTCGACGCCGGAGGCGCCGGAGGCCAGGACGAGGACGGTGTCGTTGGTGGAGGTGCCGCCGTCGACGTCGAGCCGGTCGAAGGTGACCCCGGTGACCGCGCGCAGCGCCTCGTCCAGGTCGTCGCCTGCGATCACCGCGTCGGTGGTGATGACGCTGAGCATGGTGGCCAGGTTCGGCGCGAGCATCCCGGCGCCCTTGGCGAAACCGCCGACAGACCAGCCCGCGTCGTGCTTCCCGAAGGCCTGCTTCGGCTTGCTGTCGGTGGTGAGCACCGCGGTGGCCGCGTCGAGCCCGGCCTGGTCGGTGGCGTCCAGCGCCTTCGCCGCGGTGTCCACACCGGACAGCAACGCGTCCATCGGCAGCCGCTCGCCGATCAAGCCGGTGGAGCACACCGCGATCTCGATGGCGCCGACGCCGAGCACCTCGGCGACCTTCTCGGCGGTGGCGTGGGTGTCCTGGAAGCCCTCCGGGCCGGTGCAGGCGTTGGCGCAGCCGGAGTTGAGCACCACCGCGCGGAGCTTGCGCTCCGTCAGCACCTGCTGCGACCAGAGCACCGGCGCTGCCTTGACCTTGTTGGTGGTGAACACCCCGGCCGCGGCCTGTCGCGGCCCGTCGTTGACGACCAGCGCGACATCGCGCGCGCCCGCGGCCTTGATCCCGGCGGCGATCCCCGCCGCCCGGAAACCGGCAGGTCCGGTCACGCTCATTGGCTCTCCTCGATATCCACGGTGTGCCCAGCGGAGGTCAGCACCTCGGCGGCCCGCACGGCCGCGTCGGCCGGGACCAGGATCCAGTCGGTGTCGAATGTGGACAGGGTGAAGACGCTGATCTCGGCCTCGGCCAGCGGCGCCAGCAGAGCCGCGAGCACGCCGGTCAGCGCGAAGTCCAGCGGGCCGTCGATCTCCAGCGCCCGGAACGGCCCCTCCACCCGGACGTCCGGGCCGGACTCGGCGGCCAGCGAGTACGGGAAGATGATGGTGCGGCCCGCGCCGGTGGTCAGGCTGCCGTGGATCGGCGCGGTGCCGCCGGTCAGCGCCAGGCTGACGTGCACCGGGACCAGGCCGACGGCCAGCTGCTCGGCGTGCAGCCGGAGCTTCAGGCTGCTCATGGCGCCACCCCGACCAGCGGCAGTCCGGTGGTCTCCGGCAGCCCCACCGCGAGGTTCATGCACTGCACGGCGCCGCCGGCGGTGCCCTTGGTGAGGTTGTCCTCGGCGCCGACGATGATCAACCGCCCGGCGTCCGGATCGACCGCCAGCTGCAGGTGCACGGTGTTCGCGCCGAGCGTCGCGGAGGTCTGCGGCCAGTGGCCTTCAGGCAGCACGTGCACGAACGGCTCGTCGCCGTAGGCGTCGAGGTAGGCCTTGCGCGCCGCGTCCGCGTCGACGCCCTCGCGCAGCGGGGCGGAACAGGTAGCGAGGATGCCGCGCGACATCGGCGCGAGGACCGGCGTGAACGACACCTTCACCGGCTCCCCGGCCACGGCGCTGAGGTTCTGGATCAGCTCCGGCGTGTGCCGGTGCGCGCCGCCCACGCCGTAGACGCTGGCGGAGCCCATCACCTCGGCGGAGAGCAGGTGCGGCTTGAGCGCGCGGCCGGCACCGGAGGTGCCGGTGACCGCGACGACGACGGCGTCCGGCTCGACGAGCCTGGCGGCGAGCGCGGGGACGAGCGCCAGCGAGGACACCGTCGGGAAGCAGCCGGGGACGGCGACGCGGCGGGAGCCGCGGAGCCGGTCGCGGGCGCCGGGGAGCTCGGGGATGCCGTAGGGCCAGGTGCCGGGGTGTTCGCCGCCGTACCAGCGGGCCCAGTCGGTGGGGTCGTTGAGCCGGTGGTCGGCGCCGCAGTCGATGACGATCGCGTCGTCGCCGAGTTCGGCCGCGATGGCCGCGGAGTGGCCGTGCGGGAGGGCGAGGAAGACGACGTCGTGGCCGGCGAGCTCGGCGGCCGTGGTGTCGGCGAGGATGCGGTCCGCCAGCGGCAGCAGGTTCGGGTGGTGCTGCCCGAGCCTGGTCCCGGCGTTGCCGCCCGCGGTCAACGCGCCGATCTCCACCTCGGGGTGCGACAGCAGCAGGCGGAGCAGTTCCCCGCCCGCGTAGCCGCTAGCCCCGGCAACTGCCACTCGAACCGTCATGCGGATGATTATGCACTCCCATGCAACATTAATCAAACGAGCGTTCGGCTCCGCGGCGAACGCCACATTCACCCAGCTAGACGAGGCGAACGGGCCGTTCACCCCAATCCTCCCACCGCCCGGCGCCCGCAGGGCTCGTGAGTGGTTCGAGTCGCCATAGCAGCCCAAAGCGAGCCGCGGGAGCCCGCCGGCTCCGGCAAAGGCGGGACAAGCTGATCATCCTGGGCGGCCCCGCGCTGATCCGTCATCTCCCGAAGCCGTCCCAGAAGTCGCACCGGTGCGCGGCTAGCAGCCGGGGCACCCCCGCTTCGCCTTCGGCGCGGCTCTCCGGGCATCATCGTTGCCGATGACGATGACCCCACCCCGCCCCGGCACGGGTGCCCGCCGTTCGACGTCGATCGCGACGTCGGGCCCGGTCGGGCAGCGGGTGCGGTTGCGGCGCGTCGAGCCGGCCGACCGGCGCGCGCTGATGCGGTTCGACCGGGAATCGTCCGACACCCACTACCCGAAGTTCGACGGCTACCGGCACTGGGGAGCGCACCGGGCGCACCACGCCGACTCCGGCGACGACATCCAGCTGGCCATCGAGACGCTGCTGGACCGGACGCTGGTCGGCTCCTTGTCCGCCAGCCAGGCCGAGCCCGGTTCCGGCCGGTTCGGCTACGGCATCGGGATCGGCCCGCAGCACCGCCGCCGCGGCTACGCCGACGACGCGATCACCGCGCTGCTCGCGTTCATGTTCGGGCGGCTGCGCTACCGCAAGTGCGAGGTCGGGATCTACGACGGCAACGCCGCTTCCCTCGCGCTGCACGGCAAACTCGGCTTCCGTGAGGAAGGCCGCCTGCGCGACCCGGAATTCCTGTGCGGCGGAGCCCAGTGCCTCGTGCTGATGGGCATCACCGCCACCGAGTTCGCCGCCCGCAACCTCGCTCCCCGATGACCGGTGGCGCCGACTCCGACAGGTCCGTGCCGAAATGGTCCTGCTTTACCCGGTAGTTGGAGCCCCGGCGTTCCTGCTCGCCATCGCCGTCAGGTCGTGCCCCGGCTCGGCCGAGGTCGCGACCAGCAGCGGAAGCCCACCTGACAGTTCGAGCACGCAGGAACGGGGCGAGTTCCTCGACTGGCGACAGCAGCAACCGGACATCGGCCTGGCTACCGAACTTCCGCGCGAAGTAGCCCCGGCACTGCTCCATCCACGCCTGGAGCCACTCGTACCGCGTGCGTCAACTGGGTTCGGCTCGGCTGCGCCGCTCCAGGGCGTATTCCGTGGCGATGCGCAGGAGCATCTCCTTCTCCACTCGCAGCAGCTGGTTCTCGCGGCGGAGGCGGTCGAGTTCCGCTCGTTCCGCCGTCGTCAGGTCCGTGCTCATCGCAGCGGGTCGAACGGCCGCAGGAGCACCGGGCGCTTTCCGGTGGTGATCTGCTCCGCCAGCAGGCGCCCGGTGAGCGGGCCCAGGGTCAGGCCCCACATGCCGTGGCCTCCCGCGACGTAGGTGCCGGGCATCTTCGTCGAGCCGATCAGCGGCAGGCCGTCCGGCGTCACCGGGCGGCCGCCGACCCACTCGTCGCGGCGTTCGTTCCAGGCGACGCCCTTCAGCAGCGGGCGCGCTGAGCGCACGATCGCTTCGATGCGGGCGCGGTCCAGCGGATCGTCCGCCGGGCGGAATTCCATCGTCCCCGCCACCCGGAGGCCGCCCTGGTACGGCGTGCACGCCACGCGCGCCGCGGGCAGGTAGATCGGGCCCGGCACGGGCTGCTCGGTCGGCACCGTGAACGAGTAGCCGCGGCCGGCCCGCACCGCGGTGCGGACGCCCAGCGGCTTCGCCAGCCGGCTCAGCCACGCGCCCGTGGCCAGCACGACCGCCTCGGCCGACACCCGCTCGTCCTGCTCCGACTTGACGGTGACCTGACCGGAGCCGCGCAGCACCTCGCGCACCCGGAATCCGGTGCGCAGCTTGCCGCCGCGCTCCACCACCGACTTCGCCAGGCTCCGGGTGAACTCGCCGGGGTCCACGAAGCGCTGCCCCTCCACCCGCAGCACCGCCGCGATGCGCGACGACAGCTGCGGCACACCGACGTCCGAAGTGGACAGTTCGCGGACCTCGACGTCCTGACCGCAGCGGCGGATCTGCTCGAACTCGTGCCGCAGCTCGGCGACCTGCTCGGGCTTCTCGAACGCCGCCGTGATCGGCGCGGGCACCGTCGGCGCGGACACGCCGCCCGCGGTCAGCGCATCGAAGGCGTCCAGGCACTCGGCGTTCATCGGGACGAACGCGCGCATCGACCGCTGCCAGGCCCAGGGCGTGCACCGCCGGGCGAAACCGGTGAGGAAGGACCACAGCCCGGGATCCACCGAGGCCGGCACGTACAGCGGCGCGTCCCGGTCGAACAGCGACCGCAACCCGTAGCGCAGCACGCTCGGCTCCGGCAGCGGGATCGAGAACCCCGGCGAGAGGTAACCGGCGTTGCCCCAGGACGCACCGGCCGCGACGTCCTCGCGGTCGAGCACCGTGACCTCGACGCCGTGCTCCTGCAAGAACCAAGCGGTCGACAAGCCGACCACACCCGCGCCGATCACCACGGCCCGGCGCGGAACCCCGTCGATCCCGTCCTCGCGCATGCTTCCTCCTCGAAACGTCCTGAGGTGGAGCCTGCCCCGGCGGCGGCGCCGCGCCAGTGTCGGAATCGCACAAATCGCGGCGTCCCGATTGGCCGGAACCGACTACACGGCGAGCGCGATGATCATCGCCAGCCTGGCGTCGGGGTCGTCCAGGTCCAGCGGCGTCAGCTCGGCCATCTTCCGCATCCGGTACCGGACGGTGTTGGGGTGGACCTCCAGCCGTGCCGCCGCGGCCCCCAGGTCGCCCTGGCATTCCAGCCACGCCCGCAACGTCTCGACGTAGCTCGTGCCGTGCTCCCGGTCGTGGCGGCGGAGCTCGACGACGGGGCCTCGATCCGGCACCCGCCCGGTCGACGCGACGTGCCGCAGCCGCCGCAGCAGGATCTCGTGCCACGCTTCGTCGTAGACCACGGCCGCGACCCGGTCCGCCCGCGTCGCGTGGATCGCCAGGCTCTCGTCCGCTTCTTGCCTGCTGTCCACCAGCTGCGCGGGCTCGGCCGGGCCGCCCACCCCGACGAGCACCGTCGCCTCGCCGGCGAGTTCCCGGACCAGCGCCCGCGCCCACTCGCACGCCGGCTCGGCGTCCTCGTGCGGCAGGATCGTGTAGACGGTGTTGGCGAACAGCGCGCTGCGCCCGGGCCGCGACCAGCCGAAACCGGTCGTCGCCCGCTCGAAGGCGAGCAGCGGCGCGGCCTCCGGCGCGCCACCGGTGTGCACCTGCACCGCCACCACGCGGTACCTCGTGCTGCGCAGGCCGAGGCGGCTCAACGCCGCGGCGGGGTCCTCGTGCCCCTCCAGCAGCCCGGTGACCAGATCGGATTCGACCTGCCGCTCCAGATCCGCGCTGGCCCGGGCGCGGAGCAGGTGCAGCGCCGCGGTGCGCGCGCCGCTGACCAGCGCGGCCTGGTGCGCGGCCGTGAGCGCGTGCTCCGTCACCACCCAGATCGAGCCCAGCAGCTCCTTGCCCGCGCGGACCGCCACGACCGCCCGGCCGTGCAGGGATTCCGGCCCCAGCGGCGCCACGAAGATCGGTTCGTCGGAGGTTTCCAGGTGCCGGAACACGCCGCGCTCGGTCAGCTCCCGACGGATCTCCGCGGGCACCCGCCGCCCCAGGATCGTGGCCAGCCGAGCCCGGTCGGCGCTGTGCTGCCGGCTGGAGTACGCGAGCACGCCGGAGCGGTGGTCCTCGATCGTCACCGGGCCGCCGACCGAGTCCGCGAGCGCGTCGGCCAGCGCGAACAGGTCCGTCGGGCCCCGGCCCGCCTCGGTCTCGCGGCCCTCCAGCACCAGCCCGTAGATCACGGCCGCCAGCTGCCCCCACGACACGGCCGGATCGACGAGAACCACCGTCACGTGCCGGTCGCGGGCCGCCGCGAGCGCCCGCTCGCCGAGTTCGGTGCAGCGCAGCACGACCACTTCGGCGCGGGTGCTCGCGAGCAGATCCGCCGCGCCGTCGGCGTCGACGCCGACGGCCAGCAGGACGTCCTCACCGCCTGGGGCAGGATCGGCCGGGTCGTGCAACGCCACCGACCGCAGCTCCGTCGACCTGGATCGCGGGGCGTTGCCCAGCCGGGCCCCGAGGCCGCCGAGGACGTTGATCAACCGGTCCAGCTTGACCACGGCCGCTCCTCGGATGACGAGGCCGCAATTTCCATTGAAATCGAATCTTCGATTTCAATGGAAATTGCGGCTGAGAGGTCAGGCGCGGAGGCTGGCGCCGAGGCGCTCGGTGGCGGCTCGCACCGCCGCGTCGCGGGCCTCGGTGGCCTCCTCCTGCTTGAGCGTCCGGTCCGAGGCGCGGAAGCGCAACGCCAGGGCCAGCGACTTCTTGCCCTCGTCGAGCTGCTCACCGGCGTAGACGTCGAACAGCCGCACGTCCTCCAGCAGCTCGCCGCCGCCGGCGCGGACCGCGTCGATCACGTCGGCCCCGGCCACGCCCTCGTCCACCACGAGGGCGATGTCCATCAGCACGGGCGGGTACGCCGAGATCTGCGGTGCCGGACGGCGGTCGGTCAGCGGCAGGGCGTCCAGGTCGAGCTCCATCGCGCAGGTCCGCTTCGGCAGGCCCAGCGCCTCCACGACCTTCGGGTGCAGCTCGCCCGCGTGGCCGACGACGACGTCACCGGCCTTCAGCTGCGCGCACCGGCCCGGGTGCCACGGCGCGAGCTCGTCCGCGCTCACCGTCAGCTCCACACCGGCGGCTTCGGCGACGACGCGCGCGGCCTGCACCGCGTCCGCCCAGTTCGCCTCGCGGCCCTTGCCCCACCAGCCGGCTTGCTCGCGGTTGCCGCCCAGCATCACGGCGACGTGCTTCGGCTGCGCCGGCAGCGACGCGTGCAGCGCGGCGATCTCCTCGTCGCTGGGCCGCGACGCGACGCCGACCGAAGGCACCGCTGGCTGGTTCTCCGCGGGCTGCACGACCTGTCCGATGTGGAACAGCGCGAGATCGCGCTGGCCGCGGGAAACGTTGCGCTGCAAGGTTTCCGCCAGCCCGGTCAGCAGCGTCGTGGTCAGCAGCGAACGGTCGCTCTCCAACGCGTTGAGCACCGTCATGGTGCGCCGCCGCGGGTCGTCCTCGGCGAGGCCGAAGTCGTCCAGCGTCGCCTTCCCGACGAACGGGAACGGCAGGACCTCGACGTAGCCCTCACCTGCCAGCGCACGGGAGACCGCGCGCTCGCGGCGCTGCTCCGCGGTGAGCCCGCGCCCGGCCGGCGCGGCGGGCAGCACCGAGGGGATCGTGTGGTACCCCTCCAGGCGCAGCACCTCCTCGACCAGGTCGTAGGGCTGCTTCAGGTCCGGCCGCCACGTCGGCGGGGTCGCGGTGACCACGCCGACGCCCTCGTCGGAGGTGCCGACCTCGATGCGGCAGCCGATCTGGCTCAGCCGCCGGGCGGTCACGCCGCGGTCGTAGTACACCCCGGCGATCTTGTCCGGCAGCGCCAGCGGCATGGTCACCGGCTCGGGCTGCTTCGGCTCGCCGACGTCGGTGCGGCCCGGCGCGATGGTGCCGTCGCCGTAGCGGACCAGCAGCTGCGCGGCCAGCTCGGTGGCCACCGCGGCGATCGCCGGGTCCACCGTCCGCTCGAAGCGCTTGCCCGCCTCGCTGGGCAGCTTGTGCCTGCGGATGGTGCGGGCGATGCTGGCCGGATCCCAGTTCGCCGCCTCCAGCAGCACGTCGTGCGTGTTGTGGCCGATCTCGGTGGACTCGCCGCCCATCACGCCGGCCAGCGACACCGGGCCGCTGTCGTCGCAGATCACGATGTCGTCCGGGTCCAGCTCGCGGCTCAGACCGTCCAGGGTGGTCAGCTTCTCGCCCTGCTCGGCGCGGCGCACCACCAGCGCACCGGTCACCTTCGTGGTGTCGAAGGCGTGCAGCGGCTGGCCGAGCTCCAGCATCACGTAGTTGGTGACGTCCACGGCCAGCGAGATGGACCGCATCCCGGCCAGCGCCAGGCGGCGGCGGAGCCACCACGGGCTCGGCGCGGTCGGGTCGACGCCGGTGACGCGGCGCAGCACGAACCGCGAGCAGGCGCTCGGGTCGCGCAGCTCCACCTCGCGCGAGGGCCGGTCGTCGGCCGGGACCGGGCGGGTGCCCGGGTCGCCGAACGGCACGTCGAGCGCGTTGGACAGCTCGCGGGCCAGGCCGCGCACCGAGAAGCAGTAGCCGCGGTCCGGGGTGATGGCCAGCTCGATGATCGAGTCGTCCAGGCCCACCAGCTCGACCGCGTCGTCGCCGGGGTCGGCCGAACCGGGCGGCAGCACCAGGATGCCGTCGTGGTCCTCGCCGATGCCCAGCTCCTTGGCCGAGCAGATCATGCCCTCGCTGACCTTGCCGTAGGTCTTGCGGGCGGTGATCTCGAAGTCGCCGGGCAGCACCGCACCGGGCAGCGCGACCACGACCAGGTCGCCCTCCTGGAAGTTGCGGGCACCGCAGATGACGCCCTGCACCTGCTGCTCGCCGGAGTCGTCCGCGCCGACCTCGACCTGGCAGAACCGGATCGGCTTCTTGAACTCGGTGAGTTCCTCGATCGCGGCGACGCGACCGGCCACGAGCGGCCCGCGCACCTGCGTCAGGTGGACGACCTCTTCGACCTCCAACCCGATCCGGATGAACGCTTCGGCCAGCGTCTCCGCGGTCGTCTCCTCGGGCAGCTCAAGGTGCTCGGCCAGCCAGGAAACCGGAATCCGCACTTGGTCAGGCCTTTCTCTCGTTCAGGTGGGTGGTGTCGGTGGGCATCAGATGCCGAACGGCTGGGTGAACCGGACGTCGCCCTCGACGATGTCGCGCATGTCCGGGATGCCGTTGCGGAACTGCAGCGTGCGCTCCAGCCCCATGCCGAACGCGAAGCCGGTGTAGACGTCGGGGTCGACGCCGCAGGCGCGCAGCACGTTCGGGTTGACCATGCCGCAGCCGCCCCACTCGACCCAGCCGGCGCCGCCCTTCTTCTCCGGGAACCACACGTCCATCTCCGCCGACGGCTCGGTGAACGGGAAGAACGACGGCCGCAACCGGGTCTTGGAGTCCGGGCCGAACATCGCCCGGGCGAACGCGTCCAAGGTGCCCTTGAGGTGCGCCATCGTCAGGCCCTTGTCCACCGCCAGGCCCTCGACCTGCGAGAACACCGGAGTGTGGGTGGTGTCCAGTTCGTCGGTGCGGAAGGTGCGGCCGGGGCACACCACGTACACCGGCAGGTCCCGCTCCAGCAGCGAGCGGATCTGCGACGGCGAGGTGTGGGTGCGCAGCACCAGCCCGGAGTTCTCCGGACCGACGTAGAAGGTGTCCTGCATGGTGCGGGCCGGGTGGTCCTTGCCGAAGTTCAACGCGTCGAAGTTGAACCACTCGGTCTCCAGCTCGGGACCCTCGGCGACCTCCCAGCCCATCGCCACGAAGGTGTCCTCGACCTGCTCGGCGAGCTGCGTGATCGGGTGCCGCGCGCCGGCCGGGACGCGGTCCCAGGGCAGCGTGACGTCGACCGTCTCCTCGCGCAGCACGCGCTCGTCGCGCTCGGCCTGCAGGGCGGCGCGGCGCTCGTCGAATGCGCCCTGGATCGCCTCGCGGGCCTGGTTGACGCGCTTGCCGGCCTCCGAGCGCGCCTTCGGCGGCAGTGCGCCGATCTCCCGGCGCGCGGTCAGCAGCGGCGAACGGTCCCCGAGGTGCGCGGGCTTGACGGCCGCCAGCGCATCGAGGTCGGTGGTCGCGGCGAAGGCTTTGCTGGCCTCGACCACCGCGCGGTCCAGCGTCTCCGGCGACAGCGCGGCGACCTCTTTCGGGTCGTACGGGTCGTTGGCTCCAGACATCGTTAGTGCGTGACTCCCGTTGATCCGACAGGCATCAGTGCCCGATTCCCGGACCGGTGGCCCGGGGGCGGCGAACCTGCTCGTTGGCATACGACTCAAGCCGCAACCTGACCCCTGGATTCTATGCGACGGCCCCAACCGCTTTTCGCGGAGATCCGGTGCCGACACGCGGTCCCGGACCCGGCCGGTTCGCGATTTCACGCGAAATCGTCAACTTCCCCGAAGCGCGGACGGGGAAATCGCCGGGCTTCACCGGTGCTGGGCGCGGGCTGAGGCGTAGAGGCAGACCGCCGCGGCGGTGGCCAGGTTCAGGCTTTCGGCGCGCCCGTACAGGGGCACCCGCAGCGTGGTGTCCAGCTCGGACTTCACCTCGTCCGGCAGGCCGTGGGCCTCGCTGCCGAACACCCACGCCGTGGGCTCGGCGAGCTCGCCGTCGCGGTCGGCCGCGTCCAGATCGCCCGCGGCGTAGCCGTCGGCACCGACCAGCCGGAGCCCGGCCGCGCGGCAGGCGGCGAGCACGGCGGAGACGTCGCGGTCCCGCGCGACCGGCAGGTGGAAGAGGCTGCCGGTGGACGCTCGCACCGCCTTGCCGTTGTAGGCGTCGACGGTGTCACCGGCGAACAGCACCGCACCGGCACCGGCCGCGTCCGCGACCCGGACCACCGTGCCGGCGTTGCCCGGGTCTGCCACGCCGACCAGCACCGCGACCAGGTTCGGGCGTTCGGCGAGCGCGTCGGACAGCGCGGTGTCCGGCAGGTCGCAGACCGCGATCAGGCCCTGCGGGGTCACGGTCTCCGACAGCGACGCGGCGGCGCGCTCGGTGACCAGGTGCACCGGCACCGACTCGGCGCGCGCCCGGTCGAGGAACTCGGCGTGCCGGGACTGCTCGGTGGCGAAGACGTCGCGCACCCGCAGCACCCCGGCGGCGTGCGCGGTCAGCGCCTCGCCGACCGCCTGGGCACCTTCCGCGAGGAACGCGCCGGCCTTCTCCCGGCCGGCGCGGCGGGTGAGCTTGCGAGCGACCGCGACCCGGGTCGAGCGCTCCGTCAGCGGAGTCGTCGTCCCGGGTCGCGGTGCAGCGGAGGGGCCTTCGGTGATCAGGCCGCACTCTCCGGCAGGTTCTTGCGCGCGACCTCGACCAGCGCGGCGAACGCCTGCGGGTCGTTGACCGCGAGCTCGGCCAGGATCTTCCGGTCGACCTCGACCTCGGCGGCCTTCAGGCCCTGCACGAACCGGTTGTAGCTCAGGCCGTGCTGCCGGGTCGCGGCGTTGATGCGGGTGATCCACAGCTTCCGGAAGTCACCCTTGCGGGCCCGCCGGTCGCGGTAGGCGTAGGTCATCGAGTGGAGCATCTGCTCCTTGGCCTTGCGGTACAGCCGCGAGCGCTGACCGCGGTAACCACGGGCCGACTCGAGAATGGTGCGGCGCTTCTTCTGGGCGTTGACTGCCCGCTTGACGCGTGCCACGGGGTCCGTCCTGTTATCTCATCGGGGGCGGCGGGGAACCGCCCGTGCGGGGTGCTGGAACTGCGTTGCTGACCTGCTGCCCGGGAGCAGCGGGTCGGGGTTCAGCGACCCAGCAGTCGGTTGATGCGCTTGACGTCGGCCTTGGCCACCGCTTCGGTGCCCTCGAGCCGGCGGGTGACACGGCTGGACTTCTTCTCCAGGATGTGCCGACGACCGGCCTGCTCGCGCCGCAGCTTGCCCGTGCCGGTCACCTTGAAGCGCTTCGAGGTGCCCTTGTGGGTCTTGTTCTTCGGCATCTTCTCGTCCTCGTTTCGTACTGATGCCGGGCGGGGGCGCGGACTGCGTCCCGGCCCGGCGTCACATCACGAGCCCTGCGGACTTAAGCGTTCGCCTTGGGCTTGGTCTTGTTCGTCTTGTGCGGCGCGAGAACCATGATCATGTTTCGGCCGTCCTGCTTCGGGTTGGCCTCGATGAATCCGAGTTCGGAAACGTCGTCGGCCAGTCGCTGCAGCAGGCGGAAGCCCAACTCGGGACGCGACTGCTCACGACCACGGAACATGATCGTCACCTTGACCTTGTGACCCTGGTTGAGGAAGCGGGTCACGTGGCCCTTCTTCGTCTCGTAGTCGTGCGGGTCGATCTTCGGCCGGAGCTTCTGCTCCTTGATGACGGTCTGCTGCTGGTTGCGACGCGATTCGCGAGCCTTCTGCGCGCTCTCGTACTTGAACTTGCCGTAGTCCATGAGCTTGCAGACCGGCGGGCGCGCCTGCGGGGCGACCTCGACAAGGTCCAGATCCGCTTCCTGGGCAAGCCGGAGCGCGTCCTCGATGCGGACGATCCCGACCTGTTCACCGTTGGGTCCGACCAAGCGGACCTCCGGAACCCGGATGCGGTCGTTGATGCGCGTCTCGGAGCTGATGGGCCCTCCTCGGTTCGATGGCTTAGTAACTGCACCGCGGCGCGTAGAGCTCACCCCGGAATGCAGAGGTCCCGCCGACTGCCGCTTCCGCGGGCCGCGGGACCCTGACTCCAAACCGATCGAACCGGTACCGCAATACCGTTCGTGCCACCGATGGCTCGCGCCATCGACAGGACCGGAACCCGGAAGCCTGTGGCGGCTACTCGGGTGGGAGCGGGACTCCACTTTGCCGCCCCCGCCTACGCGGGGGCTGGTCGTGCGTGTCAGGGTAGCAGGCGTGACCGAACCGCAGCCAACCCCGCCCCCGAACGCGTCCGACCTGCCAGGTGAGCCGGTACCCGACGCGGACATGGAACTCAACGTCCGCGAGCTCGCCGATGTTCCCAGCGTCGAGGTGATCAGCCGGGCTGCGGTCATGCTGATGTCCGCGGCCGCGGAGAAGCTCGGGCTGGCCGCCGAGGACCCGGACACCGCGGCGGAGCGCGACCTGGACGAGGCGCGCCGGCTGATCACCGCGCTGGCCGGGCTGGTCACCGCCTCCGTCGAATACCTGGGGCCGCACGCGGGCCCGGTCCGCGACGGGCTGCAGACGCTGCAGCGCGCGTTCCGCGAGGCGTCCACCCACCCGGACGCCCCGGGGCAGGGCCCGGGCGAGAAGTACACCGGCCCGGTGTACTGAGCTCACCGGACGAGCAGGAAGACGCCGAGGCCGATCGCGGCCACGCCCAGCGCGAAGCCGATGGCCTCGCCGCGCGGGGCCGCTTTCTCCAGCGCGATCAACGCGGCCAGGACTGCCATCCACACGAGGTTCATGGCGCCCGCGGCGAGCAGCACGACGGTCAGCGCCCAGCAGCAGCCCAAGCAGTACCCGCCGTGGTGCATGCCCACCCACAGCGCGCCCGCGCGGCTGCGCAGGGCGGTGTCGCCGTGGCGCACCAGCAGGGCCAGCGGCGAGCGACAGCGGGCCAGGCACCAGCGCTTCAGCGGCGTGAACTGGTACGCGCCCGCGCAGATGAGCACGACCGCGCCGACCCGCACCGACACCTCCTCGCCCCGCATCGCGATCGCGTCGAACCCCCGCAGGACGGCGTAGGCGGGCACCCCGGTGGCGCTCCAGACGACCAGGTAGCCCGCCATCAGGGCGGCGACGGTGCCGCGGCGGGCGCGGCGCGCCGCGGCCAGCCGGCGCACGCCGATGGTGAACGGCGTGCTGGCGGGCAGCATCATCGCCGCCATCATCGCCGGCCAGATCACGAGGAACAGCGGCATGGCGGACATCGCCGGCGCGCCGGCGAGGATTCCGGCGCTCATGTCGGGCATCGCCGCGAGGCCGGTGATCAGCCAGGCCGTCCCGGCGAGCGCGAGCAGTGCGGCCGCCAGCGCGAGCTCCGCGCGCGACCAGGTGCGCGGGGCCGGGATGCCGCGCCGGGCGGCGGCGCGGGTCATGCCGCGTCCGGTCCCGTCCAGTCGAACGGGATGAGCTTGCTGGAATTGCCCACGCGCTCCCAGCTGAAGCCGTACGCGTCGGCCCGGTCGGACGTCGCCCTCCCCCAGGTCGCCGGCGGCTGACCGGGACCGACCTCCGCGCCGGGCAGGTTGTGCACCTGGACGCGGGCGCCTTCGGCGCTGGTGGGGCCGGTGAGCGCGGCGACGGAGGCCTCCGCGCAGCCGGGGATCCGCACCCACCAAGAAGACAGGTCGGCGGCGATGGCGACCTCGATCGGGCTCGTCTCCGCGGCCACGATCTCCGGTCCGAACAGCTCGCCGAACTGCTGCGGCCAGCCGCCGGCCCGCCCGGTGAAGATCGTCCGGAGCGCGGCGTACTGCGCCTCGCCGGCGCGTTCGTCGAAGAACACCGCGGCGCGGGCGTCGTGGTGCTCGCGGGTCCAGATGTTGCCGGTGAAGGACGCGAGCATCGCGACGTTGAGGCCGCCGAGATCCAGGTCGCCGTAGTTGCCGGCGCGGATGTGCCACAGGAGGACGCCGTCGCAATCGCCGTAGGTCGGCGGCTGGGCGAACGAGCAGGGGCACGGGATCGCGCACTTGCAGGCGTCGAACCAGACGCCCGCCAGGTGCCATTGCGCAACTCCGGGCGCGTTCATGTCGATCCCCCGAGGCGCATCGGTGGTGGTCCGCCGCCAGCATCCGTGATCCGCATCCCCATCGGCACGGCCGAAAGACCCGCGCGGCGGCACGTGTTGCACGCAGCGCAATGCACAGTGGACCGCATTGCATTTCGCGCAATGCACAGTGGACGGTAAATACCCGAAATCCTTGCACTGCCGCAAGATCTTGACCATTGACCGCCGCTGACTTAGCGTTTGTTCGCTCCACACAACAAAAGACTCCAGGGGTGAACGTGGCCGATCCGGTCGAGTTACTCGCGAACCTCGTTCGCATTCCAAGCATCAATCCGCGAGAGCGCGCTGAACCGGCCGAAACCGAGCTCGCCGAGAACATCGCCCAGTGGGCGTCCGAACGCGGAATGCAGGCGCACACCGAAGAAGTCCTCGACGGGCGACGGAACGTGATCGTCACGCTACCCGGCGACGACGACCGCCCGCTGCTGCTCGAATCCCATTTGGACACCGTCGAAACCGACGGCATGACGATCGACCCGTTCGACCCGGTGGTACGAGACGGCCGGCGTCATCACTCGCTTGCGTGAAGTCCCATGCCTGCCCCGAGGAATCGATCAACTTTGTCGGTGCCCTCACTTACGGTGATCTTCATGCAGGCGAACTGCGCACGGAAGTACCGCATGTACCCAGACGACACTCAGTCGGAACGGCTGACATCGTGGGCACACTCCTGTCGTGCCGTCTGGAATTATGCCTTGGCGCAGCGAATCTGGGCGTACAAGTCCGCCCAGCGGGTCACCCTCCGCGCCGTGGAGCAGTGTGCAGAGCTGACCGAAGCCCGCAAGGAAAGCGAGTGGCTACGAGACTTGCCAGCGCAGACCGCCCAGCAGATATTGCGGCAGCTAGATGGCGCCTACGACAATTTCTGGAACCTGACCAATCCTGCAGGTTTTCCCCGGTTCAAGAAGAAGCGTCACTCGCAATCGATACCGTTCACCGGCCAGAAGCTTCACGTGAGGAAGGTTTCACGCCGGAAGGCACTGGTCCGGCTCCCCAAGATCGGCTGGATCCCGTTTGTCTTGTCTCGTCCGATCGACGGCGTCGTGCGCAACGCCATGGTCAGCCGTGACACCCTCGGCTGGCACATCTCCTTCGGGATTCATCTGCCTGAACCAGCGGAGCAGCCGGTCAACGACGGACCTCCGGTAGGGATAGATCTAGGAGTTACGTGCTCGGCGTTCGTATCGGACGAGGATCATGCACGCCAGCGACCGGACACCCTCACCGAGAACGAGATGCAGCGACTGCGGAGACTCGAACAACGCAAGTCCCGCCAAATAAGATTCGCGAAGAAGCACAATGGGGGCAAGTACAGCAATCGACTACGCAGAACCATACGCCAGATCGCAGCCTTGAAGGCTCGACAGACGCGTAGGCGCACGGACTGGAATCACAAGCTCACCACTGATCTGGCCAAAAACCACGGCCTAGTCGCTATTGAGGACTTGCCGGTTCGCAGAATGGTCCGCTCAGCCAGGGGAACGGTTGAACAACCTGGTCACTACGTCAAGCAGAAGGCCGGGCTGAATCGCGCCATCGCCGATCAAGGCTGGTACGAGATCCGACGCCAACTCGACTACAAGACCAGGCGCTACGGATCTAGCTTGGAGGTGATCCCAGCACGCGGCTCATCCCAGACGTGCGCAAAGTGTGGGATCAGAGACCCGAAATCCCGAAAAGGATGTAGCCGCACCTTTGCATGCGTCCACTGCGGACATTTTGCGCACGCTGATAGGAATGCGGCTCTGATCATCCTTGATCGAGCATTGAGCACCGCCGGACGGAAACCTGCCGCGTAACAGCCGCAGGAGGCGGGGCCTGCTATGTGCGGTCGTGGCAGGCCACAGAGCACGCGCAGTCCCCACGGGGCAAGGGGCCAAACGTGGTGCCCGGATGCGTGAACCAGCCTTACCGGTCACCGCAATACGACCGGAGGAATCACCTGACTTGAAGGTGAGGACGTCAAGCGTGGATCCTGTGGACCACCACCACCCACCACCAAGAACAACAACAGTTCGTGTCCTGACTGCTGAAGTACGTCACAAGAGCGGAGCATCAACCCGGGCGATCTTCGCGCCGCTGGTGACCGGCTACCTCGCCGACTCGGCGTGGGGCTGGGGCGGGGTGTTCGTGGTGGCGGGCGCGATCACCATCATCGGGCCGGTCCTCCTGCTGTTCGCCGGCCGCCGCTGACCGGACGACGAGCGAAGGGCACCTCCCGCGCGCGGGAGGTGCCCTTCGCTCGTCGCTACGGGTTGATGGCCAGGAAGAGGAACGCCGCCAGCAGCGCCAGGTGGACGCAGCCCTGGAGCCGGGTGGCGCGGCCCGGGACGACCGTGAGGACGCTGACGATGACGGTCAGGGTGAACAGCACCAGCTGGGTTCCGCCCAGGCCGAGGTGCAGCGGTCCGTCCAGCCAGATCGTGGCGAGCGCGATCACCGGGATGGTCAGGCCGATGCTGGCGATCGCCGAGCCGTAGCCGAGGTTGAGGCTGATCTGCATCCGCCGGCGGCGGGCGGCGCGCACCGCCGCGATCGTCTCCGGCAGCAGCACCAGCATCGCGATCACCACGCCGACGAAGGACTGCGGGAAGCCGATCGCGTCGACCGCGGCTTCGATCGCCGGGGATTCCAGCTTCGACAGCCCGACGACGGCGACCAGCGCGATCAGCAGCAGCACGATGCTCACCGCGGTCTGGCGGCCGGTCGGCGGCGGCGCGTGGTCGTCCTCCGGAGCGACGGTGCCCTCGTCGGTGACCGGCAGGAAGAAGTCGCGGTGCCGGACGGTCTGGGTGAACACGAAGGTCGCGTACAGCACGATCGACGCGACCGCGGCGAAGATCAGCTGCGACGACGAGTACTCCGGCCCCGGCACCGTGGTGGTGAAGGTCGGGAAAACCAGGCTCAGCGCGCCCAACGTCGCCACCGTCGCCAGCTCCGCGCCGGTGCCTTCGGCGTTGAAGCTCGTCACGCCGTAGCGCAGGGCGCCCACCAGCAGGGACAGCCCGACGATGCCGTTGGTGGTGATCATGATCGCGGCGAAGATCGTGTCCCGGGCCAGCGTCACGGTCTCCGGCCCGCCGGAGACCATCAGCGTGACGATCAGCCCGACCTCGATGACCGTGACGGCGACCGCCAGGACCAGCGAGCCGAACGGTTCGCCCACCTTGTGCGCGATGACCTCGGCGTGGTGCACGGCGGTGAGCACGGCGCCCGCGAGCAGGACCGCGAGGACGATCACCAGGCCTATGCCGAGTCCTTTGCCGGGCCAGGCGATGGCCAGCGCGACGATCGCGAGCACCGGTACCAGCACGTTCCAGGACAACATCGAACGCAGCGACATGTGTCCACAGTAGACCCGACCCCGCTCGGAACGGTGGAACTCGCTGGCGTCCGGCGCGGCGGCTTGCCAGGCTGTCCTAGGAGGTGTGTCGCAATGATTTCCGTCGATCGGTTGCTGGTGTTCGCGGCGATGTCCTTGGTGATCATCGCGGTACCGGGGCCGAGCGTGTTGTTCGTCGTCGGCCGGGCCTTGGCGCACGGCAGGCGCACCGCGCTGACCAGCGTCGTCGGCAACGCCATCGGGTGCTACCTGGTCGCCATCGCGGTCGCGCTCGGCGTCGGTGCGGTGGTGGCGCAGTCGATCGCGGTGTTCACCGCGATCAAGGTCGCGGGCGCGGTGTACCTGGTCTACCTGGGCATCAAGGCGCTGCGCAGCAGTCGCCCGCTGGCGGCGCAGCTGCCCGAGCAGGCGCCGGCCTTCGGCGGCCTGCGAACGCTGCGGGAGGGCGTGGTGGTGGGGGTGGCGAACCCGAAGACGTTCATCTTCTTCACGGCGGTGGTGCCGCAGTTCGTCGATCCCGCGCTGGGCCACGTCCCGGTGCAGATGCTGCTGCTCGCCCTGATCCCGATCGGCATCGCGCTGGTCTCGGACAGCGCCTGGGGCCTGTTCGCGGCCACGGCCCGCAATTGGCTCGCCAGCGCCCCGCGCCGCCTGGCGGTGGTCCAGAAGGCGGGCGGCTTCGCCATGATCGGCCTCGGTCTCTCCGTCGCCGTCACCGGCCGCAAGGAATGAGCGAAGGGCGCCTCCTGCCTGGAGACGCCCTTCATCGCGAGGCGATCAGTCGAGGACGGCGAGGGCGTCGATCTCGACGAGGAGCCCGGCGGGGAGGCCGACGTAGACCGTCGTGCGGGCCGGGAACGGCTCGCCGACGACTCGGGCGTAGGTCTCGTTCATCTCCGCGAACTGCGAGACATCCGTCAGGTACACCCGCAGCATCAGCACGTCCTCCAGGGAGCCGCCCTCGGCCTCCAGGATCGCGATGACGTTGCGCAGGCACTGCTCGGTCTGCTCGGGGACGCCGCCCTCGACCACCTTGCCGGTCGCCGGGTTCACGGCGGTCTGGCCCGAGACCTGCAGGATGTTGCCCTTGCGGACGCCCTGCGACAGCGGGATGCTCGCCGGCGGCTTGGGGGCTTTGTCAGTGCTGACCACGGTCCTGGCCATCAGACTTCCTTTCCTTTCGGGTTCTTGCGCTGCCACCCCAGCTCGGCGGAAACCTCGCCGGCGGCGCGCAGCACGTCGTCGACGAGACCGAGCAGTCCGTCGAAGTCCATCAATACCTTGGGAACCGAGAGCGACACCGCGGCGACGGCCTCGCCGCGGTGGTTGCGGATCGGCGCCCCGACGCAGTGGATGAAGTCCTCGTGCTCGCTGCGGTCCACCGCGTAGCCCTGGGCTCGCACCCGGTCCAGCTCGGTCAGGAACCGGTCGGCCGAGTCGATCGTGTTGGCGGTCATCTTCGGGTACTTGAGCTGCTCGGCGAACCGGCGGCGCTGCTGCGTCGGCCAGTCGGCCAGCAGGGCCTTGCCCACGGCCGTGCAGTGCACCGGCGCGCGGCGGCCGATGCGGGAGTACATCCTGACCGGGTGACGGCTGTCCACCTTGTCGATGTAGACGACCTGGTCGTCTTCGAGGGTCGCCAGGTGCACCGTGTGCCCGCTGATCTCCCCCAGCTCGACCAGGTGCCGGCGGGCGACGGTGCGCACGTCGAGGTCTTCCAGCGCTTGGTGGGCCAGGTCGAACAGGGCGCTGCCGAGGCGGTAGTGGTGCACGTCCTCGCGGCGCACGAAGCGGCCCGATTCGAGGGTGCGCAGCAAGCGCATGGCGGTGGACTTGTGGACGCCCAGGCGCTGCGCGAGCTGGTCGAGCGTTTGCGGGCCGGCGGCGAGTGCGGTCAGCACGGTCAGACCGCGTTCCAGGCTCTGGCTCACCGACCACTCCGTCCGTTGACGTGCTGCGCCGCTGATGGTACATACCTACCCGGCATTTTATGCAACTGGCGTTGCAGTCTACGCAATAGGAGGCCTTCGTGTCGACACGGGGGATCAACACCGCAGCGGTGCGCGCGCTGCACGACGAGCGCATCGACTGGCGCTTCAAGGGCATGCCGTCCGATGCCTTCGGCAGCACCGTCGGCGAGTTCCTCGCGCAGCGCCCGAAGTTGCACGAGGCGGGCTTCGTCGGCCCGCTGCTGGTGCTCGATGATGCGGCCCTGCGGCACAACCTGCGGACCATGGCGGACTGGTGCGCCCAGCACGGCCTGCAGCTCGCGCCGCACGGCAAGACGACGATGGCCCCGCAGCTCTTCGAACTGCAGCTGGCGAACGGCTCGTGGGGCATCACCGCGGCGAACCTCAGCCAGCTGCGGGTCTACCGGGCGTTCGGCGTGGAGCGGATCATGCTCGCCAACCAGCTGCTGGACCCCAGCGGTCTGGCGTGGCTGGCCGACGAGCTGGACGCCCACCCCGAGTTCGAGTTCAGCTGCTTCGCGGACTCGGTGCGCGGCGTGCAGCTGATGGCCGAGGTGCTGGCCCGGCACGGCGCGTCGCGGCAGGTCGACGTGCTGGTCGAGCTGGGCAGCGACGGCGCCCGGACCGGCGCACGCACGATCGCCGAAGCACGCGAGATCGCCGACCTCGTGCTGGAGAGCCCGATGCTGCGGCTCGTCGGCGTCGGCGGCTACGAAGGCGCGCTCGGCCACGACATCAGCGAGCAGTCGCTGTCCGCTGTGGACGGATACATGCGCCGGTTGCGGGAGCTCGTCGCGGAACTGGCCGAGGCAGGCCACTTCTCGGGGCTGGACGAGGTGATCGTCACCTGCGGCGGCAGCGCCTACTTCGACCAGGTCGCCGAGGCGTTCACCGAGCCGTGGCCCGCCGGGCTGCCGGTGGTGCCGGTGCTGCGCAGCGGCGGATACCTGCTGCACGACGACGGCTTCTACCGGGTCCGCTCGCCGTTCGGCCGCGAGCACCGGCTGACGGGCGAGGAGCGGCCGTTCCACCCCGCGATGCGGGTGTGGGCGCAGGTCACCTCGCGGCCGGAGGAAGGCCTGGCGCTGCTGACCATGGGCCGCCGGGACGTGTCCTTCGACCAGGACCTGCCCGAACCGCAGGTGATCCGCGGCGCGGACGGCGAGATCCGGGAGCTGGCCGCCGGTTCGTGCGAGGTGACGTCGCTGGCCGACCAGCACGCGTTCCTGACCGTGCGCGGCGCCGATCTGCAGATCGGCGACTGGATCGGCTTCGGGTTGTCGCACCCCTGCACGGTGTTCGACAAGTGGACCCTGATCCCGGTCGTCGACGGCGACACCGTGATCGACCTGGTGCGCACGTTCTTCTAGGACGACCGCGCGATCGCACGCACCTCCGGGTGCGACGAGGACCGAACCACCTCTGAAGGGTTCCACTATGGACATCGTGGTCCACGGGGCTCGGGTCGTCGATGGAGACGGCGGCCCGGGCTACCTCGCCGACGTCGGGATCGAGCGCGGGCGGATCGCCGAGATCGCCGGGCCGGGGCGGTTGAGCGGCAAGCGCTCGATCGACGCCGGCGGCCTGGTGCTCGCGCCCGGCTTCATCGACATGCACGCGCACTCGGACCTGCAGATCCTGGCCGCGCCCGACCACACCGCGAAGGTGTCGCAGGGCGTGACGCTGGAGGTCATCGGGCAGGACGGGTTGTCCTACGCACCCGTGGACGACGCCACGCTGGCCACGGTGCGCGCCCAGATCGCGGGCTGGAACGACGACCCGCCGGGATTCGACTGGAACTGGCGCAGCGTCGCCGAATACCTCGACCGGCTCGACACCGGCATCGCCGCCAACGCCGCGTACCTGGTGCCGCAGGGCACGCTGCGGCTGCTGTGCGTCGGCTACGACGACCGCGCGGCCACCGACGCCGAACTCGACCGGATGCGCGAGGTCCTGGCACGATCGCTGGACGAGGGCGCCTTCGGCATGTCCTCGGGGCTGACCTACACGCCCGGGATGTACGCCGACACCGGCGAGCTCGCCGCGCTCTGCGAGGTGGTCGCGGCCCGCGGCGGGTTCTACAGCCCGCACCACCGCAGCTACGGCGCCGGCGCGCTGGCCGCCTACGCCGAGATGATCGAGATCAGCAGGACCACCGGCTGCCCGCTGCACCTCGCGCACGCCACCATGAACTTCAGCGTCAACAAGGGCCGGGCCGCCGACCTGCTGTCCATGTTGGACGAAGCGCTCGCCGGGGGCTGCGACATCAGCCTCGACACCTACCCCTACCTGCCGGGCAGCACCTCGCTGCACGCGCTGCTGCCCAGCTGGGCGATGGAGGGCGGCGTGGCGGCGACCCTGGAGCGGCTGCGGGATCCGGCGCAGCGGGCCAGGATTCGCGTCGTCCTGGAGGAGGAGGGCTCCGACGGCTGCCACGGCGTGCCGGTCGAGTGGGACACCATCGAGATCAACGGCGTCCGGCGGGCCGACAACGCGCACCTGGTGGGGCGCACCGTCGCCGAATCCGCTCGCGCGGCCGGGCAGCAGCCGACCGAGTTCTACTTCGACGTGCTGGTGTCGGAGGAACTCGGCAGTTCGTGCCTGATGCACGTCGGCCACGAGGAGAACGTGCAGGCCATCATGCGCCACCGGGTGCACACCGGCGGCAGCGACGGGCTGCTGGTCGGGGCCCGCCCGCATCCGCGCGCGTGGGGCACCTTCCCCCGCTACCTGGGGCATTACGTGCGCGAGCTGGGGGTGCTGGGGCTGGAGGAATGCGTCCAGCACCTGACCGCACGCGCGGCCGACCGGCTAGGTCTGACCGACCGGGGCCGGGTCCGCGAGGGATTCGCGGCGGACCTGGTGCTGTTCGACCCGGAAACCGTCGCCGACAAGGCGACTTTCGACGAGCCCCGCCAGCAGGCGGCCGGCATCCCCTACGTCCTGGTCAACGGCGTGCCGGTGATCGACGACGGCCACCGCACCGACGCCCTACCAGGCCGCGCACTGCGCAAGCCCGCCTGAAAATGAATCTCCGGACTCGTTTTCCGTAGCGGTGCGGGTGGCGGCCGATGCTTCGCCCCCTCCCCTCCCCCTCCCCCTCCCTAGGAGCCCCCGCAGTGGACACCTTCCTCCACTGGCTGCAGCACGAGACCTCCGGACTGCTCACGTTGTGCGCGGTCGGCATCGCGGTGCTGCTGCTGATGATCATCAAGTTCCGCATCGAACCGTTCATCGCCCTGATCGTCTCCGGGCTGCTGATCGCGCTGGCCGCCGGCCTGTCGGTCCAGGAGATCGTCGGCACCGCGCAGAAGAGCAGCGAATCGCTGCTGGAAGGCGGTTTCGCCGGAATCCTCGGGCACATCACCGCGATCGTCGGCCTCGGTACGATCCTCGGCTCGATGCTGGAGGCCTCCGGCGGCGCGCAACTGCTGACCCGCAGGCTGCTCGCCGCCTTCGGCGAGCGCCGCGCGCCGCTGGCGATGGGCCTGTCCGGCCTGGTGTTCGGCATCCCGGTGTTCTTCGACATCGGCATCTTCGTGCTGGCGCCGCTGGTGTACGTGGTGGCCCGGCAGGGCAAGCGGTCCATCCTGCTGTACTGCCTGCCGCTGGTGGCCGGGCTGTCCATGACGCACGCGTTCCTGCCGCCGCACCCCGGCCCGGTGGTGGCCGCCGGGCTGCTCGGGGTGGACCTGGGCTGGGTGATCCTGATGGGCTTCGCCTGCGGCATCCCGGCCTTCATCGCCAGCGGTCTGCTCTACCCGGTCTGGATCGGCAACCGCATCCACCTGCCGGTGCCGGAGGACATGCTGGCCGCGGCCGACGCGGTCGCCGAGAAGAACGCCGCCGAGGGCCGCCGCGATCCGAGCCTGGGCACCGTCGGGTTCATCATCGGCCTGCCGATGGTGCTGATCCTCGGCGCCACCTTCGGCAGCGTCATGCTGCCGAAGGGCAGCACGGCGCTGAACGTGCTGACCTTCTTCGGCAACCCCACCGTGGCCCTGACCATCGCGGTGCTGCTGTCGTTCTGGCTGCTGGGCACGCGGCGCGGGATGACCGGCAAGGAGATCTCCGAGCTGACCGGCGCCGCGCTGCGCCCGCTGGGGATGATCCTGCTGGTGATCGGCGCGGGCGGGTTCTTCGGCAAGGTGCTGGCCGAAACCGGCGTCGGCGAGGCGCTGGCCGGGTCGCTGCAGTCCACCGGGCTGCCGGTGCTGGTGTCGGCGTACGTGATCAGCAGCGGCCTGCGCATCGCGCAGGGTTCGGCGACGGTGGCGATCGTGACCACCGGCGGCATCATCGCCCCGCTGCTGCACGCCGGCGACTACTCGCAGGCGCAGCTGGCGCTGATCGCGGTGGCCATCGCCGCCGGTTCGATCATCGCCTCGCACGTCAACGACGGCGGCTTCTGGATCATCAGCCGCTACTTCGGCATCCCGGTCAAGGACATGCTGAAGAGCTGGACGGTGCTGGAGACCATCCTGTCGGTAGTGGGCTTCGCGATGGCAGCCCTGCTCAGCGCCCTGGTTCCGTAGCCACCGCTGGGCCGAACGGCCGGAAGGACGCCGATTTCCTTGCTGCGGCGTCGGAAATGCCCGTAATCTTCAACGGATTGTCAACTGAGGAACGGGTTCACCGACGCCGACGCGAGGAGTGTCCGCATGGGCCTGAGCAGACGGTCGTTGCTTCGATCCGCTGGTGCCGCGGCGGGTTTGGTGGGGTTGACGCCGGCGCTGGCGGACGCCGCCGCGCTGATCCCGGCGGATGCGCCGACCCCGCCGCGCGGCCCGGGCGAAGGGCTCGGTCCGTTCCGCAAGCTCGTGGTCCGCGGCGTCAACGTGATCGTCGGGACCGGCGGCGAGGTGCGCGGCCCGGTGGACGTCGTCATCGCGGGCAACCGGATCCAGCAGATCATCCCCGCGGGCGCGCCGTCGCAGCCGCTCGCGCCGAACCGGGCGCCGCACGACGCCGAGCACGAGATCGACGCGACGGGCATGTGGCTGCTGCCCGGGTTCGTGGACGAGCACGCCCACAGCGGCACGGGCGGTTCGCCGCGGACCTACGCGTACAAGCTGTGGCTGGGCCACGGCGTCACCACGGTGCGCGGCGTTTCGCTGACCAAGAACGCCGATGCCGTCGCGGACCAGGAACGCAGCGAGCGCAACGAGATCGTGGCGCCGCGCATCGTCAACTACCAGACCCCGGGCAGCGGCTGGGAGGACGGCCCGGTCGATTCGCCGGAGAAGGCGCGCCGCTGGGTGGACTGGGCCGCGCGGCACGGCGTGGACGGCATCAAGTTCTTCGGCGAGGGCCCGTACGGGCGGCCGGAGATCGAGGCCGCGATCGCCCGGGCGAAGCGGCACGGGCTGGGCACCACCATGCACCACTCGCCGCCGATCTACCCGCAGCTCAACGCGCTGGAGACCGGCCGGCTCGGCCTGGGCACGGTGACCCACTTCTACGGCCACTTCGAGGCGCTGCTCAAGGAGGGCCGCGAACACCCGAAGCCGCCGGACTACGACTACGAGAACGAGGCGTCGCGCTGGCGCGCGGTGGCCGAGGTCATCGACTACACCTTCCCGCCGGGTTCGCCGCAGTGGCGGTCGTACCTGGCGCGGCAGCTGGACAACGGCGTGACGTTCGGGCCGACGTTCGGCGTCTACCTGGCCGGGCGGGACCTGCTGCGGGCGCGCGGCCTGGAGTGGCATCCGCGGTTCGCGCTGCCGTCGCTGTGGAACTTCTGGGAGCCGAGCCCGGAGGCGCACGGCTCGTTCTACTACGACTGGCGAACCGAGGACGAGGTGCGCTGGAAGCGCTTCTACCTGCAGTACATGCAGCTCGTCCACGACTACAAGGCGATCGGCGGCCGCATCGCGGGCGGCACCGACCCGGGCTTCATCTACAACCTGTACGGCTTCGCCAACATCGCCGAGCTGGAGATGCTGCGGGAGGCGGGGCTGTCGCCGATCGAGGCCATCGAGGCGATGACGTACGGCACCGCGCAGACGCTGGCCGAGCCGACCGGTGCCGCGCCGGAGTTCGGGCTCGTCCGGGAGGGCCTGCTGGCGGACCTGGCGATCACCGGCGAGAACCCGCTGCAGGACCTGAAAACGCTGTACGGCACCGGAACTCCCCGGCTCGACCCCGAAACCGGCGACATCAGGCGCATCGGCGGCGTGCAGTGGACGATCCGCAACGGCATCGTCTACGACGCGAAGCGCCTGCTCGCCGACGTCGCCGAGATGGTGCAGGCGCAGAAGGCGGCCGGCGCGTGCCGGGACGTCGATCCGGACTGGAGCACCGCGGGCCCCTGCGGCGGCAACCCGGGCGCCGACGTCGCTCCCGCCGCGAAACCCGCGAAGCGCGCGGCGGCGCTCCCCTGACCACTAGCGCGGTGCAGTGCGGATCACCTCCGATCTCTCCCGGTTTCTGCTTTGCTGGTCGTGTTGGCGATAACGACCACGGGAGGTTCGCATGGCGCTCACGCACTGGGGATTCATCTACACGGCAGCGGGCAGCACTTCGGGCGGCGATTTCAACGTCGTCGACACCGGCGAGTGCCGCACCGTTCTCGTCGGGGTGGGCAAGCCCGAAGAGGGCATCGAGGTCGCGCGTCGTCTGGTGGAGGAGGGTGCGCAGCTGATCGAACTGTGCGGCGGGTTCGGGCCGGTTTGGGCCGGGCGGATCATCGAGGCGATCGACGGCGCGGTCCCGGTCGGCACCGTCGGCTACGGCCCCGAGGCCGTCGACCAGGTGCACGCGATCTTCTCCTGACCCGGGCGACCTTAGGCCGTTTTGGTCTAGTCCAATCGGGCGCGATGCGGCAGACTGACCCGCGATCATCCACCGAACAGGGAGAACATCGTGCGGGACAACGCAATGCCGCGTCGCCGGTTCCTCACCGCGGTCGGCGCAGTCGGCTTCGCCGGCGCGGCCGGGATCGCCACGACCAGCACCGCCTGCGCGGCACCCCCGGTCGCCGCGCCGCACCCCGCCGCGCCGGCGACGCACCACCAGGCGGGCCTGATGACGCTCATCGGCAGCTACACCTCGGCGAACCCGCCGGGCCGCGGCCTGGAGGTCGCGATCCGCGACGAGGCCGGCGTGCTCGAACCGTCCGGAGTGGTCGACGGGGTGCCCGACGCGTCGTTCTTCGCCTGGTCGCCGGACCACAAGTTCCTGTACGTCACCAACGAGATCCCGCAGGGCACGATCACCGCGGTGGACCTCTCCGCGCACCACCCGGTGGTGCTCAACAGCCGGCCCAGCGGCGGCGCGGGCCCGACGCACATCGCGATGCACCCCAGCGGCGAATTCCTGTTCACCGCCAACTACACCGACGGCACGGTCGCCGTGCACCGCCGCAACGCCGACGGCAGCATCGGCGAGTCCACCGACCTGGTCAAGCACCCCGGCTCCCAGCCGCACGCCCACCAGGTGCTCGTCGACCCCACCAAGAGGTGGGTCGTCGCCGTCGACCTCGGCGCGGACGCGGTGTTCGTCTACGCCTTCGACACCGCCACCGGCAAGCTCACCCAGCACCAGCACCTGGAGCTCCCGACGGGCACCGGACCCAGGCACCTGGCGTTCAACTACACCCGCGCCTACCTGCTGGCCGAGCTGAAGTCCGAGATCACGGTGCTGGACTGGGATCCGGAGGCCGGCCGGTTCACCCCGGGCCAGGTCGTCGGCACCCGCGAGCCCGACGCGTCCGGCGAGAACTTCCCGGCGGAGATCGCGATCTCCCGCGACGCGAAGTTCGCCTACGCCTCCAACCGCGGCGACGACAACATCGCCACGTTCGCCATCGACGAAGCGGGCCTCACCTTCCGGGGCACGACGCCGACGGGCGGCAGCTGGCCCCGGCACTTCGCCCTGGACCCGGAGCAGACCTCCTTGTTCGTGGCGAACCAGCGAGCGGGCACGATCACCCGCCTGGCCCGCGACCCCGGCACCGGGGTTCTCACCCCCACCCAGGACAGCTACGCCTGCCCTTCGGTCGCGGCCATCACGTTCCACGGCTGACCGGTTCCTGCCGCGGTGGCCCGGCTGGGCGGCTAGGTGCCGAGCCGGGCCTCGATCCCGTCGAGGATCGTGTCGAGCCCGAGCTCGAACGAGCCGTCGAGGTCGTCGTTCGTGAGCTGGGCATGCCGCGTCAGCGCGGGATAGCGGTCGGACTGCCGGTCGATGTGCTGCTGGGCTCGGCCCCGCAGTTCGGCGACGCCACCCGGATCGTGGTGCGAGCTTCGCCAGACGTTCTCCGCGGCGGCGTAGCCCTGGACGTAGTAGGTCAGGCTCCCGACCGCCGCGACGAGCTGCGGCCCTTCCAGCCCCGCCTTCTCCAGCAGCGAATAGACGCGCTCGGAACGCGCGAGGGAATTGGGGCCGAGCAGCGGACGGGTGGCCATCAGGGCGGGCAGCCACGGGTGGCGGTTCATGACCTGCCGGCTCTGGCCCAGCCTGCGTACGAGTTCCTCGCGCCACCGCACGTCTTCCGCGTCGTCGAGCTCGATCTCGGCGATGACCTCGTCAACGGCGAGATCGAGCACGTCCTCCTTGCTGCCGACGTACTCGTACAGCGACATGGGGCTGACTTCAAGCCGCGCGGCGAGACGCCGCATGGACAGGCCCGCCACTCCTTCCACGTCCAGCACCTGCACCGCGGCCCGGGTGATCCGTTCCCTGGACAACCGGGCTCGGCGCGGGCCTTCCTCGGTGAACCAGATCGCCGACTGGCGTTGCTCGGGCATCCGCCACTCCTCCCTTACACCGTACGGAAAACCGTACAGCTAGCTTCGATGGCGTTGATCAGACCCCGAGGCCCGGAGGAATCGATGGCCGCGACAGAGCAGGAATGGTTTCGCGAGTACGCGCTGCTGGCGCTGCGGGTGAACCGCCAGGTGACGGAAAACGCCGGCGGCACGGTGCTCATCTACCGGGGGCCGCAGGAGTGGAGCGAGCGGGTGGACGGCGAGGAGCCGGTCCCGGCCGGGCGACTGGCCGATGACGCCGAAGCGCTGCTCGCCGAGTCGCCGTTCGCGCCGGATCACGCCCGCTACCTCGGCGCGCAACTGACGGCGCTGCGCGCGGTAACCCGGCGGCTGGCCGGGGAAGAGCTGCCGTTGCCGGAGTACGCCCGCGAATGCCTGGGCGTGTCTGCGGAGTGGCTTCCGGAGGAAACGTTCCAGCAGGCGCACGACCTTCTGAACGCCGCACTACCCCGCAGCACCGGCTCTCTGGCGGAACGGCTGCACGCCTGGCAAGCCGCCCACACCTTGCCCCGCGAGCAACTCGACAGGCTGCCCGGCCTCGTCGACAGGGCTGTCGCCGAGACTCGTCGGCGCACCAACGAAATCGTGTCGCTCCCTGCGGACGAGGTCGTGAGGTGCAAGCTCGTGCCGGGCGCGCACTTCCGGGCCGCCGGAGATCACGAAGGCGGCCTGCGATCGACCATCCACATCAACACCGACCTGCCGTTCAACCTCGCCGATCTCCTGTACGTCGTCGCGCACGAAGGACACCCCGGGCACATCGCCGAGTCGATGCTCAAGGAGCGCCTGCTCATCGACGAGCAGGGCCACCTCGACCAGCAGGTCCGGTTCATGCTCGCGCCGTCGTTCGTGATCAGCGAAGGGCTCGGCCTGCACGCGGAGAGCATCGTGTTCCCCGGCGACGAGGCCCAGGCGTGGCTGACGGACAACGTCCTCGCCGAACAGGGAATCGCCGGGGACGGCAGCGATTTCGCCGCGATCCACCGGGCCCAGAACATCCTGTTCGGAGCCTGGGCCAACGCCGCTTTCCTCGCCGCCGAAGGACGTCCGGAGTCGGAACTCGCCGCATACCTCTCGCGCTGGGCGCTGCTCTCCGACGCCGAAGCCGGTGCGGCGCTGGGCTCACTGCGCGCCAGCGGGATGGCCCTGTACGTGCTGGGCTACTTCCACGGCTGGCGACTGCTCGACACCTGGCTCGAAGCAGCCGACCGAACCACCAGGGTCCGCCGCCTGCTCACCGAGCAGATCCTCCCGGCCGACCTGGAACCCGCGGTCTGACACAGGATCACCCCTGCCCGGAACTCCAGGTGCGACACAGCCGGGCGCCGGGTTCCGCCGCCGGGTGAGAGCGGATTCCACGTCGTGTCGCGTCCATCGGCATGCTGCGGGTGCCAGGCGCCGTGGCGAGGCAGCACAACCGCCTCGCCCGAAAACCAGTGGAGTCGCACTTCCCCGTGCTGTTACCGTGCTCCCGCCCTGTCGCCTTGTCGAGGACGTGCCGTTGTACACCCAGTGAGACCTCCCGAGCGCTGATTCGTCGCGCGTCGCCCATGTGCGCCGCGCTCCTTTTCGCTGCGGACTTCTCACTGGAACTGGTGTACTTCTATGTCCAAAACCTGGGTGGTCGTGCCCACCTGCCTGCCTATCATTGTCCGCCGTTGCCACGCGTGCGCCTCCGAGCGCTTCCAGGCAAGCGGCAAATTCCGCGTCAACGCGAACCACAAGCTCCTCGACGTCTGGCTCCTCGCGCTGTGCACAGTTTGCGGGGAGACCACCAAGCTCACCGTCCTGGAGCGGATGAACGTGCGCTCCGTGCGACCCGAGCTGCTCGACCGGCTGCACCACAACGACTCCGACCTGACGGCCGAGCTGCTCCAGGACCCGGTCGTGCGGCGCCGTAATCGCATCGCCCTCGACTGGGACAACGCCTGGCGCCTCGACACCGGCGGATCGGATCAGCTGGAGGACGAGGCGATCGAGGTCTCGGTCCGCTTTGCGGCGCGGATCCCCGTCCGCCCGGTGCGGCTGATCGCCGAAGGCTTCGGCTTTTCGCGAGCCGAGGTCGAGAGGCTGCTCACCGAGGGAAATCTCGTATCGGCAGTCCGCCTGAGCGGCAAGCTCTCCGGGGACTTCACCTTCACGCTCAAGCACTGAGTCCTCCCGGGGACGGGGCCTGTCCGGCGTGATCCGCCGGGCAGGCCCACGATCACTCCCGCGCAGAACTCCAAGTGCGGCACAGCAGCGCGTCGGGTTCCTTCGCCAGGGAGCCGGCTCGGGCGCTGAAGGCGACTCCCGCGATGTACTCGCCGTCCGCGCACTGTCCCTTGTAGTGGCCCGTGGCGAAGTCGCCGCCGCGGGCCTCCGGCGGGCGGGCGTCCGACCTGTCGAACCAGACCGCTCTCCCGGTCGTTCCGAGCTGGTTCGCGACTTTGCCGCACACCGTTGACGACAGGTCTGCGCCCCTGGTCGCGTAGCCGACGACGAAGGAATCCGGCGGGCACTGGAACTTCGTGAAGCCCGGCGCCCAGTCGTCGGTCACGTGCCGCTCGTCGCGGACCACCTCGTAGCCCGCATCCCAGCCGCCGCCTCCGGTGTCGGTGCACAGGCCCCGGGAACCCGTGTGGCTCAGGCCGACCAGGCGCTGACCGTCCGGGCAGGCCGCCTTTCCCGCGCCCGGGTCCCAATCCGGTTCGGCCCGCAGGCGGGCCGACTGCACGAGGTCGCCGTGGTCCACGTCCAGCATCCGCCAGGTGTCGACCGGTCCCGCCGGGCTCGCCTCGGCGTTCACCAGCCGGTGCCAGGCTTCCGCGCGCCAGTCGTCGCCGTCGTCGACGAACATCCGGTTGCCCGCGGCGTCCCAGTGCACCAGGCCCCAGCCGTTGCCCTGCCGGTTCTCGTGCCAGCCGACCAGCGGCCAGTAGGCGAAGTCCGTGTCGTTGGCGACGAGGAAGTCCACGAAGTTGCCGAACCAGGCCCGCGCCTTCGGGTCCTGCTCGTCGCGGCCGCCGACGCCGAACTCGCTGATCCACAGCGGCGCCGTGAAGTGCTGCCCCTCCTCGGTGACGAAGAACGCCTGCCGGCGCAGCACTTCGTAGAGCTCATCGCGGCTGAGGTCCTGGTACCGCGGGTCGTGCGTCTCCCCCAGCCCGGTGGCTCCGCTGTGGTTCGGGCCCGTGTAGCCGTAGAAGTGCGCCGAGTACACCAGCTTTCCCGACGCCACCAGGGTGTGCGAGAGGGTGCGCGCCGGTTCCAGCGTCGGCCTCCCGTGCGGCAGGCCGTCGGCCGGGATGCCGAACCAGTTGATGCCCTCGATGATGATCAGCAGGTTCGGGTTGGCCTCGGTCAGGATCCGGTCGCCCGCGCGCTGCGCCGCCGCGTGCCAGTCGTGGCCGTCGCCCAGCCCCCAGTTCGGGTCGTCCATCAGGTCGCGGCGCACCTCGTTGTAGAGGTCGGCGCCGACCACGCGCGGGTTGTCCCGGTAGCGGGCGGCCATGAAGACCCAGTCGTCCTGCCACGCCTGGTCGCTCTGGCTGCTGTTCCAGCGCTCGTTGCCGTCCAGGCCGCAGCACCAGCGGGTCGTGTTGGTGTGGTTGTTCAGGATCACCGCGAAACCGCTGTCGGTGAGCGCCGAAACGGCCGCGTCGTACACCTGCAGCCGGGTCTTGCCGCGCAGCTCGGGGTTCGCGGCCACGGCCGCGTCCGGCACGGTCGCGGAGTCGCGGATCATGTCGTTGGAGAACGGCAGCCGGATGCTGTTGATCCCGAGTTCCCGGAAGCTGTCGACGATTTCGCGCATCGGGGCCCGGTCCAGGCCGAGCGGGATGCCGCTGCTGTTCTCCCCCGAGTGGTGGTTGGCCGGGTCGTTGATATCGCCGCTGCCGTTCCAGGTTCCGCTGGCGCCGTGCCAGTTCCCGGCCTTCAGCTTGAAGCGGTTCCCGCCCGCGTCGACGATGTAGCGCCCTTCGGTGCGCAGCGGTCCGGCCCACGATTCGCCGGTCTCCTCGATTTTCCCGGTTTTCGCCTCGGCGACCGGTTGGACGGGAGCCAGCAGCGGCACCGCGAGGACGGCGGCGAGCACCCCGGCGATCATGCGTGCGTCTCCCAAGTCGGCTTCCCAATCAGGTCGAACGATTCGCGGATTCGGCGGCGGGGACTCCATCCTCGCAGGGTCGACGGGCGGAAATGATCTGTGAAATCAACGCTTTTCCCGTTCTTCGCCGGGAAAATCCGGCTCGCGGACCGGGCGCGACGGCGCGAGCCCGGACGAGCCATGATTGGTTCAGACCTTGCCTTCGGGGAAACCGGTCCTTACGATCCGATTGCTCAATGCAAAACGGGAATTGCACATGATGCAACGGAGAATCCCCATGCGCGCCTGGAAAGTCATCACCGTCGCCGCCGTCGGCGCGCTGCTCGCGGCCTGCGGCCCGCCGCAGGTCCAGCAGTCCGCGCCCACCGAGGACGAACGCACCGGAACCCTGCGGGTCTGGCTGTTCGACGAGACCAACCGCGGCCCGAAGCAGGCCACTGTGGACGAAGCGGTCGCCCGCTTCGAAGCCGAACACCAGGGCGTGCAGGTGGACGTCCAGTACATCCCCGTGGACACCCGGTCGCAGCGCTTCACCGGCGCCTTCAACGACCCGGCCAGCGCGCCGGACGTCGCCGAGTACGGCAACACCGACGTGGCCGGGTACGTCGCCGCCGGCGGCCTGGCCGATCTCACCGGGAACCTCGGGCAGTGGCCGGAATCCCGCGACCTGAACCCGTCCGTGCTGGAGACCGCGAAGGTCGACGGCAAGGTCTACGGCGTGCCCTGGTACACCGGCATCCGCGCGCTGTACTACCGCACCGACGTCTTCGCCGAACTGGGCCTGCAGCCGCCGCGCACGCTGGCGGAACTGGCCGACACCGCGCAGCGGATCCGCACCGCCCGCCCCGACATGTACGGAATCTCCGTCGGCGGCAAGTACCACTACGCGCTGATGCCGTTCATCTGGGCCAACGGCGGCGACCTGGCCCGCCAGGACGGCGAGAAGTGGGTGTCCACTGTGGATCAGCCCGCAGCCCGCCAGGGCGTCGACGCCTACGCTTCGCTGATCACCGGCGGGGCATGCCCGCGCGAGCAGTGCGCGGACCTGACCGGCAGCCAGGCCGTGCAGGCGTTCGCCTCCGGCAAGGCGGCGATGACGATCGGCGGCGACTTCAACCGCGCCGCGGTCGACGCCGGCGCCGCCGGCGGGAAGTACGCCGTCGTGCCGCTGCCCGGCAACACCGCCGGTTCGGTCGCCCCGGCCTTCGCCGGCGGCAACATGCTCGGCGTCATGAAGTCGTCCAAGCGCGCGACGCTGGCGCGCGAGTTCGTGCAGCTGCTCGCGGGCAAGGAGTACCAGCGCAAGATGTACGCGGCGATGGGCAACCTGCCGACCTTCACCGACGTGCAGCAGGAACTCGCGGCCGGTGACCCGAAGGTCGCACCGTTCGTGCGGACGCTGCAGGCGGGCACCCGGTTCGTGCCCACCTCGGCGACCTGGTCGAAGGTCGACGCGCAGGGCGTGCTGCCGACGATGGTGCAGCAGATCATCACCGGCACCAGCGTCGACGAGGCGACCGGCAACGCGGCCAAGCAGATGAACACCGTCTTCGAAGGTCGCTGAGATGCCGGTTTCGACACGACGGACCAGCGGATCCGCAATTTCCATTGAAATTGAAGGTCCAATTTCAATGGAAATTGCGCCCGTCCCGGTGAGGCTCCGCTGCCCGCTCCGCTGCGCGACGCGGGTTCGAGGTCGGGTGTGATGGCCGCGCTGCTCTACCTCGCACCGGCGGCGCTACTGCTCATCGGCATGATGGGCTACCCGCTCTACCAGCTGGTGCAGATCTCCCTGTACGAGTACGGGCAGGCGCAGGCGTCCGGTGGCGCGCCGGTGGTGTTCATCGGCGCGGACAACTACCTGACGCTGCTCGGGGACGGCCAGTTCTGGACGATCCTGGTGCAGACCTGCGTCTTCGCCGCGGTCTGCGTGGTGGGCAGCATGGCGGTCGGCATCGCGCTCGCGGTGCTGGCCACCAGGATCAGCCCGCTGCCGCGGCTGCTGCTGTTCCTGGCCGCCATCGGCGCCTGGGCCACCCCGGCGATGGCCGGGTCGACGGTCTGGCTGTTCCTGTTCGACCAGGACTTCGGCCTGGTCAACGAGGTGCTCACCGGCGTCGGCATCGACGGCGCGGCGGGCTTCTCGTGGACCTACGACAAGTTCGTGGCCTTCGGCCTGGTCGCCGCCGAGGTGATCTGGTGCTCGTTCCCGTTCGTGCTCGTCACCACCTACGCCGGGCTCACCGGGATCCCGAGCGAGGTGGTGGAGGCCGCGGCGCTGGACGGGGCGTCGGCCTGGCGCACCGCGCGCAGCGTGCTGCTGCCGATGCTGCGCCCGGTGCTGGTCATCGCCACCATCCAGTCGATCATCTGGGACTTCAAGATCTTCACCCAGATCTACGTGATGACCAACGGCGGCGGGGTGGCCGGCCAGAACATGGTCCTCAACGTCTACGCGTACCAGTCGGCCTTCGCGGGCTCGAACTACGGGCTCGGCTCGGCCATCGGCGTGGTGATGACCGTGCTGCTCATCTTGATCACGCTGGCCTACCTGCGGGCCCAGCGGAAGGACGAGGCATTCGTATGAGTGCGTTGCGCAAGCCCAGGCTGCTCGCCGCCAACTCTGTCGCGGTGCTGATCGCGGTCGTGGTGGCGTTCCCGCTGTACTGGATGGTGCTCTCGGCCTTCAAGCCGGAGGGCGAGCTGCTCTCGACCGATCCCCGGCCGTGGACCTTCACCCCCACCCTGGACAGCTTCCGCCGCGTGTTCACAGTGGACGGACTCGGCGGGTACTTCGTGAACAGCCTGCTGGTGGCCGGCGCGGTCGTGCTGGTCTCGCTGCTGATGTCGTTCCTCGCCGCCGTCGCGCTCACCAGGTTCCGCTTCCGCGGCCGCACCGTGCTGCTGCTGATGCTGCTGGTGGCGCAGATGGTTCCGGTGGAGGCGCTGACGATCCCGCTGTTCTTCCTGATGCGCGAGGTCGGTTCGGTCGCCCCGGCGTTCGGGCTGAACCACCTCGGTTCACTCGTCCTGGTGCACCTGGCGTTCAGCCTGCCGCTGGCGATCTGGATGCTGCGCGGGTTCGTCGCGGCCGTCCCGGACGAGCTGGAGGAGGCCGCGACGCTGGACGGCGCGAGCCGCACCCGGTTCGTCTGGCAGGTGCTCTTCCCGCTGGTGGCACCGGGTTTGGTGGCCACCAGCGTGCTCTCGTTCATCCACGCCTGGAACGACTTCCTGTTCGCCAAGACGTTCATCATCTCGGCGTCGGAGAACCAGACGCTGCCGATGGCGATCCTGGTGTTCTTCACACCTGAGGGCAACGATTGGGGCGCGATCATGGCCGGTTCAACGCTGATGACGATTCCGGTGCTCATCTTCTTCGTGGTGGTGCAGCGACGCCTGGTGTCCGGGCTGGCCGGGGCGGTGAAGGGATGAGCTGGGACTCGCTGGTACCGAAGCCCGCGCTGGTGGCACCGGCCGCGGGGATGTTCGAGCTGGACCGGGACACCACGGTGGGCGGCGAACCCACCACGGCCGACTGGTTCCGGCGGCACATCGGCGCCGCCACCGGGCTGCCGCTGCCGGACGCGGCGCGGCCGACGATCGAGTTCCGCGTCGACCCGGCCGAGTCCGCGCCCGGCGGCTACCGCGCGGAAATCCGGCCGGACGGCGTGGAAGTCGTCGCGCACGACGCGGCCGGCGCGCACCACGCCGCGCAGACCCTGCGGCAGCTGCTCGGCCCGGCCGCGTACCGGAGCGCGCTGATCCACTATGGACGGTGCTTGTTGCCGTGCGGCCGGGTCGAGGACCGGCCGCGGTTCGCCTGGCGCGGCTGCCACCTGGACGTGGCCCGGCACTTCCTGCCCAAGCGCGAAGTCCTCCGGTTCGTCGAGCTGCTGGCCATGCACAAGCTCAACGTCCTGCACCTGCACCTGACCGACGACCAGGGCTGGCGCGTCGAGGTGCCGCGGTTCCCGAACCTGACCCGCGTCGGCGCCTGGCGGCGGCGCTCGATGGTCGGCCGAGGCGAGCAGCCCGAGTTCGACGAACGCCCGCACGGCGGCTTCTACACCAGCGACGACCTGCGGGAGATCGTCGCCCACGCCGCCCGGCACCACATCACGGTCGTCCCGGAGGTCGACGTGCCCGGCCACAGCCAGGCCGCGATCGCCGCCTACCCGGAACTGGGCACCGCGCAGCGGCCGCGCGTCTGGGAATCCTGGGGCATCAGCGACGAAATCCTCAACACCGACCCGGCCACGCTGGACTTCTACCGCGCCGTCCTGGACCACCTGATGGAGGTCTTCCCGTCGCCGGTGATCTGCATCGGCGGCGACGAGGTCCCGGGCGTGACGCCGGAGCACGGCTCCTTCCTGCGCTCGCTCGTCGAGCACATCCACGCCCAGGGGCGCCGGGCATCGGCCTGGGACGAGATCCTGGAGTCGGTCGACCCGCTGCCGCCGCGGACCATCATCGCGACCTGGCGCGACGAGCGGACCGCGCTGCGCGCCGCCGAGCGCGGCCACGACGTGGTGCTGTGCCCGGAACACCACCTCTACTTCGACCACCGGCAGTCCGACCACCCCGACGAGCCCATCCCGGTCGGCTTCAACACCACCCTCGAAGACGTCTACGCCTACGAACCGCTGACCGAGCGCGCGCTCGGCGTGCAGGCGCAGGTCTGGACCGAGCACCTGGACACCCCGCGCCGCGTCGACTACGCCACCTTCCCGCGGCTGACCGCGTTCGCCGAGGTCGCCTGGAGCAGCGACCGGGACTTCGCCGACTTCCGGCGCCGCCTCGTCGACCACCACCTGCCCCGCCTGGACGCCTACGGCGTCGAATACCGCCCGCTCGGCGGCCCGCTCCCCTGGCAGACCCGCCCCGGCGTGCCCGGCAGGCCGCGGTGAGCCGGCGGGGAAAACCCTGAAATCCGTTCGGATTCGCCGCCGCCACCGGTAACGTTGAATGATCTACCGGTCACCGGAGGTGAGGATGACGGAAGCACCCGTGAGCCAGGGAGTTCCGGTCACCCGGCTGCCGTCCCGCCTCGGGCGGCGATGGGTCCGGCGACGCCGCGTGGAGAAGCTCCCGGACCAGCCGATCATCCACCTGCTGCGCGAGAACGCCTCCGGTCGGCTCATCGACCAGCTCTCCGACCACCTCGGCACCATCGTGCCGCACGTGGTGCTCGACGTCGGCGGAACGCCCGCCGAGACGCCGCGGCAGAAGTCGGTGCAGATCCGGAAGCTGCTGGACAACGCGGCCCAGGGGCTGCGCGACGCCGACTCCTGGCCGCGGATCGGCCGGCTGCGCTTCCGCCGGTACGCGCTGCTGAGCTGGCTGCTGAAGAAGAACCTGCCGCCGACGAACCTGGCCCAGGCCCCGCATTCGCACACCCGCCAGCTGTTGCGCGAATACCTCCGCAGCCGCCGGCCCCGGCGCGGCCAGCCCCAGCAGCAGGAGGCCGCGCTGTGGGAGTCGGCCGCGCAGAGCCTGCCCTGGTACCTCTTCGTGCTGTCGCTGACGTTCTTCCCGCTCTACTACGCGTGGTGGGTGCGCCGGGGCCGCGCTGCCCGCTGGTTCATGCGGCAGCGCTACCTGTCGCCGGGCGAATCCGCGGACTTCCCGAGCTTCGCGCAGCGCCTGATCACCACGCCGTCGCGCTGGGAGAACGCCGAACAGGTGCGGAAACTCCTGGTGCACGCGTTCCTGGCGGACCTCACCGATTCCTACGCGCGACGGCTGTGGCGCTGGCAGTGGGTGCCCAAGGACTGCTACCCGGTCCTGCTGCTGCGCAACCTCGGCGAGGACACCGTCGGCAAGGTGCTGGTCCGGCTCATCAACGACGTGCGCAACGAGACCGGCCTGCCGGATCCGCTGCTGGTGATCGGCAGCGGCCCGGAACCGTTGCAGGACAGCGAGACGCCGAGCGCGCCGGTCACCCTCGAAAGCTGGCCGGAGACGCTGCAGGAAGCGCGGCGCAAGCGCTCGAACACCGCCTGGTACGTGACGCTGCGGGTGGCCGACGAACCGCCGTCGACGGAGGACGAGCCGGGCGTTTCGCTGGGCCAGACGACCCTGCCGCTGAAGCGCTCCAAGCTGCTGCGCCGCATCCCGGTCCTGCTGGTGGTCCTGCTGGTGCTCGGGGGCGGCGGCGTCTACCTGCAGCAGTACTACGGCCACTGCGGCCGGAGCTGGTGGCCGTGGACCAACACCGCGCTGTGGTCGACCGGCGGCGAGTGCGTCGGGATCGCCGACTCGGAGCACCGCTTCTCCGCCGACATCTCGGAGCCGGCCCTGCGCGATCGGCTCATCGCCGCGCAGGACCGGATCAACCAGCAGAACGCCGAGGCCGCGGACCTGCACCAGCGGTCGGTGGCGGATGGCAAGCAGGTCGCGTACTTCTCGATCGTCTACTTCAGCACCCTCACCGGCCGGGATCCGGACTCGTCGACGCTGGACGGGGTCGCGGCGGAGCTGGAGGGGCTGGCCGAGGCCCAGCGGAGCGCGCGGATCAACGACCGCGTGGCGATCCGGATCGTGCTCGCCAACGGCGGCGCGAAGATGAAGCACGCCGAGGCCGTCGCCGAGCACATCGTCGACTTCGCCGAGCCCCGGCAGGAAGCACCGGTGGTGGCGGTCGTCGGGCTGGGCGGCAGCTGGCGGGAGACCGGCGACGCGATCACCGTGCTGGGCAGCAGCGGGCTTGCCATGGTGGGCACGGTGACCTCGGCCGACAGCTTCCCCGGCCTCAGCAGGCTCTACCACCAGGTGGGGCCGACGAACCACTGGGAATCCGAGGTCATCGCGCAGCACGTGCGGGACCTGGGCAGCAAGAACGTCACCGTCTTCTACGACGAAGCCGACACCTACAGCAGGAACCTCGCGCTCGACGTCGACGCGCAACTGGGAGGTTCGGCCGAGCTCCAGAACACCCAGCACGGCATCCCGTCGGACGCCGTGCAGTGCGGACCCGAATCGCTGGCCCTGTACACGGCGCGGGCGGACGATTTCAGCAACTACCTGAGCGCCGTGCAGGACCGGTGCGTCGGCGACGCCAACATGCCGAAGCTGATGGCCGGTGACGACGCGACGAAGTTCCTGCTCGACCGGGAGTTGCGGGAGGGGATCCAGCTCGACTACATCGACTTCACCGGGAAGCGCGTGCTGCCGGGCGATGACGGGTTGGCGGGCCGGTCGATGCTGGCCTTCGACGCCGTCCACCTCGTCCGGCAGGCGGTGCAGAAGGTCACCGAAGGACAGGCCGATGTCGGAACGACACCGTTGAACGGCCTGGCGGTCTGGTACGGGATCGCGCGGCTCAGCGAGAACCCCGAAGGCATCCGCGCGATCAGCGGCCCCATCGACTTCGGCTCGCCGACCGGGCAGGTCCCGGTGCGGAAGGCGATCTCGGTGATGCGCGTGGAGGGCAAGAGCGGCCGGGCGCCCGAGCCCGTGATGCACTGCGGCAGAACGCCGGAGCCGTCCCCCACCTGCCCCAGATGATGCGAGTGCCGGGCACCCCGGCGGGATGCCCGGCACTCGCGGCGGCGGAACGACTAGCCCAGCAGCGGAAGCTTCAGCCCGCCCAGGACGTCGGTGCTGGGGTCGCCGGCCGCGCTGGCGATCCCGGCTTCGCCGAGCGGACCAGGGTCGCCGCCGCAGAACCGCGCATTCGATCTGCTTCGAATACGCGGTGCTGACCTGGGTTTCTCGCTGTTCCGGGGGCAGCGTTAGTCGCAGTATTGCGCCGTCGCCCAGTGCGTGCCGGGCGTCAGGTGCGCGACGTATCGGGCGTCGCGAGCGGTGAAGGTGAACTCGACGTACGGGTAGGCGTCGATGTCTTCCGGGAAATCCTCGTCGGTGGCGGCGTCCCAGAAGCCATCGGCCTCCCAGAAGGCAGGCGCGTTCTGCGTTTCGCTCACTCCGGAGGACTCGATGATCTCGTCGATCCGGTCGAAGAAGTACTCGTCCGGTTCCGCCTCGTCGTCGAGCTCCTTCTCGAAGGCGTCCCTCAGCTCGTGCTCGTCGGCGATCGCGGCAGCCCGCTCGAAGGACATGGGCAGCCTGTCGTCCCCGAGCCCGTCGCCGACGAAGAAGTACCCGTCCTTCATCCGGCGCCACGCGTCGATCATGATTTCCAGCGGGAGGAGGTCGTCGTCCTCTTCCGGGAGGATCCCCGCATCGGGGTTGATCATGTGGAAGCGACCGCGAACGGTGGCGTCGGTCCTGTCGTCGATGGAGATCCGGTAGAGGACGGTCATGTTGCTGGGCTCCGTTCCAGGCATTGGAAATCGACGCCTAGGACGCAGTGGACCTCAACCGGGTTGCATCCGATCCCGATCGTTGCGCGATCGCGGCGATGTTCGCTGCGCTCATGTCAGCTCCGCTCTTCGGCCGGCTCCGCCGCCGGCTGCGTGGTGATCGCCTTCAGCGCCGCCAGGTGCGCCTCGTACGCCCGGCGGCCCTTCGCCGTGAGGCTGAGCCAGGTGCGGGGGCGCTTGCCGACGTAGCCCTTCTTCACCTTGACGTAGCCCGCGCCCTCCAGCGTCGACACCTGCTTGGAGAGCACCGAGTCGCTGACCTCGATGATGTCGCGCACGTACTTGAACTCGGCCTGGTCGACCGCCGCGAGCGTCGCGGCGATGGAGAACCGCACCGGCGAGTGGATGAGATCGTCCAGCTGGTGCCGGGGGTGTGCGCCGCCGCTCATCCTCGGCTCCGGCGGTGCGCGACACCGGCCCCCGCGAACGCGATCACGGCCATCACGACCCCGCCGCCGATCCACCACTGCCAGACGTCGGGCATCCAGTTGCTGCCGACGACGATCGTGGCGATCCAGGCCAGCGTCCACCCCAGCATGACCGTGCCGTGGAGCGCCCCGAATCCGCGCATCCCCACCTTGCGGGTGGCCGACCAGACGGAGATGGCGACGACGAAAGCGATCCAGAGCGGCATCGTCACGAACGCCGCGGTCTTGCCGTCCACGAACGCGAAGACCGCTGCCATGGCGAAGGACCCGACCCCGAACACCAGCATGTACCGCACGTACCAGCGGCCGCCGCGACGCGCCTCGGCCCCCAACCGTTCCGCCCGCGCCAGCTGCGCGGCGGCATCCATCTGCACCTGGTTCATGACAGCTACGTTCGCAACTACTTTCCAACTTGTCAAGTAGATGCCGATGCGACACCTACTTGCCGTTGGTCGGCGAAGAGGCGGGCGCCTCCGCACCGGGAACGGCGCGGAGGCGCCCGATGTCGACCACTTCAGGCCTGCTCGGCCTCCAAGTGATCCTTGAGGCGCTGCAGGGTGGCTTCGATCGACCGCTGGTTCTGCTTCGGCAGGCCGGTGCGCGCGACCAGCTTCGGCAGCATCGTGGTGAAGTCGTAGGTCTCGGTCACCTTCGTCGCCGAGTCGCCGACCGGCTCCAGTTCGTACCGCCACCGGCCGGGCAGCATGTGCCGCCACGCGATCAGCCGGTTCTCCTCGTACTCCACCACGGTGTTGGTGATCCGGTAGCCGACGCCCCTGCGCATCCGCATCCCGAACTTGGAGCCGAGCACCAGCCGCTCCGGGCCGCTCATCTCCCCCTGCACCGTGCCGGAACCGTCGATGACCGCATGCTTGCGCGGATCTGCCAGCACGGCGAAAACCGCCTCCGGCGGGGCCTGCACGACAACGCTGCTGGAAACCGAGAACTCGTTCTGCGCCATGCCGCCGAACCTAGTCAGCCGGGGTAACGAACCCGACACGCGGAAGGCGTCTTCTGGCTGATGGCGGCGAATTTGCGGATCCGGATCGAAGAACTCCTCTCCGCGGCGATGAGTTCCATCCTGTCGGCGTGCACTACACCCGAGCCTGACCTGGCAGAACACCTGCTGTCCGAGCGGACAGCAGGTGTTCTGCCGCGTCGATGGATCAGTTCTCGGAGAGCACCGGAGCCAGGAAGCGGCCGGTGTGGCTCTCGTCGATCTCCGCGAGCTCCTCCGGGGTGCCCTCGGCCACCAGGATGCCGCCGCCGGAGCCGCCCTCCGGGCCCATGTCCAGCACCCAGTCCGCCGTCTTGATGACGTCCAGGTTGTGCTCGATCACGATCACCGTGTTGCCCTTGTCCACCAAGCCGTTGATCACGCCGAGCAGCTTGCGGATGTCCTCGAAGTGCAGGCCGGTCGTCGGCTCGTCGAGGATGTAGACCGTCTTGCCGGTGGACCGCTTCTGCAGCTCGCTGGCCAGCTTGACGCGCTGCGCCTCACCACCGGAGAGCGTCGGCGCCGGCTGCCCCAGCCGCACGTAGCCCAGGCCCACGTCCACCAGCGTCTTCAGGTGCCGGTGGATGGCGTTGATCGGCTCGAAGAACGACGCGGCCTCCTCGATCGGCATGTCGAGGACCTCGGCGATCGTCTTGCCCTTGTAGTGCACCTCCAGGGTCTCCCGGTTGTACCGGGCGCCCTTGCACACCTCGCACGGCACGTACACGTCCGGCAGGAAGTTCATCTCGATCTTCAGCGTGCCGTCACCGGCGCACGACTCGCACCGGCCGCCCTTGACGTTGAACGAGAACCGGCCCGGCTGGTAGCCGCGCACCTTCGCCTCGGTGGTCGCCGCGAACAGCTTGCGGATGTGGTCGAACACGCCGGTGTAGGTGGCCGGGTTCGACCGCGGGGTGCGGCCGATCGGCGACTGGTCGACCTGCACCAGCTTGTCGACGTGCTCCAGGCCCTTGATCCGCGTGTGCCTGCCGGGCACCTGCCGGGCGCCGTTGAGCTTGTTCGCCAGCACCGCCGCGAGGATGTCGTTGACCAGCGTCGACTTGCCCGATCCGGAGACGCCGGTGACCGACACCAGGCAGCCCAGCGGGAACGACACGTCGATCTTGCGCAGGTTGTGCTCGCGCGCCCCGACCACCGTCAGCTGCCGCTTGCGGTCGCGCGGGCGCCGCACCTCGGGCACCGGGATCTGCTTGCGCCCCGCCAGGTACGCGCCGGTCAGCGACTGCTTGTTCTCCAGCAGCTTCTTGTACGGTCCACTGTGGACGACCTGGCCGCCGTGCTCGCCCGCGCCGGGACCGATGTCGACCACCCAGTCCGCGCTGCGCACGGTGTCCTCGTCGTGCTCGACGACGATCAGCGTGTTGCCCAGGTCCCGCAGCCGGCTGAGGGTCTCCAGCAGTCGGTGGTTGTCCCGCTGGTGCAGCCCGATCGACGGCTCGTCCAGCACGTAGAGCACGCCGACGAGGCCGGAACCGATCTGGGTCGCCAGCCGGATGCGCTGCGCCTCGCCGCCGGAGAGCGTCCCGGCCGCGCGGTCCAGCGACAGGTAGTCCAGGCCGACGTCGAGCAGGAAGCCCAGCCGCGCCTGCACCTCCTTGAGCACCCGCCCGGCGATCATCTGCTCGCGCGAGCCCAGCACCAGCCCGTCCAGGAACGTGGCGCACTCGCGCACGCTCAGCGCGCTGACCTCGGCGATGGACAGCTCGCCGCGCTCGTCGTTCTCCATCGTGACGGCCAGGATCTCCGGCTTGAGCCGGGTGCCGTCGCAGGCCGGGCACGGCACGTCCCGCATGTAGCCCTCGTACTTCTCGCGGGCGTAGTCGGACTCGGTCTGCTCCAGCCGCCGCTCCAGGAACGGGATGACGCCCTCGTAGTTGGCGTAGTAGGAGCGGGTCCGGCCGTAGCGGTTCTTGTACCGGACGTGCACCTGGTCGTTGGTGCCGTGCAGCACCGCCTTCTTGACCTTGGTGGACAGCTGCCGCCACGGCGCGTCCATCCGGAAGCCGATGGCCTCCGACAGCGAGGTCAGCAGCCGGGTGAAGTACTCCGCGGTGTGCCCGCCCGCCCACGGCGCGATGGCGCCGTCGGCCAGCGACAGCTCCTCGTCCGGCACGACGAGCTCCGGGTCGACCTCCTTGCGGATGCCCAGGCCCGCGCACTCCGGGCACGCCCCGTAGGGCGAGTTGAAGGAGAACGACCGCGGTTCGAGCTCGTCCACGCCCAGCGGGTGGCCGTTGGGGCAAGCCAGGTTCTCGGAGAACTTCCGCTCCCGGTTCGGATCGTCCTCGTCGAGGTCGATGAACTCGATCAGCACCAGCCCGTCGGCCAGCCGCAGCGCGGTCTCCACCGAGTCGGTCAGCCGCTGCTTCGCGCCGGCCTTCACGGTGAGCCGGTCGATGACCACCGCGATGTCGTGCTTCTCCTGCTTCTTCAGCTTCGGCGGGGCGTCCAGCGAGTGCACCACGCCGTCGATGCGGGCGCGCGCGTAGCCCTGCGACTGCAGCTGCTCGAACAGGTCGACGTACTCGCCCTTGCGGCCGCGCACCACCGGGGCCAGCACCTGGAACTTGGCCCGGTCGGGCATCTCCAGCACCTGGTCCACGATCTGCTGCGGGGTCTGCTTGCTGATCGCTTCGCCGCAAGCCGGGCAGTGCGGTTTGCCGGCTCGGGCGTACAGCAGCCGCAGGTAGTCGTAGACCTCGGTGATGGTGCCCACCGTCGACCGCGGGTTGCGGCTGGTGGACTTCTGGTCGATCGACACCGCCGGGGACAGGCCCTCGATGAAGTCCACATCGGGCTTGTCCATCTGGCCGAGGAACTGCCGGGCGTAGGCGGACAGCGACTCGACGTAGCGGCGCTGTCCCTCCGCGAAGATGGTGTCGAAGGCCAGGCTCGACTTCCCGGAGCCGGACAGCCCGGTGAACACGATCAGGCTGTCTCGGGGCAGGTCCAGGTCGATCCCGCGCAGGTTGTGCTCACGGGCGCCGCGAACGACAAGGCGGTCAGCCACGGTGATCCCTTCGAAAAGTTCTGGTGTTGACGTGGACGCGCGCCGGCTGCAGGCAGTGCATCGGCAGGTACGCGACGTCGCCCGCCCATGCTATTCGGGGCCTCTGACAGTCCCGGATCGCGTGCGGCGCGCAGCCCGCGCAACAACCACCCCGTACCCGAACGAGTGACACACGGGGAGGTCGACCGCGACTCCACCGACGATACGCAAATTCCCCCGGAATGGGCACTGTCGCGCCTGTGGCCTGCGCAATTAAGCTCGATGCTCACCGGTCGCGAAATTCCCTCCTGCACGCAGAGGTAGACCTCATGGCTGATATCGCCCTCGGGACCGGTGGCCGCAGCGTTGCGCAGCCGGCGGCCGCCGCACAACTCGCCCACCAGGTCACGACCCAGCTGACCGGCATCGACGAAGCGAGCAGCCGGCTGCTGGACACGGTCGCCGGGCTCGACGAGCTGGCCGTGCGCCAGCCCAGCCTGCTGCCCGGGTGGAGCAGGGCGCACGTGATCACGCACCTGGCCCGCAACGCCGACGGGTTCGTCAACCTGCTGATCTGGGCGCGGACCGGGATCGAGCACGCGATGTACGCCAGCCGCGACGACCGGGACGAGGCCATCACCGAAGGCGCGGTGCGCAGCCACCGGCTGCTGCTGGAGGACCTGGCGGCGTCCTGCGACCGCTTCGCGCACGCCGCCCGCGCGCTGCCGGAGGCGGCGTGGACCGCGGAGATCGCCGACGCGGTGGGCGACCCGATGCCCGCGCACCACATGCTGCGGCTGCGCCTGCTGGAGATCTGGGTGCACCTGGTCGACCTCGATCACGACGTGGACTTCGACGACATCCCGCGGCCGGCCGCGGAGCAGCTGCTGGAGGACGTGGTGCAGCAGTACGGCGGGCGGCCGGACGTGCCCGCCCTGTCGGTGGAGGTCGACTTCGGCGACCACCGGCGGACCTGGGACCTGCGCGGCACCACCGCCCCGCCGAGCCGGGTGCGCGGCGAGCCGGGCCCGATGCTCGGCTGGCTGCTGGGCCGGACCGGCCCGGAGCTGCTGGACGGCGACCCCCCGAACCTCCCGGACTGGCTCTGAACCCGCCCGTTTCCGCAGCTCACCACCCGTGCGCACTTCGTGTCGCCATAGCAGCACAACATGCGCACGGCCCTTGACCAGGCAAAACGTTCGTCCTGACCCGTAGCGGGCGCACCCGCCACGTTCGGGGCAAGGGTGCTTTCACGCGCAGCAGCGCCGCGCGCACCACGCTGGGCACCAGCGCGCAGTTCGCGGTGCGGCTGTGCATGGTCGTGGTCGTCCTGATGCTGTGGATCGCCGGCGCCCTCGGCCTCGACGTGCTGCTCGGCGCGTTCGTCGCCGGGCTCGTGGTCCGGCTGTTCCTCGACGCCGGCGACTCCGAGGAGGCCGAAGTCGTGGAGGGCAAGATCGAGGCCATCGGTTTCGGCCTGTTCATCCCGCTGTTCTTCGTGGTCAGCGGCATGCGCTACGACCTGGCCGCGCTGCTGGCGACGCCGAGCGCGTTCGCGCTGCTGCCGGTGTTCCTGGTGCTGTTCTTCGTGATCCGCGGGCTGCCGATCCTCGTCCTGCACCGTCGCGACCTGCCGAAGCGTCCGAAGTGGACGCTCGCGCTGCTCGGGTCCGCGGCGCTGCCGATGGTCGTGGTGATCACCACGATCGGCACGGAGGTCGGCGCGATGCCGCCGAGCACCGCCTCCGCCCTGGTCGGCGCGGCGATGATCAACGTCCTCGTCTTCCCGATGCTGGGACTGCGCATCAGCCGCTCGACAGCCCTGGCGAAGTCGGACACCTGAGCCACCCGGTCGAGCTGCACGAATGCCCCGAAAGCGCGACTCTGTCGGTGGACACGTCATCGAGCAACTTGAGGGGGCGTGCACGATGTCCAGTCCGCAGACCGGGCCCGAGTCCCAGGCGAAGGCCGAGGGGACGATGCCCGAGCAGACCGCTGCGCCTGAGCAGCAGAAGCAGTGGGCGATGGCGCCCGCGCAGCCCACCGGCGCGATGTCCGGGTGGCTGGCGTTCGCCGGGTCGCTGATCGCGATGATCGGCATCTTCAACATCATCGGCGGGATCACCGCGCTGTTCCGGCCCACCTACTACCTCGTCGGGACCGCTCAGCTGCTGGTCTTCGACTTCGCCGCCTGGGGCTGGTTCTGGCTGGCACTGGGCGTCGTGCAGGTCGTGGCCGGCGTCGGCTGCATGTACGGGCAGATGTGGGCGCGGATGACGGGCATCGGCCTGGCCGCGCTGAGCGCGATCGCGCACCTGGCGTTCTTCGCGGCGTTCCCGCTGTGGTCGCTGGTGGTCATCGCGATGTCCGTGCTGGTGATCTACGGCCTGATGGTGCCTCCGCGGGGGGCTGTCGCCTGACCGGCGATCATCCGCCGGAACCGCGAGCGCGGGGCGTTAGGCTCGGGCCGTGGAGCTTCAAGGACAGTACGACGGACACGTCGAACCAGGTGGTGCCCCGGCGCGCCGCGAACTGGACGCGCTGACCATCACCAAGATCTCGGTCGGTCCGATGGACAACAACGCGTACCTGCTGGTGTGCCGCAGCACCGGCGACGCGCTGCTGATCGACGCCGCCAACGACTCGGAGCGGCTGGCCGACCTGCTCGGCCACGACGCCCTGCGCCCGCGGCTGCGCACCATCGTGACCACCCACCAGCACGCCGACCACTGGCAGGCGCTGGGCGCCGTGGCCGGCCAGACCGGGTGCTTCACGCTGGCGCACCCGGCGGACGCCGATGCGCTGCCGGTGCCGCCGGACCGCCTGGTCGAGCACGGCGACACCATCGAGGTCGGCGAGTCCCAGCTGTCGGTGATCCACCTGCGCGGCCACACGCCGGGGTCGATCGCCCTGCTCTACCGCGACCCGAACGGGCACCCGCACCTGTTCACCGGCGACTCCCTGTTCCCCGGCGGCGTGGGCAAGACCGGCTCCCCGGAGAACTTCCGGTCGCTGATCGACGACGTGGAGAACCGGATCTTCGCCGAGCTGCCGGACGACACCTGGTTCTACCCGGGTCACGGCGACGACTCGACGCTCGGGGCGGAGCGCCCCAAGCTCGCCGAGTGGCGCGAGCGTGGCTGGTGAGCGCCGACCTCGCGGCCGAGGTCGAGCGGGTGCACCGGCTGCTCGCGGAGTGGCTGGGCACGGACTGCGGGCCCGCGGTGCTGGAAGCGCTGCGGGCCGCGCACGCCGACGACTTCACCATGATCACCACCGATGGCAGGCCGATGGCGGTCGAGGACCTCTTCGGCGCCCTCGCCGGTGCCCGGAACGCGGCGCCGGGCCTGGCCATCGAGGTCGACGAGATCACCGCGGCCGCGGACGCGGCGGACTTCGCGGTGGTGCACTTCCGCGAAACCCACCACCACGAGGGCACGACGACCCGCCGCCGGACGACGGCGGTCCTGCGGCGAACCGGCGAAGGCCTCCGCTGGCAGCACCTCCACGAGACGGCGGTAGCGGGCTGAGGCAGGTGCCGCGGGTCTTCCGGCAGCCGGGAGACCCACGGGCCGCCGACTCCGCAAAATGCGTCGCCGCCGGCGGCCGCGAGGTGGTAGCAATGCTCGAGTGAGCGTTGAATTCCTGCTGACTTCATTGGTGATCGTCGCGACGCCGGGCACCGGCATGCTCTACACGCTGGCCGCTGGGCTTTCCCGCGGGGCCCGGGCCAGCATCATCGCCGCCGTGGGCTGCACCCTCGGGATCGTCCCGCACATGCTCGCGGCCATCACGGGGCTCGCCGCGCTGCTGCACACCAGCGCCGTCGCGTTCCAGGTCATCAAGTACCTGGGCGTGGCTTACCTGCTCTACATGGCGTGGAGCACGTTCCGGGACAAGGGTGCGCTCACCGTGGAGCAGGACACGGCGCCGCGCTCGGCGGCGAAGGTGATCGTCTCCGGTGTCCTGGTGAACATCCTCAACCCGAAGCTCACCATCTTCTTCTTCGCGTTCCTGCCGCAGTTCGTGAGCAGCGCGGAGCCGAACGCGTTCCTCCGCATGGTCGAGCTCAGCGGTGTGTTCATGCTGCTGACGTTCGTGGTCTTCGCCGCCTGCGGCGCGTTCGCCGCCGCGATCCGCAACCACGTGATCAGCCGCCCCCGGGTGCTGGCCTGGATGCGCCGCACCTTCGCCGCGGCGTTCGTCGCCCTCGGCGCCAAGCTCGCCTTCACCGAGCGGTGACTCGCACGGCCGTCGCCGGCCGGCTCGTGACGGGCCGGCCGGAGATGCCCTTCGAGACGTGATCAGCCGACGCCGGTGGCGTGTTCGGCGCGGAACTGGCGGATGAGGACCTTCAGGGCCGCCGCGATGGGGAGCGCGGTCAGCGCGCCGAGCACCCCCGCGAGGGCCGCGCCGAGCAGGATCGCGACGAACGCGCCGAGCGGGCTCAGCTCCACCGTCTTCGCGAAGATGCGCGGTGCGATCAGGTAGTTCTCCACCATCTGGTACAGGCAGAAGAAGATCAGCGTCACCACCGCCAGCGTCAGGCTTTGGCTCAGGGCGACGAGAATTCCCGTCACCGACGCCAGCGTGGCGCCGACCTGCGGAATCGCGTCGAACAGGGCTACGACCAGCGCCAGCAGCGCCGGGTAGGGCACTCCGGCGATGAGGAAGAACAGGTACGCGGCGATCCCGGCGCACAGGCAGACCCCGGCCTGCCCGGTGACGTAGCCGCCGACGCGGCCCATCGCCTCGCGCAGGGCCTCGGCCCGGCCCTCGTGGGCCGATGCGCCACGTTCCACCGCGGCGTTGATCCGGGGCATCGCCAGCGAGAAGTAGACCATCAGGGCTCCCGCGGTGCAGGCGGCGAAGATGCCGCCGAAGAACGCCCCGAGCGCCGCGAACCCCGCCGCCAGGGTGCTCGTCACGACGCCCGTGACCGCACCCATCGCCGTCTGCAGCTGTTCGTGCACGCTCGGATCGTTCAGCCTCGCCTGCAGCTCGGGATCGGCGCTGAGCTTCGCCGCGATGCCGCTGACGAGCTCCGGGAGCTCCGAGACGAACAGCCCGACCTGCCCCACGGCGGGCACCAGCGCCAGCAGCACGAGCGCGCCGATGAGCAGCACGACCACCACGAGCAGCACCAGCAGGGCCAGCCCGCGCCGCCAGCCGTGCCGGTGCAGCCAGGCGATGATCGGTTCCACGCCGAGCGCCAGGAAGAACCCGAGGAAGATCAGGATCAGCATGCTGCGGGCCGAGTACGCCAGCACGGCGACGACCCCGACCAGCAGGTACACGCAGGCGATCTTCGCGTGGTCGAACAGCGAGAGCCCGCCGCCTTCCGCACCGCTCATTCCCGCCGCCTCCCCCAGCCGAGTCCCGGCGGGGCGCCCGGAGCATCGTCCCGCGAGTACCGCCACTGTCCGTCCACCCGGCACGGCGCGCAAACACGGGCGAGCCGCTCCCCCTTCTTCACTCTTCCGGGTTTTGTCCGGGCTGCGTGGGGGTGGTCGGACGGTTCTACTGGGCGGGCTGGACCCGCCCAGCCGTGGAATCGCTCAGGTCCGAGGAGAACCGATGGCCACTTTGACCGCCTGGAAGTTCGACAGCCCGGAAGGCGCCGAGGGAGCGACGCAGAAGCTGCAGTCCTTGCAGAAGGAAGGGCTGATCACCATCTACGACGCGGCCACCGTGACGTGGCCGGAGTCGGCGAAGAAACCGAAGACGCGGCAGCTGCACGACCTGACCGGGGCCGGGGCGCTCGGCGGCATGTTCTGGGGCATGCTGTTCGGGTTGATCTTCTTCGTGCCGATCCTCGGCGCCGCCATCGGCGCCGCGACCGGGGCGCTGGCCGGCTCGTTGACCGACGCGGGCATCGACGACGACTTCATCGACGAGACGCGGAACAAGGTCGTGCCCGGGACGTCGGCGCTGTTCCTGCTCAGCGACAACGCGGTGCTGGACCGGATCAAGGAGCACTTCCCCGGCGGCCACGCCGAACTCATCCACACGAACCTGTCCAACGAGCAGGAAGCCGCGCTGCGCCACGCGTTCGAGGACACCGAGACGAAGCCCGCGGGCTGAGCGGGCGGGCCGTCAGGGCGTCACGATCGGGAAGTTCGGGTCGGGCTCGCCCACCAGGTCCATCAGGCGCTCGAGGGTGCTGCGGTCGCCCCGGTAGTCGATGCCTTCCGGCTGCCGGCCGGCGACCAGCCCGAGCAGTTGGGCCTTGGTCAGCGCGAGGGCGAGGTCGGCGGGTTCGGCTTCCCGGACGGGTTCCTGGACCAGCACGCCGTTGGACAGCGTGGTCCGCACGTGCTCGTCGGCGTCCGTGACGTGCCAGTCGATGGCCAGGCCGGCGCCCGCCGCGCGCGGTCCGTCGATGCGGATCGCCACCGAGTCCAGGATCTGCTCGACCGTCAGCGCCGCGGCCATCCCGCCGGAGATGGCCGTCGGCGTCGGGACGATCCCGTGGCGGAGTTCGTGGGCGCCGGTGAGGTAGTAGTTCCGCCACGTCGCGTTCTCCGAGCCGAACCCGAGCCGCTGGTAGGTGTCCGCGAGCAACTCCCCGGCGGCGGCGTGGCCCGGCTCGGCGAACACGGCGTGCTTCAGCAGCTGCGCCGCGAACCGCAGGTCCCCCTCGGACGCGTACTCGCGGGCCTTCTCCACCACGCGGTCCACGCCGCCGATGCAGTCGACGTAGCGCTTCGCCGACTCCGCCGGCGGATGTTCCCAGAGCGAAGCCGGATTGCCGTCGAACCAGCCCATGTAGCGCTGGTACACCGCCTTGACGTTGTGGCTCACCGAGCCGTAGTAACCGCGCGCGTGCCAGGCGCTCTCCAGCGCCGGCGGGAGCTGGACCAGCTCGGCGATCTGCACGCCCGTGTAGCCGAGGTTGATCAGCCGCAGCGTCTGGTCGTGCAGGTAGGCGTACAGGTCGCGTTGCTCGGTCAGGAACTTCCGGACGCGATCGCCGCCCCAGGTCGGCCAGTGGTGGGAGGCGAACGCGACGTCAGTCTGCCCGGCGTAGCGCGCGATGGTCTCCGTGAGGTAGCGCGACCACATGCGGGTGTCGCGCACCTCGGCACCGCGCAAGGTGAGGACGTTGTGCATGTTGTGGGTCGCGTTCTCCGCCAGGCACAGCGCGCGGTGCTGCGGGAAGTGGAAGTTCATCTCCGCGGGCGCCTCGGTGCCCGGCGTGAGCTGGAACTCGATGCGCACGCCGTCGAGCGTCTCCTCCTGCCCGGTGCGGGTGATGTCCGTCGTGGGCGGGATCAGCGACACGCGGCCCTTCGACACGGCCTGCCCCAGCCCGGTGCCGACCTGTCCGTCCGGGCCGTTCGGCAGCACCATGCCGTACTGGTAGGCGCCGCGCCGGGCCATCGCGGTCCCGGCGTAGACGTTCTCCGACACGGCGTGCGCCATGAACCCGGCCGGGGCCAGGACCGGCACGCCGCCGGAGGTGACGCCTTCGACGCCGCCGAAGTGGTCGACGTGGGAGTGCGTGTAGATCACCGCCGTGACCGGGCGGTCGCCGCGATGCCGCCGGTAGAGGGCCAGCGCCGCCGCGGCGGTCTCGACGGACACCAGCGGATCGATCACGATCACGCCGCGCTCGCCCTCGACCAGCGTCATGTTCGACAGGTCGAGGCCGCGGACCTGGTAGATGCCCGGGACGACCTCGTAGAGCCCCTGCCTGGCGCACAGCTGGGACTGCCGCCACAGGCTGGGATCGACCGTCGCCGGGCAGTCGCCGTCCAGGAAGCCGTAGGCGTCGGCGTCCCACACGACGCGCCCCTCGTCGTCCTGCACCGCGCCGGGTTTCAGCGCGGCGATGAACCCGCGGTCGGCATCGTCGAAATCTGCGCGATCGGAGAAGGGCAGCTCACTCACGAGACACTCCTGAACGTCCGCGAACACCTCGCGCGCCTCGATCCTGGAGCCTTCGCGCCGGTGCCGGATCGCGCGCTGCAACAGCGGACCCAGTACAACCGCTCACTGGGGTGCCCGCATCGCGAACGGGAGCGTCCGAACGTTTCGGCGACAACCGCGCCGCGCGCGGCGAAGATCAGCATCCACTTAGGACTATCCCGTCGCGGCGCGCTCGGCGGCGCTCGTGATGTTGCGGGCCATTCCGCCGAAGACCAGGCCGTGGAACGGCGCCACCGCCCACCAGTAGGCGTGGCCGAGCAGGCCCCTCGGGATGAACACCGCGCGCTGACGGTAGCAGGACCCGGCCGTCCCGCCGGGCTCCACCGACATCTCCAGCCAGGCCCGCCCCGGCACCTTCATCTCCGCCCGCAGCCGGAGGTAGCGGCCGTCCACGAGTTCCTCTACACGCCACCAGTCGAGCGCGTCACCGGTGCGCAGGCGGCGCGGGTCCCGGCGGCCTCGCCGCAGGCCGACGCCGCCGATCAGCCGGTCGGCCCAGCCCCGCACGGCCCACGCGAGCGGGAACGAGTACCAGCCGTTGCCGCCGCCGATCCCCTCCACGACCCGCCAGACGTCCGGCGCCGACGCCGTGGTCCGGTGCTCGCGCACGTCCCGGTACGCGCTGCCCCCGGACCACGGCGGGTCCGATGGCAGCGGCTCCCACGGGGCGCCCGCCGGCGACGCGTCCGACCACCTCGTCTCCACCTCGCCGCGCCGGATCTTCCGAAGGGCGAGACCCACCGCGTCCCGGTAGCTCGTCGTCCCGCCCTCCGGCGGCGGGACGAACTCGTCGATGTCGTGCTCGGCGCAGATCGCCTCGTTGATCAGCGATTCGATCAGCGGCGCGCCGATGCTGCGCGGCACCGGGGTGACGATGTTGATCCAGAGCGAGCTCAGCCGGGGCGAGAGCACCCCGACCGGCACCATCCGCCGCCTCGGGAGCCCGGCCACCGCCGCGAAGCCGCTCATCATGTCCGCGTAGGTCAGCACGTCCGGGCCGCCGATGTCGAAGGTCCGGTTGACCGCCGCCGGCAGCCGCGCCGCGCCGACCAGGTAGTGCAGCACGTCGCGGATCGCGATCGGCTGCACCCGGTTGCGCACCCAGCTCGGCGTGACCATCAGCGGCAGCCGTTCGGTGAGGTAGCGCAGCATCTCGAAGCTCGCCGAGCCGGATCCGATGATCACCGCCGCCTGCAGGACGACCGCCGGGACCCCGCCGCGCAGCAGGATCTCGCCGACCTCGGCGCGCGATCGGAGGTGCTCGGACAACTGGCCGGACGCGGGGTGCACGCCGCCGAGGTAGACGATCCGCGCCACGCCCGCCCGCTCCGCCTCGGCAGCCACGATGGCCGCGGACCGCCGGTCGAGGTCGGCGAATCCCTTCTTCGCCAACGAGTGGACCAGGTAGTACAGGACGTCGACGCCTTCGCAGGCGGAGCGCACCTGGTCGGCGTCGAGCAGGTCGCCGCGCACCACCTCGACCCGGTCGCGCCACGGCACGTCGCGGAGCTTCTCCGGGGAGCGCACGAGGCAGCGGACCCGGTGGCCCGCGTCGAGCAGCAGCGGCACCAGGCGGCCGCCGATGTAGCCGGTCGCTCCGGTCACCAGGCAGAGCCGGGACGTGGATTCGGCCATTGCGGAACGGTAGGACCGGGGCCCGGCACCGACAAGTCGGGCCGCCCCGGCACCGGCTCCGCGCGTCGAACATCCCGGTGGCCGGGCCTGCGACGACCTAGGCTTGCTGCGGGTGACCGAGCGGAGGGTTGTGCGATGGGTGAGGGCGTCACGGTGGACGTCGGGGGGACCGAGGTTTCGGTTTCGCATCCCGACAAGGTCTTCTTCAGCCGGCGCGGCGAGACGAAGCTCGACCTCGTCCGGTACTACCAGGCCGTCGCCGGCCCGCTGCTGGGCACGTTGCAGGGGCGGCCGCTGCTGCTGGAGCGGTACCCGGACGGCGCCGGGGGCAAGTCCTTCTTCCAGAAGCGGGTGCCGAAGTCCGCGCCGCCCTGGCTGCAGACCACCGTCGTCGCCACGCCCAACGGCACCACCAGCGACGCGCTCGTCGCCGCCGACCTGGCGCACATCGTCTGGGCCGTGAACCTGGGGTGCCTCGGGTTCCACGTCTGGCCGTACCACGCCGACACGCCGGAGATCGCCGACGAGCTGCGCATCGACCTCGACCCCTCCCCCGGCGTGCGGTATCCGCAGGTGGTGGAGGCCGCCGTAGCGACCAGGGAGCTGCTCGCCGAGGACGGCGTCGCCGCGCAGGTGAAGACGTCGGGGTCCCGGGGCCTGCACATCTACGCTTCGCTGGAACCGCGCTGGGACAGCTACGAGGTGCGGGCCGCCGCGGTCGCGCTGGCCCGCGAGCTGGAGCGCCGCCACCCCGAGCTCATCACCGCGAAGTGGTGGAAGGAGGAGCGGGGCGCGCGGGTCTTCGTCGACTTCAACCAGAACGCCCCGCACAAGACGGTTTTCGGCGCGTGGTGCGTGCGGCCCCGGGTGGGCGCGCAGGTCTCGACCCCGATCGGCTGGGACGAGCTCGGATCGGTCGACCCCGACGAGCTCACCATCGCGACCGTGCCGGGCCGGGTCGCGGAGCTCGGCGATCCGTGGGCCGACCGGCGGCCGCAGTCGATCGAGCCGCTGCTCGAACGGTCCCGGCGGGACATGGCCGCCGGGTTGCTGGACGCGCCGTGGCCGCCGGTCTACCCGAAGCAGCCCAACGAGCCGCCCCGCGTCGCGCCGAGCCGCGCCAAGAAGTCCTGACCCGCCTCATTCCCGGCTCGCCGCGGCGATCTCCTACCGGGTGGCCACAGTGGACACCCGGGTGGCGCCGACCAGTCCCAGCACCAGGAAGGCCGCGTTGAACAGCACCGCATCGCGGGTGGCGTCGCCGAATCCCCGGGACAGCGCCGGGACGGCCGCGGGATCGGTCTCGCGGAGCTCGCGGATCAGCGCCCCGGCCGATTCGCGGGTGCCTTCGGCCAGCTCGTGCGCGGCAGGGGGCGGGACGTGCGCGGCGAGCAGCTCGGCTTCGGTGGCGCCCGACAGGCCGAGGGCGAGCACCGCGCCGGCGATGGCCGTGCCCAGCGCCGCCCCGAGCTGGCGCACCGTGCTCTGCGTCGCCGATCCCTGCCCGGACTTCGCGGCCGGGATGTCGGCCAGCGTCGTGCCGGTCAGCTGCGCGGCGGCCAGGCCCAGGCCCGCGCCGTAGCCGACCAGCAGCAGCGCGAGCAGCCACGGCGAGATCTCGGGGTCGACCAGGAGCGCGATCGCGAGGACGGCGATGACCTCCAGCAGGAGGCCGGTCACGACGACCTTCGGCGGTCCGAGCCGGGCGGCGAGGTGTCGTGCGGCGGCCCCGGACGCGAACGCGCCCGCCGCCATCGCGGCCAGCACCAGCCCGGCCGACATCGTGCTCATGGCCAGGACGTTCACCAGGAACAGCGGAAGCACGAACAGCAGCCCGAACTCACCGACCGCGACCGCCAGCGCCGTCAGGTTCCCCCACCGGAAGGTCGGGACGCCGAACAGGCCCAGGTCCAGGATCACCGAGCGGCCGATGCGGGCGCGGCGGCGCTCCCACGCGACGAACAGCGCCAGCGCGAGCAGGCCGATCGCGGCGCTGGGCACGACGATCGACACCGGCGCCGTTCTCGGCCAGGTGAAGCCGAGAACGGCGAAGTCCGCCGCCGGTCGCCACCAGCCCAGCGCGGCGCCTTCGATCACCGCGAACACGACCGCGCCGAAGCCCAGCACGCTCAGCAGCAGCCCCACGACGTCGCGGCCCGGCTCGGCCGCCTCAGCGCGGGTCTCGGGCACGACGAGCCAGGCCCCGACGAGCACGACCGCCGCGATCGGGAGGTTGACCAGGAAGATCCACTGCCAGCTCGCCGAACTCGTCAGCCAGCCGCCCAGCAGCGGGCCGACGGCCGCCATCCCGGAGATGACCGAACCCCAGATGGCGAAGGCGATCACCCGGTCCCGCCCGCGGAACACCGCGTTGACCGTGGAGAGGGTCGCCGGCAGCACCGCGGCCCCGCCGACGCCCTGCACCACCCGGGCGGCGATCAGCCCACCGGCGCCGCCCGCGAGCCCGGCGAGCAGGCTGCCCGCCGCGAACACCACGACGCCGACGACGAACAGGCGCCGCCGCCCGAGCCGGTCGCCGAGGCTGCCCGCGGTCAGCAGCAGGGCCGCGAACACCACCGAGTACAGGCTGTTGATCCACTGCGCATCGCTGATGTCCAGCGACAGGTCGCCGATGATGACCGGGAGCGCGACCCCGACGATCGTGCCGTCGACGACGATCATGGACAGCCCGGCGGCGAGCACCGCCAGCGCCGCCCACTTGCGCGGCGGGCCCGCGCTGCCCGGCTCGGTCACCGGATCGCTTCGGCGCGCCGCTCGGCGTTCTCCTTGCCGGGCAACGCCTTTCGCAGTGCCAGGAACAGGTGGATCAGGCCGAGCGTGATCAGGATGTGGCCGAGCCCGGCGATCCCGGAGATCGCGGCCGAGCTCTCGTTGCCCAGCACGGTCAGCGTGCCGTGCACGAGCATCATCGCCGCGGTGAGGGCGAGACCGGAGTTGTAGAACCAGAAGAACAGCGTGAACAGCTTGTTCCCGGACAGTGCGAAGGCCTTGTCCAGCGCCAGCACCAGCAGGAAGAACAGCATGCCCAACGCGAGCAGATGGGTGTGCAGAACGGAGAGCTGGGTGTCGCCGGTGAAGTCCAGCGCCTTGGTGAACTCGCGGTAGTACAGCCCCGCGGCCAGCCCGAGGATCATGTAGACCAGTGCCGACCAGTACAGCTTCTTCATCGCCGATGCGCTTCCTTCCAACCGGGGCGTTCCACCGGTATCCACTGTGGTCGAGCCGGTCGTCCGGCACATCGCACCGCGGGATGGCCGCGCGGAGCCGAAGGGTGCACCGCGAAATCAACCGTTCGATCGATGCGCGAGCTGCTCGCGGCGGTACTGGCCCGGGGCGGCGCCGTGCGCCCGCTTGAACGCCTTGGCGAACGCGTATTCCGAGGCGTAGCCGACCTCTTCGGCGATCACCGACAGCGCCGCGTCGGTTTCGCGCAGGCGGCGGGCCGCGTTGATCATCCGCCACCTGGTCAGGTAGGTCAGCGGCGGTTCGCCGACCAGCGCGGTGAAGCGGCGCGAGAAGGTGGCGCGCGACATCCCGACCCGCGCGCCGAGCCCCTCTACCGTCCACTGGTGCGCGGGATCGCCGTGCATCGCGGCGAGAGCGGCGGTGATCGCCCGGTCCTGGAACACCGAAGCCCAGCCCGTGATGCGGTCGCCCTCTGCCCGCTCGTCGAACCAGGCCCGCAGCGTGCAGATGAGCAGCACGTCCAGCAGGGCGGGCACCATCGCGTCCCGGCCGGGCCGGTCGCCGGCGAGCTCGGCGGTGAGCAGGTCGACCGCCGCGCGCAGTTCGGGGTGGCGGCCGAGGCGAGCCGGAACGTGCACGACCTCGGGCAGCTCGTCGAGCAGCGGATGCGACCAGCCGGAAGCGAACTCGTACACGCCGCAGAGCAGCGTCGAACGCGCGCCCGCCCCGTCGACCACGCGCGGCTCGCCCGGCCCGGGGATCTCGTCGAGCGGCGTGTCCGGGCTGTCGGCGAGCCCGTGGCCCTCGTCCAGGTACAGGAAGGCGACGTCACCGACGCCCAGCGGGACCGGTTCGCCGGCGCGCGGGATCAGCCAGCAGGAACCCTGCAGCACCACGTGGAATCCCGCGCCCGACGCCTTCGAGTACCGGCGCCCCCACGGCGCGTGCCGGACGAACGTCCCCGAGGCGGGCCGCCCGGTGCGCAGCGCGGCGACGGTGTCGCTCAGCACATCCACGCCGGAATCCTATCGTGCCCGCACTTGATACGACCGGACATCAAATCGAGATTCTTAGCCATCGTTCGTCTCATGATCGCGGACTAGCTTTGCTTCAACGCGGGCCGATCGGGCCCGCGGTCCGCAAATCTCACCGGGAAGACTCGTCGATGACTCACAGCGTTTCGCAGCAACCCCGCCGGCGCGGCCTGTCGCTGGGCGTGCTGCTGACCATGCAGTTGATGGTCGTCCTGGACGGCACCGTCGTCACCGTCGCGCTGCCGTCCATCCAGGACGAGCTGGGCTTCTCGCCGTCCGGGCTGGCCTGGGTGGTGAACTCCTACCTGATCGCCTTCGCCGGGCTGCTGTTGCTCTCCGGGCGGCTGGGCGACCTGATCGGGGGCAAGAAGGTGTTCGTGGCCGGGTTGATCACCTTCACCGCCGCGTCGGTGCTGTGCGGGGTGGCGGTCGACCCGGCGATGCTGGTCGTCGGGCGGTTCGCGCAGGGCGTCGGCGGCGCCCTGTCGTCGGCGGTGATCCTGGGCATGATCGCCGGGCTGTACCCGCGGCCCGGCGAGCAGGCCAGGGCGATGGGCATCTACAGCTTCGTCTCCGCCGGCGGCGGCGCGATCGGGCTCATCGCCGGTGGCGTCCTCACCCGAACCCTGGGCTGGGAAGGCGCTTTCCTGGTGAACGTGCCGATCGGCGCGGTGACGCTCGTGCTGGCGGTCCGGGTGCTGGCCGACTCCCCCGGGCTCGGTTTCCGCCGCGGCGCCGACCTCCTGAGCGCGGTCCTGGTCACCGCCGGGCTGTCGCTGGGCGTGTACGCGATCGTGCAGCTGGCCGAGCCGACCAGCAGCACCGGGACGACGCTCGGCTGCGCCGTGGTCGCCGTCGCTCTGGTGGCGGCTTTCCTGGTGCGCCAGGCGAAAACGGCCACTCCGCTGCTGCCGCTGCGGATCTTCCGGAGCAGGCAGCTCTCCGCCGCCAACGTCGTCGTGGTGCTCGTGTTCGCCGCGGGCTTCGGCTTCCAGTTCTTCAACGCGCTGTACCTGCAGCGGGTGCTGGGCTTCGACTCGCTGCAGACCGGGCTGGCCTTCGTCCCGGCACCGGTGACGCTCGGCACCGTCTCGCTGTTCTTCGCCGCCCGGCTGACCGACCGGTTCGGCGCCCGGAAGGTGCTGCTCACCGGCCTGTTCGCACTGGGCTCCGGGCTGGCGCTGCTCAGCCGCGCCCCGGTGGGCGGCGACTACTTCGCGGACGTGCTGCCGACGCTCTTCCTGATGGGCGCCGGGATGGGGCTGGCGATACCCGCCGTCATCACGATGGCCATGTCGGGCGCCGACCCGCGCGACGCCGGGTTGGCCTCCGGGCTCAACAACACCGCCCAGCAGGCCGGAGCGGCCGTCGGGCTCGCGACCCTGGCGACGCTCGCCGCCGGTCACACCGACACCCGGCTCCAGGCCGGCGCGGACGCGCTGTCGGCACTGCGCGACGGCTACAGCATGAGCTTCCTCCTCTCCGCCGGTTTCGTGTTCGCCGGCTTGGTCATCGCCTTCGTCGCCCTGCGCCCGGCGCCGAAGCCGGAGCCGGAGCCCGTCGTCGAAGCGGCGCGCTGAACCCCGTCTGCCCGCCGGGTGCGTTCCCGGCGGGCAGGCGTCGTGCCGGGCCGGTCAGCGGACGACCGCGGCGGCGACTCGGACCGACGTCCAGTGCAGGACTCGCTCCAGCGGGCCGCGGCCGAGGAATGGTCGCCACAATCCGCAGAACAGCATCGAGACCAGTGCGAAGCCGATCAGCGGGAGCCACGGGTGCGCCGCCATCGCCGGTGCCGCGGTGTCCACCAGGACCTTCAGCGCCACCGCCTGCGCCGTGTAGACGGTCAGCGCAAGGGCGCCGACCGCCGTCAGCGGCGCGAGCGCCCGGCCCAGCCGGTCACCGGCGAACAGGCAGAGCGCGAGGACCGCCAGCGCGACGCCGGTGGAGCCCACGATCTCGAACGTCGTGCCGGAATGCGGCGCCGCCAGCAGCAGCATCGCCGGAGTGCCTGCGGGCACCGTCCCGAAGTTCGACATCTGCAGGAGCTCCATCGGGCTCTTCCCGAGCTCGGCCGCCATCGGGCTCAGCGCGTCCAGCAGCGGGGAAAGCGCTTTCACACCACCGAAGACGTTCAGCGCGAGCCACGAACCGCCGTACCCGACGACCGCCACACCGGCGCCCGCCACCAGCAGCCGCAGCCGAACGGCCGTCGAGTGCAGATCGAGCCGCCCGACCGCGATGCCGACGAACACGAACGGCATCCAGGTCAGCACCGGGTACGCGCCGTCGAGCAGCAGCCGCAGCAGCCCTGCCCCGGCTTCCTGGGGCGAAGCCAGGTCGTCGAAGGACAACGCGCCGCCTGCCGTTTCCGCGCTTTCGACCGAGCCGCGGATGAGGAACGAGACCTGCGGGGCGGCGAGCGCCCACATCCCGGCGAGCGCCGCGAGCGCCACGGGAGGCATGCGCAGCATCGGCAGGGCGAGCACGAAGTAGATCGCGTAGAACGACAGGATCACCATGATCGGGGCGCCGATCTGCGTCAGCGCCATGCCGAGCACGAACAGGATCGCCGCCCGGACGGCGATCCGGACGCGATCCCGCCGCAGCAGCGCACCGTCGTGCGGATCGCTGCCACCGGTGAGCAGCGCGAGCGACACGCCGGCCAGCGTGGCGAACAGGATCGACGCGTGCCCGTTGCCGAGCTTCGCCAGCACCTCCGCCGCCGTGCCCGCCTGCGGATCCAGCATCGCCGGCCCGATGTGCGCGACGAACATGCCCAGCACCGCCAATGCGCGGGCCAGGTCGACACCGCTCAGGCGCGCCGGGCGCGGCCGCGGTTCGGGTATCTCGACGGCGCTGGGTGCCGTTCGGCTTTCGTTCGTGTGGACCATGGACCAAAGCTATGGCGGGCGGTCCTGCGCGGACATCGACCGCGAGTCCCATGCCGTGATCATTCCCGGATCGCAGAAACCCATGTGCCGCAACGCGGGAGTCATACCTGAGTAGTACGACCGCAGGCCAATTCGGTCGGCGCGTCGTTCCCATACGCTTGTGTCGTGGCAATGCGGAGTCTGATCGCGAACTTCCCCGGCAAGCTCACCCCCGACGAGCAGCCGAACTTCGTCGGCACGCGGCCGGCCTGGATGGCGCGGGTGCCCCGGTGGGTGATCCTCGCCGTCATCAGCGGATTCGTCTTCTTCCTCTCGTTGTGGGCCACGATCCTGAACAACCCGGACCACGACCTCGAGATGTGGTGGCAGCTGGGGACCGGGCTCGTGGGCTCGCTCGCCCTGCTCGGGATGCGGCGGTTCCCGGTCACCGTCGCCCTGGCCGCGACGGTCACGCACCTGGCGACGCCGTTCTACATGGGCGGTTTCGTCGCGCAGTACGCGCTGGGCGCCTACGGCCGGAAGCGCTGGCAGATCTGGGGCACCGCAGCGCTGAGCATCGTTGCGGCACCGGCCGTGCTAAGCGGGATCACCACGTTCAGAAGCCTCGGCGACTTCATCACGATGATGATCATGATCTCGCTGGTCAACCTGTTCCCGCTGGTCGTCGGGCTCTACATGGCCGGTCGTCGCGCGCGGCTGGCCCACTGGGTGGAGCGCGCCGAGCGGGCCGAGCGGGAGCAGGCCCTCATCGCCGAGCAGACCCGCGCCGAGGAGCGCGCCCGCATCGCCCGCGAGATGCACGATTCCATCGCGCACCAGGTGAGCCTGGTCGTGGTGCACGCGGGCGCGCTGGAGCTGCTGGCCGAGCGCGATCCCGCGAAGGCGGCACAGGCGGCCGCGACCATCCAGGACGTCGGCCGCGGCGCGCTGAACGAGCTCCGGCAGATGATCGGCGTGCTGCGCTCGGACCCCTCCGACCAGCGGCCCGAGCCGCCCCAGCCGACCCTGCAGGACGTCGAAGCGCTCGTTTCCGCCTCCAGGGACGCCGGTCTGGCCGCCGAGCTGCGCATCGACGGCGACCGCCGGCGGCTGCCCGACCACGTCGAGCGCGCCGCGTACCGGGTCATCCAGGAGGCGCTGACCAACGTGCACAAGCACGCGGGCGGTTCGCACGCCTCGGTCGCGCTCTCCTACCGGCCCGAGGCCCTGGAGATCTCGGTGCGCAACAGCCGTCCCGCCGAGGGCTTCCGGCGCAGCCTGCCCAGCGGCGGGCAGGGCCTGATCGGGCTCGCCGAACGCGTGCAGCTGGCGGGCGGCGACATCGGCTCGGGGCCGCTGCCCGACGGCGGTTTCCGCGTGACCGCAACGCTTCCCGCCAGCTGACGATCGTCCACAGTGGTCGGTATCAGCCCAGCGCCGCAGCGACGATGCGCGCGGTGTCGGCGTGCAGCCCGTTGTCGACCTTGTCGTCCTTCCGCGGGCGGGTGGTCAGGACGGCGATGACGATGGCCTGGCCGCGGTCGGTCCAGGTGACGGCCACGTCGTTGCCCGAGGCGTAGTCCCCGGTGCCGGTCTTGTCGCCGGTGCGCCAGGCCGGCGGCAGGCCCGCGCGGATCCGGGCGGCGCCGGTGGTGTTGGTGAACAGCCACCCGGTCAGCCGGTCGCGCTCCGGCGCGCCGAGTGCGTCGCCCACCACCAGCGCCCGGTAGCCCGCGGCGATCCCGGCCGGCGTGGTGGTGTCGCGCTCGTCGCCGGGGATCGCCGTGTTGAGGTCCGTTTCCCAGCGGTCCAGGCGGGTGCTGCCGTCGCCGATCGAGCGCGCGAACGCGGTGATCGCGGGCGGGCCGCCGAGCTCGGCGAGCAGCAGGTTGCCCGCGGTGTTGTCGCTGCGGGTGATCGCCGCGGCGCACAGCTCGTTGACCATCATGCCGATGCCCGCGTTGGGCGCGGTGACCGGCGAGTTCGCCACCAGATCGGCCTTGGTGTAGTGGATCAGCTTGTCGAAGTAGCCGTCGGCCAGGCCGTGCCGGTGCAGCAGAGCGCCGGCCGCGTAGGTCTTGAACGTCGAGCACATCGCGAAGCGCTCGTCGGCGCGGTACCCCAGGGAACGTCCGGTGTGGACGTTGACCGCGAACAGCCCGAGCCGGGCGTCGTAGCGGCGTTCCAGGTCGGCGAAGACCGGGGCGTGCTTGCCGGTCAGGTCCGGCCCCGCGTCGCTCGGCGCCGCCGCTACGCCGCTCGAACCGCACGCGGCGACCGCCGGGGCGGCCAGCAACGCACCCAGGATCGCTCGACGTCCAACGCGGGTTTCGTGGTGCTGCAAGGAAATTCTCCAATCGATCGGGTCTGCCGCCAATCAAGCAGCCCACGACCGATAGCGCCAATCCACGCCCGGCCCGCGTCCGATAGCGATTCGATATGGCCGCAGCTGCCGGGCGGCGCCCAGCCGCTCCCGGCCCGCGAAAAAAAGTTCGCTCACAACCGGCCGGAACGCAGGTCCGTGACCGCGATCCGGGCGCATTCCGCGATGGCCGCATCCACTCCGGGCAGCGCGGCGTCGGCGCGGGCCGCGAGCGTGAACACCGCCACCGCGACCGGCGTTTCGCCGTCGAACTCCACCACCGACACCTCGTTGCGCACCGCGCCGATCGTGCCGGTCTTGCCCGCGACCCGGACCCCGCGGTACGGGAACCCGGCCCGGATCCGGTGCTGCCACGCCTGGTTCGCCAGCAGCCGCCGGATGAACTCGCACTGCTCCGGCGACGCGACCGCGTCGGCCCAGATGAGTTCGAGCAACCGGGTCATCTCGCGCGGTGTGGTGGCGCTGGCGTACGACGGGTCGTAGGCGCTCACCGTGCGGGCGGCGTCGTTGTCGCTGAGCAGCGCGAACGCCTCGGCCGCGGTGGTCGTTCCGGTGTCGCGGATCAGCGCGGCGTGCGAGTCGGCGGTGCCACCGACCACGCGGGTGCGGGACAACCCCAGGTCGGCGAGGGTGTCGGCGAGCGCGTCGAGCCCCACCTCGCCGAGGATCAGGTCCGCCGCCGCGTTGTCCGAGACGCCGATCATCGACGCGGCGAGGTCGCGCCAGGACACCGTGACCGGGTCCTGGAAGGCCGACATCCCGGTGGGCCCGGGCGTGCAGGACGCGGGATCGATCCGCACCCTGGCCCGCGGATCGAGAGCACCGGCGTCGAACGCGCGACACAACGCCACGAGCAGCGGCAGCTTGTAGACCGACGCCGTGACGACGAGCTCGTCGCCGCCCACGTCGATCTCCCGCTCCGACGCGGGGTTCAGCGGCTTCGCGTGCACCCAGCCCTCGGCGCCGGCGTCGGCCAGCACCTCGCGGATGCGGCGCTCGACCGGGCTCACCGCGGCGCCTCCGGACGCAGCGCGGCCTCGACCGCCGCGAGCACGTCGTCCGGCGGCGCGGGCTCCTGCCAGACCAGCCGCACCCGCAGCGCGAGGTCCTCCCCCGGGGCCTGCAGCCGGGTCACGCCGGAGGCCTCCAGCGACGGGTCGGTGGTGAGGGCGAAGGCACGACCGGCGGCAACCGCGGTCAGCGCGTCGCGATCACCCGCCGCGGGCAGGAAGTCCGGGTCGAGCCCTTTGATCCGCAACGTGTCGACGAGCAGGTCGAACGCGGCCGTCCCATGACTGCGCGGCGCGGTCGCGCAGGCCAGACCCGCCAGCGAGCGCAGCGACTGCTTGCGGCGCGCCGCCGGGTGGTCGGCGGGCACCAGCAGCGAACGCGGGATCTTCCGGACCGGACCGGCCTGCAGGGCACCGATCAGCGCCGGGTGGTGCACCACCGCGCAGTCGAGCCGGCCGGCGGTGACCGCGTCGACGAGGTCGACCGTCGAGGCCGTCGTGATGATCACGGTGCGCGCCGCCGGATCGGGCGCGGCGGCCCGCACCGCGGCCGTCAGGGCCGCGACCTGCCGGTCGCTGAGCGCCGCGACGACGCCGACGCGCACCGCGCCGCGGTTCTCCCGCTGGCGGCGCGCTTCCTCCTCGAACTGCTCCGCCCCGTCGAGCAGGGCCCGCGCCCTGGGCAGCAGCTCGGCCCCGGCGGTGGTCAGCCCCACGCCGCGAGAACCCCTGGTCAGCAGGGTGACACCGAGCCTGGTCTCGAGCCGCTGGACGCCCTGGGACAGCGGCGGCTGCGTCATCCCGAGCCGGTCCGCGGCGTGTCCGAAATGGCCTTCCTCGGCCACGGCGACGAAGAAGCGGAGGTGACGCAACAGATCCACGCCCCGATCCAAACAGGCGCTCACCGGGCCGGTTCGGCGGGCTCCTCGCTCGGTGTTCGGGCGTCGACCATCCGCAGCCGCGCGAAGCGGCAGGACAGGCCGCGGAACCCGGATGTCGTGAACAGCGCGACGAACGACACCACCGCGAAGGCGGAACCCAGCAGGGAGAACATCGTCAGCACGGGCAGATCGCCCAGCTGCACCAGCAGCAGGTAGCCGCCGACGCCCGTGAGGCTGCGCACCAACCGCGCCCGGGCGCCCGGCGCGCTCCCATCCTCGGTGACCACCCGCAGCCGGACGATGCGCTGCCCGAGGCTGGTCGCGCTGCCCGCCAGCGGAAGCACGACCGCGAGCACGAGCCACGGCAGCCAGACGCCGACGAGCTGAGCCGCCTCCTGGCCGGCCAGGTGACCGATCCTGGTCCCGTCTTCGTCGAACAGCTCGCCGTTGACCGCCACCACCAGCACGGTTCCGGCCGTGGCGACCAGCACGCCGGAGAGCTTGAAGATCAACAGGTCGCACACGGCCGCCAGGACCCGCCTGGACCGGGTGAGCGGGCGCGGTGTTCCCGGTTCGGTGCCGAGCCGCTGGCCGGGCACGGCGCGCAGGACGGGAGCCGCCAGCGCCCCGGCCAGCGCCCCCAGGCCGTTGGCCATCAGGTCGTCGACGTCGAACAGCCGGTAGGCGCACGGGTACAGGAACCAGATCCCGGTCAGCTGCGTCGTCTCGATCAGCAGCGACACGGCGAGGCCGATGACCGCGGTCGCCGCCACGCCGCGCCGGAACATGTACCGGACGAACATGCCCAGCGGGACGAAGAGCGCCACGTTCAGCAGCACCTGCGTCAGCGCGGGGTTGCGCAGCGTCGCCGCGATCCCGCTGCCGGTGGCCTCCTTCTGCATGTCGCGCAGGAAGTTGAACGGGACCAGCTGCGGCCCGCCCGCACCGGAGACGGCGCAGAAATCGGGCCCCACCGTCGGGAACGGGACGAGCACGTAGGCGATGAGGCCGAGCCCGCAGATCAGCCCGGCGAGCGCCAGCACGGCGTTGCCGATGCCGAGCTCGCCGCGCCGCCGGTACTGCCTCGCGACGTACGGGACGAAACAGGCGACCGCGAGCAGGACGCCGATGGCGATCGCCAGCACCGCCGGCGTCAACCTCGCGCTCAAATCGACCTGCCCCTCAGCCGTCCTAGAGAGCCGGCAGCACGTTCGTGATGATCAGGAACGCGCAGATGCCGAAGTTCACGATCTTGTGCGACAGGAAGACCGCCACGAACTCGCGGATCGTCGCGCTCGGCCAGAAGTAGCGCGCCGTCGGCGAACCGAGCACCTGGCCGTTGACCTTCTCCTTGCGCGCGATGGTGGCGGCGCGCATGACGTGGTAGTTGTTCGTCACCACCACGCACCGGTACTCCGGCTGGTGCTGCTGCATGATCGCCTTGCTGAACCGCAGGTTCTCCTCGGTGCTGCGCGACTGGTCCTCGACCAGGATCCGGTCCTCCGGCACGCCCTTGTCGATGAGGTAATCGGCCATCGCGCGCGCCTCGGGCAGGTCCTCGCCCGGCCCCTGACCGCCGGAGGTCACCAGCACCGGGTCGCGCCCCTTCGCCCGCTGGGCGTCGAACACGGCGCGACCGCGGTCGAGACGGCTGGCCAGCAGCGGCGGCACGCGCGAGCCGATCAGGCCGGAACCGAGCACCACGACGAAGTCGACGGCGCGGCGGTGCCAGATCCGGCCGTAGACGAAGGAGTAGAGCAGGAAGCACATGAACAGCAGGGAAACGTACGAGAGCACGGCACCGACGGCGTCCATGGTCGCCTGCAGCGGGGTCCACTGGACGCTGTTGGCCAGCGCCCGCAACCCGATGTAGGCGAAGATCCCGAGGCCCGCGGCCAGCGACAGCAGGTTGGCCAGGCGCCTGCCCTCCCGGCGGATCATCGTCACGCCGTTGGCGATCAGGAAGATCGCGAGCACCAGGATCATCAGCACGAAGAGCAACAGCAGCGAGATGAGCACGAACCCGGCGACGGCCAGCGACTTCGAAGCGAGCGCCATCAGCGACGCGCCCACCAGGAACACGAGCGCGAAGAACAGGTAGAGGCCGTTGCGCACCTTCCGGCGGTCGAAGGCGAAGCTCACCAAGAACATTGCGAAGAAGACACCCGCCGGCACGAAGAAGAGCGCGATGGGGACCTGGTAGTCGTCGTGCACGGCGGAAGCGTAACCGATGGTGGTTTGGACCGCGGCCGCACGTTTCCGCAGACCCGGAGTCGTGAGCAGTTTGTGCTGCTACAGAGCCTGTTTCCGAACTTGCTCTGCGTGGCGGTGCGGGTAGCGGCCCCCTGCGGGAATTGCGGTCGCCTTCTCGCTGTGGGATCCCCGACTCATGAACGACCATAGGTCCACAGTGGATCCGCGCACCACGTGCGGGGTATCGCCGTCGATGTCCACCTGGTACTCGCATGCTCGGTCAGCCCACGCCGGGATCATCCAGATGTCCAGCGAGGCCGCCGCGCTCCCACCGATCGGCACGCCGGACATCATCAGCGTCGAAACCAGGGTCCGCCGGTTGCGCGGGACGAACCGGCAGCACGGTGCCGTGGACGATCAGGACGTAGCCGTCGAATACCACGGTGACCCAGCACAGGGCGACCACGAGGAACGTTCGAATGCCCTCCTGGCCGACAGGAGCCGCAGTTTCAATTGAAACTGCGCCGACACCGCGCCCGACTCACCGGTGGGATGACAGTTTCGATTGAAACCGGCGTCCCACCGGTCACAGGTCGGGGAGGGATTTGAGGTCGATCTCGGCGCGGGCGACCGCGGCGCGCATCTCCTGCACCAGCACCGGGATCCGCTTGGGCGCGAAGCGCGCCGCGGGGGCCGAGATCGACAGGGCCCCGACCGGTTCGCCGGAGCCGTCGTGGACGCACATGCCGACCGCCGCCACGCCGTCTTCGGTCCGCTCGCGGTTGAGGGCGTAGCCGGTCTCGCGGGCCGCCTTTAGCTCGCGCAGCAACGTCTTCCACTCCCGCTCCGGGAGTTGCCGGTCCGGCTCGCCCGGCCGGTAGAGCTGCTCCAGCTGGGCCCGCTCCAGCTCCGCCAGCAGCGCCTTCCCGCCCGAGGACAGGTGCGCGGGCAGGATGGTGCCGCGCCGGTCGCCGACGTGCAGGACCTGCGTCGACTCGACGCTGGCGAGGAACCGGGTCTGGGTGCCCACCCGGACCATCAGGTTCACCGTCTCCTGCACCCGCTCGCACAGCGCGTCCATGTGCGGGTGGAGCGCCTTGCGCAGCTGCTGGTTCGGGTGGCCGGCCACCTGGCTCGCAGCCAGCGCCGGGCCAGGCACGTAGGTGCGCCGGTCGTCCTGGATCGCGAAGTCCCGGTACACCAGCATCGACAGCAGGCGGTGCGCGGTGGAGCGGGCGATGCCGAGCTCCTCGGCCGCCTCGCTGACCCGCAGGCCACCCTGGTCGCGCAGCATCTGCAGGAGCAGCAGAGCGTTGTCGACGGACGCCAGCGCGTAGGACGGCTTGTTCTTCATGCTGGAATTCTATTCTTCTCAGGCGAACATCGTCCTGCGACTGCACGAGCCGGGCCCGTGTGCACTTCGTGTCGCCATAGCAGCGAAAGGACCGAGCCCTCCGGATCACTCCTTCTTCTTGTCGTCCTCGTCGATGATCTCGGCGTCGACCACGTCCTCTTCCGCCTGCTTCGCCTCGCCGTCTCCGGCCGCCGCCTGCTGGTGGCCGTAGATGGCCTGGCCGATGGCCTGCGACGTCGCCGCGAGGTGGTCGACCGCCGCGCGGATCTTGTCGACGTCGTCGCCCTTGAGGGCCTCGTTGACTTCCTTGATCGCGTCCTGCACCTGCGTCCGGGTGTCGGCCGGGATCTTGTCGGCGTTGTCGGTGAGGACCTTCTCGGTCTGGTAGACCAGCGTTTCCGCCTGGTTGCGGGTCTCGGCCTCGTCGCGGCGCTTGCGATCCTCCTCGGCGTGCGCCTCGGCGTCCTTGACCATCCGGTCGATGTCGTCCTTCGGCAGCGCCGAGCCGCCGCTGATCTTGATGGACTGCTGCCGGCCGGTGCCGAGGTCCTTGGCGTTGACGTGCACGATGCCGTTGGCGTCGATGTCGAAGGTGACCTCGATCTGCGGCATGCCGCGCGGCGCGGGTGGCAGGCCGGTCAGCTCGAACATGCCGAGCTTCTTGTTGTGCGCGGCCATCTCCCGCTCGCCCTGGAAGACCTGGATCATCACCGACGGCTGGTTGTCCTCGGCGGTGGTGAAGGTCTCGGAGCGCTTGGTCGGGATCGTGGTGTTGCGCTCGATCAGCTTGGTCATGATGCCGCCCTTGGTCTCGATGCCCAGGGACAGCGGCGTGACGTCGAGCAGCAGGACGTCCTTGACCTCACCGCGCAGCACACCGGCCTGCAGGGCGGCGCCGACGGCGACGACCTCGTCCGGGTTGACGCCCTTGTTCGGCTCCTTGCCGTCGGTGAGCTCGCGGACCAGGTCGGTCACGGCGGGCATCCGGGTCGCCCCGCCCACCAGCACCACGTGGTTGATGTCGCCGACCTTGATCCCGGCGTCGCGGATCGCGTTGTTGAACGGCTTGCGGCAGCGCTCCAGCAGGTCGGAGGTGATGCGCTCGAACTCGGCGCGGGAGAGCGTCTCGTCCAGGAACAGCGGGTTCTTGTCCGCGTCGACCGTGATGTAGGGCAGGTTGACGCTGGTCTGCGACGAGCTGGAGAGCTCGATCTTGGCCTTCTCGGCGGCTTCCTTGATCCGCTGCATGGCCATCCGGTCCTTGTTCAGGTCGATGCCCGAGGAGGCCCGGAACCGGTCCACCAGCCACTCGACGACGCGCTCGTCCCAGTCGTCACCGCCGAGATGGGTGTCGCCCGAGGTGGCCTTGACCTCGACCAGGCCCTCGCCCACCTCCAGCAGCGACACGTCGAAGGTGCCGCCACCGAGGTCGAACACCAGGATGGTCTGCTCCTTCTCGCCCTTCTCCAGGCCGTAGGCCAGCGCCGCCGCGGTCGGCTCGTTGATGATCCGCAGCACGTTCAGCCCCGCGATCTGGCCCGCTTCCTTGGTCGTCTGCCGCTGCGAGTCGTCGAAGTACGCGGGCACCGTCACCACCGCGTCGGTGACGTCCTCACCGAGGTAGGACTCCGCATCCCGCTTGAGCTTCATCAACACGCGGGCGCTGATCTCCTGCGGCGTGTAAGCCTTGTCGTCGACCTGGACCTTCCAGTCGGTGCCCATGTGCCGCTTGACCGACCGGATGGTGCGGTCCACGTTGGTGACCGCCTGGTTCTTCGCGGGCTGCCCCACCAGCAGGTCGCCGTTCTTGGCGAAGGCCACCACCGACGGAGTGGTCCGGGACCCCTCGGAGTTGGCGATGACCGTCGGTTCGCCGCCCTCCAGCACGGCCACCACCGAGTTCGTCGTCCCCAGGTCGATTCCCACCACGCGCCCCATCACGCACTCCCCTCCGACCCGCCGGCGGGCGGGTCCCGCGAGGCCGACACCCTCAGTATGGGAACCCCCCACGACCGCGGCCACCTGGGCAAAGACCTCCCGAGCCGCACCGGCCCGGGAGGATGGGCGCGTGCCGTCCGACGCGCCGGGGACGACGTTGTCCCCTCGATCGTCCCCGCTCATGACGCAGCGGGCGGCCCACCGGATGTTTCGAGCTCGACCAGCACCGCGTTGGTATTCCGCCAGTGCCCGCCGCGCTCTGGCGGCGTCGAGCGGGGCATGAACTTCGGCGCGCGCTGAACGCTCTCGAGTTCAGCGGTGCCGTCGACGGGCCGCCAGCAGCGATCCTGCAGCTCGTACTCCCAGGACACGAGCCACACCGCGGTGACCCGTCCGCCCGTCCGCAGGTCGGGCGACCGGGCTGAGTGGTGGTCTTCGTGCAGCACTCCGGTGAGCGTGAGCTCCGCGGGAAGCGGCTCCGGTACCGATACGAACACGCTGACGCCGCCGGCCATCGCCACCGCGTGCGCGGTTCCGCCGGTCATTCGTGCTCCGGAGCCTTCCGGCGCAGGGCGGCGTTCCAGCCTCGCCCGGAGCGCCATATCGGTCGGGACCGCCGATGCGGACCACTGGCTCCACTCCAGCCACCAGGACACTTCGTCGCCGACCGCGGGCGGCGTTCCGCAGCACTCGATCTGCCAGCCGTCCAGCAGGACGGGCACCGTCAGCCGGTGCCGCGCTCCGGCGGCGCTCACCGCGCCGGGGTGAATCCGATCTTCAACATGCCCCGATCGTAGCCGGGCGGCTGCGGGTGGCGACCCCGAGGCGGCGGGCTCGGCGGTCGATCCACCACGCGTAGACCACGGTCAGGACCGTGGTCGGCAGGACGTCCCACACCGAGTAGCTGCCGCTCTGGTCGAGGCTGGGCACGCCCTGGGTGCCGGCGAACACGGCGAAGGCCGCGTTGTTCACCACGTGCAGCGCGATCGCCGCCTCCAGCCCGCCGGTGCGGATGGTCAGCCAGCACATGGCCATCGCGAAGATGAAGAGGTCGGCGAACACCAGCGGCTCGGTGTAGTCGTGCAGCGCCACGAACAGCACCGAGGTGGCCAACGCCCCCGGCCACGGCGTGCGGGTCCAGGAGGCGAAGGTCTGCACCAGCCAGCCGCGGCACAGGTACTCCTCGGCGGCGGCCTGCAGCGGCACGAGCGTCACGGCGATCGCGAGCACCGCCAGGAACGTCGGCCAGCCCGGCCACGACGCCGCGTCCCAGTCCGGCGCCAGGACGAGGTCGACGGCGGCGATGAGGGCGAAGCCCAGCACCGCCCATCCCCCGCAGTGCAGCAACCACCGCCAGCGCAGCCGTCCCTCCACACTGGACACCGTGCCGACCGGGCGGCGCTGCGACCACCGCGCCGTCAGCAGGACCGCGGGCAGGATGATGGCGATGGTGGCGAAGCCGAACCCGAATTCCCACAGCGGGGCGGCGAAGCCCAGCTCGGCGTCCAGGCCGATGCCCACCAGCACCGCCAGGCCCATGCCGACGGCGGCGGTCACCACCAGGAACACCGACGCGATGCCGACCAGCAGCAGGATCCCGACCAGCGGCCGCCACCAGCGGTGCGCCGCCGTGCGCGCGAGCAGGTGGTACGGCACACCCCGGGCATCGACGGCCGCGACCGATTCCCGCTGAAGACTCATGTTCGTCCCTTCCCGATCATCCATCGCATCAGAGCCTAAAGCCCCACGGCGGGACCTTTTGACCCTCCAGCGACTGGAGACCCTACGGTCCCGGGCCATGAAGATCGTTGTTCACGACACGGCATCGGCGATGCTCGACCTCCTCCAGCGACCGCAGGCGGAGCGGCGCGATGCCCTGCGCGAGATACTCAGCCCGCTGGAGCCCGCGATGTCCGTGATGGGAGATGTGGACCTGGTCCAGATGTACGAAATGGGCGGCAGCGGCTTCCGGCTCGACTGCGAGGACCCGCGATACGTGCCCGCGCTGCGCCGGATGCAGGAAGCCGAGGTGTGGAGCCGCGTCGAAGAGTCCCTCTCCGCCGCGTGGGCGCGGATCAGCGGGGCGGCGCCCGGCATCGAGCACGCCGACACGGTGCACGTCGTCTTGGTGCTCGGCAACCCCGATGACGAGCACCTGATGGAGCGCAGTGCCGGGTACTTCGGCATGGGCGGGTTCCCGGGCGCGATCCAGCTGGTGATGTGGCCCACCGAGACGAGCCTGGCGAAGATCGGCCACGCCGCCGCGCACGAGATGCACCACAACGTGCGCTACGCGAACGTCGTCTGGGACCCCGCTGCCGTCACGGTCGGGGAACACGTCGTCGCCGAGGGCCTGGCCGAGGCGTTCGTGCGGGAGCTGGCCGGCGAGCAGGCCATGGGCCCGTGGTCCCAGGCGCTGACCGGCGCGGAACTGGACTCGGCGTACCGGAAGATCGCGGCCGCCGTCGACGTGGCCGGGATGCAGAACTTGACCCCGTACGTCTTCGGCGACGCCACGGCCCGGCACATGGGACAGCAACCGGTGGGGCTACCGGATTTCGCCGGATACGCGGCGGGCCTGCGCATCGTCGACGCGCACCTGGCGGCCTCCGGCCTGACCGCGGCCCAGAGCACGGCCCTCCCGGCCCGCGAGGTCCTCACCAACGCAGGCGTGCCGACCAACGCCTGACCGCACCGGCGCCAACCGGCCCGTGTGCATTTTGTGCTGCTATAGCGACACAAAGTACACACGGGCCGCACAGCCCGCCTAGACCGGATCGGATGCATTTCCCGGTGCCAAGTCCACTCGAAGTGCTGGCGGGTGTATCTGGGCAAGAAGTCCGCGCCTCTATGAGGGTGTGCCCTTCCACATCCGAGAGACCGACCAAGCCGACTGGGAGTCGCTGAGCCGCGGACAGCACACCGTCTTCACGTGCAAGCAGCTGCGGAAATTCGGCATCAGCTACGCCACGGTCCGGGCGAACATCGAGGCCCGCCGCTGGCAACGCGTCCATCGTGGCGTGATTGCCTTGTTCAGCGGCCCGCTCCCGCGCAAAGCCCGGCTCGCCGCCGCCCTTCTCTACGCCGAGCTCCCGGCCGCGCTCAGCCATCGCACGGCCGCGCAGGAATGGGGCTGGCTACCCCCCGATGACGGACCCATCCACGTCACCGTCCCGTTCGGGACGTCGGCCGTCCCGCAGGAAGGCGTTGTCGTGCACCGCAGTCGCGCGTTCCGGCACATCGTCGTGTCCCACGATCCGCCGCGAACGTCGCGTGCCGATACCGTTGTCGACCTGGCCACGGCCGAACCCGACGAGGCGGCGGCCGAACGCACCCTGTTGACGGTCGCCTCCGCGAACCGGGTCGGGTCGGACGAAATTCGTGCCCGGCTGGCAGCAAGACCGGCCTTCCGCTACGGCTCCGCCCTTGATCGAGCGGTTCGGCTGCTCGCCGAAGGGCTCACGTCGATGCTGGAGGCCCGCTACTTCCTGGACGTCGAGCGTGCTCACGGCATTCCTCGCGCACGGCGCCAGGTGCCCGTTCACGCGTTCGGGCGGAAGCTTCTTGAGGACTGCAGCTACGACGGCATCGGCGTCTCGCTGATCGTCCGGTTGGACGGCCGCGCTTACCACAGCGACGCCGAAACCGCGTTCCGCGACCGGCGGCGGGACAACAATGCCGAGCTCAGCGGAACGGCTCGGCTCGTGTACGGCTGGCAAGACGTCGACCGCACCCCGTGCGCGGTGGCACGCGAAGTGATGGCGGTGCTTCGGCGGGAGGGGTGGCAAGGACCGACGAGAAGGTGCCGGAGGTGTCTGGGCCCGTGAGTACTTTCTGCTGCTATAGCGACACAAAGTACACACGGCCAGCGCTCACGGCACGAACGGGGGTGGTGGTGCTACCGGGTCCGGGACCGGGGCTCGGGGGGCGTTCTGGGAGCCTCGGACGCTGATCACGCTGCCCGGGGGTTCCGCGCAGTGCAGGTCTTCGTTCGTCGGGCCCGGCGCCGTTTCGCTTCCCGGGCGGCGGGGCGTGCCCTCGTAGCCCCTGGTGCAGGCGATCGGGTTGAAGAAGTTCAGCACCAGGCCGAGGTGTCCCGTGCCGTCCGGCGACAGCGTGTGGGAGAACGCCGAGATCACCGGCAGCGCCACCAGCATCTGCTCCATCGCCGGGCCGCGCACGTCGGTGATCTGCATCGTGGTCAGCATGTTCGCCACCACCACGCCGAAATCCGTGCCCGCGCTGCGCAGCAGCGCGTCGACCTCCTGGCTCGCCGCCGGCGCGCCGTTGATGATCCGCCGCAGGTCCGGGTCGGATTCCTTCAGCCGCCCGGAGATCTCGCGCAACCCGCTGCTGAACGACACGATCTGCTCCGACTGCTGCTGCTGGGTGCGCAGCACCACGTCGCTGTTGGCCAGCAGCCCGGTGGTCTGCGGGAGGTGCTGGTCGGCGGCGGCCGTCACCGAACTCGTCGCGTCCAGCATGCGTTGCAGGTGACCGCCGGTGCCGTCGAACGCCGTGCCGACCTCGTCGACGACCGTGCGCAGGTCGTCGACCGGGACGCTGCCGACCAGCCGGTCCAGGTCGACCAGCAGCGATTCCGGCGCCGGCGGCAACTCGGTGCGCTCCTGCTCGATCACCGATCCCGACGCCAGGTACGGGCCGCCGTCGCGCTCCGGGCGCAGGTCGAGGTACTGCTCCCCCACCGCCGAGCGGTTGGCCACCGCGACCCGGGCGCCCGCCGGGATCGGCGGCGCGGCGTCGTCGATGTGCAGGTCGACGTCGATGCCCGCGTCGGTGAGCCGCATCTCGGTGACCCGGCCGACCGCGACGCCGCGGTAGGTCACCTCGGAATTGGTGAACAGCCCGCCCGAGTCCGCCATCCGCACCGTCACGGTGTAGCCGCTGCCGCCGAAGTAGCGGTCCAGCCCGGCGTACTGCCCGCCCGCGTAGCCGATGCCCACGACCGCCAGCACCATGAACAGCCCCAGCCGGATCTTGGTCTTCCGCGCAAACATCAGCGTCCTCCCAACTGGATCGGGGCCGGGACCGGCGGCATCGACTGCGGAGCCGGGATCGGCAGCGGCGGCAGGGCCGGGGCCGGCGGTGGCGGCCGCAGTCCCGGCTGGCCCGCGTCGCTGAGGCCGGGGATCGGGATCAGCGGGCCGGAGGAGCGGGTGAGGTTCTCCATGATCGTGCTCAGGTCCAGGTCGAACCGCACGTCCGCGTTGACGAAGTCGCCCTTGAGCGGCTTCATGACGTACTCCGGGAACGGGTAGGTCGCGAGGTAGGCGATGGCGTCCGGCAGCGCGTCGCCGGTCTCGGCGAGCTTCTGCAGCGTCGGCGCCAGCGCATGCAGGTCGGCGACCATGTCGTCCTTGCTGCGGTTGACGGTCTGCACCGCCACGCCGGAGAGCTGGTCCAGCGACTGCAGCATGGTGACGAGCTGGCCGCGCTGCTCCTCCAGGGTTCGCAGGCCGGGGCCCAGGCCGTCGATCGCGCCCGCGATCTGGTCGGTCTGCCCGCGCAGCGTCGACGAGAGCCGGTTGAGGCCGTCGATGGCGCGGGTGATGTTGTCCTTCTGCCCGTCCAGCCGGGTGACCGTTTCGTTGAGATTTCCCAGCAGCGAACGGATTTCCGCCTCGTTGCCAGTGAACGCGCCGTTGAGCTCGCGCACGATGTCCTGCAGCTGCGCCACGCCGCCGCCGTTGAGCAGCATCGACAGCGCACCGAGCACCTCTTCGACCTGCGGGTTGCGGTTGGTGCGTTCCAGCGGGATCACCGCGCCGTCGGCCAGCGCGCCCTCGGCCGCGCTGGTGGGTGCTGTGAGCTCGACGAACTTCTCCCCCAGCAGGCTCGATTGCCGCAGCTGGGCGTCGGCGTTGGCGGGCAGCCGGACGTCGCCGTTGACCGACATGTGCACCAGCGCTGTGGTGTTGTCGGGGCTCAGCTCGATCCGCTCCACCCGCCCGACCGCGACGTCGTTGACCTTCACGTTGGACTGCGGCACCAGGTCGAGCACGTCGGCGAAGTGCGCGGTCACCCGGTACGGGTTCGAGCCCAGCTCCGCGCCGCCGGGCAGCGGAGCGTTGTAGAGACCGGTGAATCCCGCCGTGCCGCAACCGGACACCAGCAGCGCCGCCAGCAGCACCGGCGCGAACCGCTTCATCGGGGGCCTCCTTGCTGGGCGGCGTCCACCAGCGGCAGCGGCGGCAGTTCGCCCTGCTGCAGGTGGTGCATGGTTTCGCCGATCGACGGCAGCTGCAGCTTGCCGTCCAGGTACGGCGCGAGCTTGTCGCAGGCGTCCTTGAGGCCCTGCGGCACCGGCTCGGGCATGCTGTGCTGGATCAGCTTGCACACCATCAGCACCGGCGGGTGGGTGAGCTCGTTGAGGTGGCCGCGGACCGTGACGCTGCCGGAGGCCGCGTCGTAGGAGTTGATGAAGTTCGTCGCGCCCAGCGGTGCGACGTCGAGCACCTCCGCCAGCGCCTGGCGCTGGTCCACCAGCTGCTGCGTCACGCCCGTCAGGTTGTCCACATTGGACGTCATGAGTTCCCGGTTGTCGCGGATGAACCGGGAGACGTCGTCCAGCGCGACGGCCAGCGAGCTCAGCGCGGCACCCATCTGCTGCTGCTCACCGGCCAGGAATCCGGTGACGTCGTCGACCCGCCCGTAGAACTCCTGGATCTGCCGGTCACTGGCGGCGAGCGTCGCGGTGAAGGTGTTCAGGTTGTCGACCGTGGCGAACAGGTCGCCCTGGTTCTCCTGCAGGGTGCCGGCAAGGTCGCCGAGCTGCTTCACCGTGGCGTTGAGGTCCTTGCCGTTGCCCTCCAGCGCGGCGGCCGAGGTGGACAGCACCTCGGACAGCGCTCCGGTGCTGTTCGCGCCGTCCGGGCCGAGGGCCTGCGCGAGCGCGTTGGCGCTGCGGTAGAGGTCGTCGAGCTCGGCGGGCGTCGCGGTGCGGTCCTTGGCCAGCACCGCGCCCGAAACCAGTTCGGCGCCACCGGAATAGGCCGGGGTGAGCTGCACGTACCGGTCGCTGACCAGGCTCGGCGCGACCACCACGGCCTTCACGTCGGCCGGGATCTGCACGTCGTCGTCGACGTGCATGTCCACCCGCACCACGTCGCCCTGCGGCACGACGCCGTCGATCCTGCCCACCTCGACGCCCAGCACCCGCACGGTGGATCCGGCGTAGACCCCGACGGTGCGGTCGAAGTACGCGGTGATCTGCTTCCCGGGATCGGTGAACAGCCACCACAATCCCGCGCTGACGAGCAGCGCCAGCGCGCATCCGATTCCGACCACTTTGGACATCAGCCACCTCCGACGGGCCGGGTCGGCACCGGGATCTCGCAGGACGTCGTGTTCGTCTGCAGCGGCCCGGCGTTGATCGCGGGCGGGAACAGACCGCACAGGTAGCCGTCGAACCACCGGCCGTTGCCCACCGTGTTGTTGAAGCCGCGCACGTAGGGCGCCATCGCCGCCACGACGCGGCCCAGGTCGTCCTGGTTGCGCTGCAGCATCTCGGTCAGCTGGTTGAGCTGCTCCAGCGTCGGCCGCAGCTGCTGCTGGTTGTCGGCGACCAGGCCGCGCAGTTCGTCGGAGAGCCGCTGGGTTCCGATCAGCAGCGCCGAAATCGCCTCCCGGCGGTGCTGCAGCTCGGTCAGCAGCAGGTTCCCGTCCGAGATGAGCCGCTGCACCTGATCGTCGCGGTCCGCGACGATCTTGCTCACGCCGCTGGTGTTGCGCAGCAGTTCGGTGAGCTGCTGGTCGCGCGAAGCGATGGTCTGCGACAGCTGCGAAAGCCCGTCGATCGCCTGGCCCATGTGCTGCGGCGCGCCGCGGAAGGTGTCTGCCAGGACGCGGAAGCTCTGCGCTAGCTGCTGGGTGTCGACCTGGTCGGCGGTGCGGGTGAGCTGGTCGAGCGCGTCCGGGATGTCGAACGGCGCGGCGGTCCGCTCGACCGGGATCGGCTCCGCGAGCTCCTCCGCGCCTTCCGGTTGCAGCGCCAGGTACTTCTCGCCGAGCAGCGTCTTGATCTCGATGCTCGCCCGGCTGCGGTCGCCGATCTGCGCGCCGTCGACGCGGAACGACACCAGGACCCGGTTTCCCGCCAGCGAGACGTCGGTGACCTCGCCGGACTTGACCCCGGCGATCTGCACGTCGTTGCCCGCCGCGAGCCCGGCCGACTCGGAGAAGTAGGCCTCGTAGGTGGTGCCGCCGCCGATCACCGGCAGGTCCTTGGCGAAGAACGCGCCCAGCGTGGCGCAGGTGATGAGCACGACGGCGACCAGGCCGACGACGGCCTGGTTCCGCTCCCGCAACCGCTTCATGACGGCTTGCACCTCTCCGGCATCTCCGAGGCCGGCAGCGGCAGGATCGGGATCGAGATGTTGATCTCGGAGATCCCGACCGTGCCCGAGATCCGGCACAGGTAGAAGTTGAACCAGCTGCCGTAGCTGACGGTCCTGGTCAGCGCGTTGAGCCGCTCCGGGATGTTCTGCAGGTCGGCCTCCAGCTTCGGCTGCTCGGCGTTGAGGATGCCGGCGACCCGGTTGAGCTCGCCGATGCTGCTCTGCAGCGGCGGCCGCGCTTCCTCCAGCATTCCGGCGGTGGTGTTGGAGAGCTCGCCGAGCGCGGCGACGGCCTCCCCCACCGGCTTCCGCTGCTCGGCGAATCCGCTGGTCAGCTGCTGCATCGAGGTGATCAGCTCGCCCAGCTGCGGGCCGCGCGCGTTGACGGTGGTCAGCACGGCGTTGAGGTTGTCGATGACCTGGCCGATCACCTCGTCCTTGCGGGCGATGGTGGACGTCAGCGACGCGGTGTGGGCGAGCAGGCTGTCCACCGTGCCCGCCTCGCCCTGCAGCACCTGGACGATCTCGCCCGAGAGCTGGTTGACGTCCTGCGGTGAAAGCGCCTGGAACAGCGGCTTGAACCCGTTGAACAGCGCGGTGAGGTTCAGCGCCGGATGGGTCCGCTCCAGCGGGATCTCGCCGCCCGGCGGCAGCACGTCCGCCGGATCGCGCAGCGCCGCGTCCAGCGCCAGGTAGCGCTGGCCGGCGAGGTTGCGGAACTTCACGGTCGCGGCGGCGTCGCGCGGGAGGCGCCGGCCGGCGTCGAGGTCGAAGCGGATCAGGGCGTGCTTGCCGTCGACGACCTCCAGCCCGGTCACCCGGCCCACCTTCACGCCCGCCATCCGCACGTCGTCGCCGACGTCCAGGCCGGAGGCGTCGGCGAACCGCGCGTGGTATGAGTCGGCGGAGCCGGAGGTGGAGGCGGCGATGGTCATCGCGAGCACCCCGGTGAGCGTGATCGTGACCGCCGCGAAGATCAGCAGCTTGACCAGCGGCGCGACTATCGACCTCATTTCACCGTCACCTCCGCCCCGCGGTACACCGGGCCGACCAGCAGCCCGCTCCAGTCCGGCACGTCCGAGCGCGGCACGCCCATCTGCGGCGCCAGCAGCGTCGACAGCAGGTCCCGCTCAGCAGGCGTGTTCGCCACCGACTGCGACGTGGTGGACGCCGGTTTCTGCTTCCACGGGAACACTTCGTCGCGGTCGCGCGGCGGCTCCGGGAACACGGAACCGTCCTGCACCGGCCCGCCCGGCGGGTACTGCGGGAAGGTGTCCGGCGCCTCGACCCACGGGTAGCAGCGCGGCCCGCGCTGGTCCAGGTACTTCGGCGTGTCCACGCCCGGCAGGTACTTGCCGCGGCTGCCGGTGATCTCGATGGTGAACTTGGCGATCTCGGGGTTCTCGGTGCCCTTGCCGAAGGATCGCTCGGCGTTCGGGATCGAGTCCGCGAACTGCTTGAGCATGCAGGGGTACTCCGGGGCGTATTCGGCGAGGAGTTCCAGAGTGGACCTCGATGTGCCGGTGAGGTTGATCAGGTTGTCCTCGTTCAGCGCCAGGAACCGGTTCAGGTCGTTCGCGCTGCCGGTGACGGTGCCCAGCATGGTGTTCAGCGCCTGCCGCTGCTCGGCGATGGTCTTGCTGGTGGTGGTCAGGTCGGACAGCGCCTGCGCGAGGTCGGGCGCGGCCTCGGCGTAGGTGTCGGCCACGTCGTCGATGCGCGCGATGACCGACTCCAGCTTCGGCAGCGACGGGTTCAGCCGCTCCAGGTAGCCGTCCAGCTGCACGAGCGTGTCGCCGAGCTGCTCGCCGCGGCCGTCCAGCGCCTGCGACACCGCGGTCAGCGTCGTCGAGAGCTTTTCCGGTTGCACCGCTTGCAGAACCGGCAGCAGGTCGCCGAGCACCTTCTCGATCTCGATCGCCGATCCGCTGCGGTCCTGCGGGATGACGTCGCCGGAGGCCAGCGCCCGCGAGCCGGCGTTCTCCGGGATGTGCAAGGAGACGTAGCGCTCCCCGAACAGCGTCTTGGGCAGCAGCCGCGCCGACGCGCTCGCCGGGATCAGCTCCGCCTGGTCCGGCCGCAGTGCCAGGTCGAGCACCGCGTGGTCGCCCTCGGCGCGCACGCCGCGCACCTCGCCGACCACCACGCCGCGCGCCTTGACGTCGGCGCCCACCCGCATCTGGTTGCCGATCCGGTCGGTTTCGAGGCTGACCGCCACGACCGGCGTGAACGCCTTGCGGTACATGGCGATCGTGCCCGCGACGAACATCCCGGCCGCGACCAGGAACACCACTCCGAGCGCCTGGTAGCGGCGCCTGCTCCGCCGGCCGTTCATCCCGAGATCCGAACCGTCGTGGTGGAGCCCCAGATGGCCAGGCTGAGGAAGAAGTCCAGCACCGCGACCAGCACGATCGAGGTGCGCACCGCGCATCCCACCGCGACGCCGACACCAGCCGGGCCGCCGCGCGCGGTGTAGCCGTAGTAGCAGTGCGTCAGGATCACCGCGATGCTGAACACGATCACCTTGCCGAAGGACCACAGGACGTCCTCCGGCGGCAGGAACAGGTGGAAGTAGTGGTCGTAGGTGCCCGCGGACTGGCCGTAGAACCACACGGTGATCTGCCGGGACGCGAAGTACGAGCCGAGCAGCCCCACCACGTACAGCGGGATGACGGCCGCGACCCCGGCCAGCACCCGGCTGGTCACCAGGTATGGCAGCGTCCGCACGCCCATCACCTCCAGGGCGTCGATCTCGTCGGAGATCCGCATTGCGCCCAGCTGCGCGGTGAACCCGCAGCCGACGGTCGCCGACAGCGCCAGGCCCGCCGACAGCGGCGCGACCTCGCGGGTGTCGAAGTAGGCGGCGACGAACCCGGTCAGCGCCGAGGTGCCGAGCTGGTTCAGCGAGGAATAGCCCTGCAGGCCGACGATCGCGCCGGTCGCGACGGTCATGCCGATCATCACGCCGAGCGTGCCGCCGATGACGGCCAGCGCGCCGCTGCCGAACACGACCTCGGTGAGCAGCCGGGCGGTTTCGCGGTAGTAGCGGCGCAGCGCGACGGGCGCCAGGGCGAGGGCGCGCAGGTAGAACGACAGCTGCCAGCCCAGTTCGGCGAGCGCGTCGCCGGGCCCGCGGGTGATCCGCCGCCGCAACGGGGCGGCGACCGGGTCGACGACGGCCATCGGCTCACAATCCCTTCGGGGGCACGAGTTGCAGGTAGATCCCGGTGAGCACCAGGTTGATCAGGAACAGCAGCAGGAACGTGATCACCACGGCCTGGTTGACCGCGTCGCCCACGCCCTTCGGCCCGCCGGCCGGGTTGAGGCCGCGGTAGGCGGCGACGACGCCGGCGACGAACCCGTAGAGCAGCGCCTTGAACTCGCTGATCCACAGGTCGGGCAGCTGCGCGAGGGCGTTGAAGCTGGCCAGGTACGCGCCGGGCGTGCCGCCCTGCAGGATCACGTTGAAGAAGTAGCCGCCGAGCACGCCGACGACGCTGACCATGCCGTTGAGCAGCAGGGCGACCAGCACCGCGCCGATGACGCGGGGCACGATCAGCCGCTGGATCGGCGAGATCCCGAGCACCTCCAGCGCGTCGATCTCCTCGCGGATGGTGCGCGCACCGATGTCGGCGCACATCGCCGACCCGCCGGCCCCGGCCACCAGCAGCGCGGTGATCAGCGGGCTGGCCTGCTGGAGGATGGCCAGCGCGCTGGCGGCGCCGGTGAACGACTGGGCCCCGATCTGCTGCGTCAGCGACCCGAGCTGCATCGCGATGACGGCGCCGAACGGGATCGCCACCAGCGCGGTCGGCAGGATCGTGACGCTGGCGAAGAACCAGGCCTGCTGGATGCACTCGCGGACCTGGAAGGGCCGCCGCGGCACGGCCCGCAGCACCTCCCACCCGAGCGTGGCCATCCGCCCGACCTGCGCGAACGCCCCAGCACTCCGCACTGCCACCAGCTCACCTCCCGATCCGCGCTGATCCGGGGTCCCGCAATTTCAATGGAAATCGGACCTTCGATTTCCATTGAAATTGCGGAGGAACCCACCCCATCGGGTGTGGAACCGTCCGGGATGCCCTTGCCTCTCGCCTGGTCAGGCGAGTGCGTGCGTTGCCGTTGCGCCGCCGTCGGCCGTGAACTCCGCGCCGGTGCAGTAAGAGCTCTCGTCGCTGGCCAGGAAGACCGCCAGCGACGCGATCTCCTCCGGCTGCCCGACCCGGCCCAGCGCGACGCGCTTGCCGACGTGGTCCATCGGGACCTGGCCGCCCGCCGCCTCGTGGATCATCTGGGTGTCGATCGCCCCGGGATGCACCGAGTTGACCCGGATGCCCAGCTTGCCGAGCTCCATCGCGGCCACCTTCGTCATCCCGCGGATGGCGAACTTGCTGGCCGAGTACGCCACCAGCAGCGGCATGCCGCCCAGACCCTCCACGGAGGACACGTTGATGATCGAGCCGCCCGCCTCGCGCATCGCCGGGATCACCTCCCGCATGCCCAGGAACGTGCCGATCTGGTTGACCCGGATGACCCGCTCGTAGTCGGCCAGGCTGGTGTCCGCGAGCTCCGAGAAGTGCAGCACCCCGGCGTTGTTGACCAGCACGCCCACCGACCCGAGCTCGCGCGCCGCCCGCACCGCGTCGACCCAGTCGTCCTCCGAGCCGACGTCGAGGTGCTGGTACACCGCGGCCGGGCCGAGCTCGTCGGCGAGCTCCTTGCCCGCCTCGTCGGCCACGTCCGCCAGCAGCACCTTGGCGCCCTCGGCGACGAAGCGGCGCGCCGTCGCCGCGCCCTGGCCGCGCGCGGCGCCCGTGACGATCGCGACCTTGTCCGCTAACCGCATGTCACATCAACTCGTCGGTCAGCGGCAGCAGCACGGTCTTGAGCTCGGTGTACGCCTCGAACGCGGAGCGGCCGCCCTCCCGGCCGAGCCCGGACTGCTTGTAGCCGCCGAAGGGCAGGTGCGGCTCCACCTGGAACCCGTTGATCCCGACCGTGCCGGTGCGGATCCGCTTCGCCACCCGGAACGCCCGCCGGACGTCCGATGTGTACACCCCGGCGCCGAGGCCGTACTCGGAGTCGTTGGCCATCCGCACCGCCTCGTCCTCGTCGGTGAACGGCACGACCGTCAGCACCGGGCCGAAGATCTCCTGCTGCGCGACGGTCATCGCGTTGTCGACGTCGGCGAAGATCGTCGGCTGCACGAAGTTCCCGGCGCTGAGGTCGCCGTCCGGCCGTCCGCCGCCGGTGACCAGCCGCGCGCCTTCCTCGCGGCCCTTGTCGATGAAGCCCAGCACCCGGTCCAGCTGCCGCTGGTTGATCAGCGGGCTGGACAGCACGCCCGCGTCGAACGGGTCGCCGTAGGTGACCGAGCCGGCGATCAGCTCGGCGGCGCCGACGAACTCGTCGTAGGCGTCCCGGTGCACGAGCGCGCGGGTGTGCGCGACGCAGGCCTGCCCGGAAAGACCGAGGGTGACCATGCCCATCGCGGTCATGCCCGCCAAGCCCACGTCGGCGTCCGGGAAGACGATGGCCGGGCTCTTGCCGCCGAGTTCCAGCGACACGCGCTTCATGGTGCCCGCGGAGGCCTCGACGATGCGGCGGCCGACCTCGCGGCTGCCGGTGAAGCTCACCTTGTCCACCTGCGGATGCGTGATCAGCGCTTCGCCGGTCGGGTCGCCGGGGCCGGTGACGACGTTGACCACGCCATCCGGGATACCGGCCTCCAGCAGCAGTTCCACCATCCGCAGCACGCTGAACGTCGCGTACTCCGACGGCTTCAGCACCACGGTGCACCCAGCGGCCAGCGCGGGCGCGATCTTCTGCGCGAACAGCAGGAACGGCGCGTTCCACGGCAGCACCGCGGCGACCACGCCGACCGGCTCGCGGAAGGTCATCGCCAGGTGGTCGCCGCCCTGGTACGGCGGCAGCGTGTCGCCGCCCGCCTTGTCGATCCATCCGGCGTGGTGGTCGAAGACGTCGGCCGCCACGTCCACCGATCCCGCGTAGACGGTGCCGAACGACAGCGGCACGCTGTTGTCCAGCGCCTGGCGGGCCCGCAGGTCGTCGGCGTTCTCACGCAGCAGGTCGGCGCAGCGGCGCAGCAGCCGCACCCGCTCGCCGGCGCGGATGGTCGGCCACGGGCCTTCGTCGAACGCCCGGCGCGCGGCGCGGACCGCGTCGTCGACGTCGTCGGCATCGGCGATGGCGAAGTCGCCGACCGCCTCGCCGGTCGCCGGGTGGTGGTGCGTCCAGGTCCGGCCCGCGCGGGCCTGCCGCCACTCGCCGTCGACCAGCAGCAATCCGTCTTTGAGCGCCGCGGCGTCGAGATGCTGCCGCACGGTCAGGGCCATCTGGCTCCTCCTCGCCTGGGGACTCTCTTGGCTGTGGGTATGGCTAGGGCAGGGAAAGCAGTTCGGCGCTGGCGAAGTTGCGTTCCGGGTCGCGCTGCGCGAAGTAGGCGCCGACGGTGCCGGCCAGCTCGTCCTCCGTCCACAGCGGACCGCCGGTGTCGAAGCGCTGCTCGACGACGGGCGCCGCCATCAGCGCGATCATCCCGCTGTGCACCACGAAGACCTGTCCGTTGATCGCCTGCGCACCGGGGCCGGCCAGGTAGGCGACCAGCGGCGCGACGTGATCGGTCGACAGCGGGTCGACGCCGGTTTCCGGTGCCGGGCCGAAGACTTCCTCCGTCATCGCCGTGCGCGCCCGCGGGCAGATGGCGTTCGCCCGCACACCCATCCGCCCCAACGCGCGCGCCGTGGACACGGTCAGCGCCGCGATGCCCGCCTTGGCCGCCGCGTAGTTCGGCTGCCCCGCAGAGCCGAGCAGGAACGCCTCCGAAGCGGTGTTGATCACGCTGCCGCAGGTCGATCCGGTCTGCTTGTACTCGTCCCGCCAGTGCGCGGCGGCGTTGCGGGACAACAGGAAGTGGCCGCGCAGGTGGACGCGGATCACGTCGTCCCACTCCTGCTCGGTCATCTTGAACAACATCCGGTCCCGCAACACGCCGGCGTTGTTCACCACCACGTGCAAGCCGCCGAAGCGCTGCACCGCGGTGCCGACCAGCTCGTCGGCGACGGCGCTGTCGGAGATGTCCCCGGCGACCGCCACGGCCTTGACGCCGAGCTCCTCGATCTCGGCCACCACCGCCGCCGCACCATCGGACACGTCGTTGACCACGATGTTCGCACCGGCCCGGGCCAGGGCCAGCGCCTCCGCGCGACCGAGCCCCGCACCTGCTCCGGTGACGATCGCGACTTTCCCGTCCAAGCTCACCGCGCCTCCCGGCTCAGTCGAAGGTCACGATCTGGCGGACCATTTCGCTTCCCCTTGAGCACCGCTGCCTCCACCGGTTGGCCACCTCACCGTGATCGCCCGCACTGTTATCCAAGACACATTAGAACGTGTTCTCACTTGCAATCAAGAGCCGGGGAGCAGATCGGGGAATATTCGCCGAATCCGCTGATATCCGACGTTGCAACCAGTTCTACCGATTCGCGCAGACCCGCCATCCGAGCCACACCGATCGGTCATCCAGCCCGCACAACGAGCCACCCGGCCCCGGGTGACTGCTCCATTCGGGGACCGATCCGAGCGCCGCGCCATCATAGAACCGGTTTTCACGACCGCACGCGGCGCGCCGCTAGCGAAAAATCACTCGTGGCAGCCCGATGTATCGACCACCTCGCCACATCCGGACTATGGTTGGTGAAACATGTTCCACACGCTCTCCCGTCGACGCAGGAGGGATGCATGCGCATCGCCTACACGCCCGAGCAGGAGCAGCTGCGCAAGGAGCTGCGCCGCTACTTCGGCAAGCTCATGACACCGGAGCTCCGCGACGAACTGACCGCGCACGGCGACTACGGCGACGGCGCGGCCTACAAGCAGCTGGTCCGGCAGATGGGCGCGGACGGCTGGCTCGCGCTGGGCTGGCCGGAGGAGTACGGCGGGCAGAACCGGAGCATGCTGGACCAGCTGATCTTCACCGACGAGGCGGCGATCGCCGGCGCCCCGGTGCCGTTCCTGACGCTCAACAGCATCGCGCCGACGATCATGCGCTTCGGCACCCCGGAGCAGAAGTCGCACTACCTGCCGAAGATCGCGGGCGGCGAGATCCACTTCGCGATCGGCTACTCCGAACCGGAGGCGGGCACCGATCTCGCCTCGCTGCGCACCACCGCCGACCGCGATGATGCCGAGTACGTGATCAACGGCCAGAAGATGTGGACCAGCCTGATCCAGTACGCGGACTACGTGTGGCTGGCCTGCCGGACCGACCGCGACGCGAAGAAGCACCGCGGCCTGAGCATCCTGATCGTGCCCACGGCCGCGCCCGGCTTCTCCTGGACGCCGGTGCACACCGTCGCCGGACCGTCCACCAGCGCCACCTACTACCAGGATCTCCGCGTGCCCACGTCCGCTCTGGTGGGCGCCGAGAACGAGGGCTGGCCGCTGATCACCAACCAGCTCAACCACGAGCGCGTCGCGCTCACCTCCGCCGCCCCGCTGCGGCTGGCGCTGGACGAGGTGCAGGAGTGGGCGCGGGAAACGCGGCTCACCGACGGGCGCCGGGTGCTGGACCAGGAGTGGGTGCGGCGGCATCTGGCGCGCGTGCACGCCGGGGCGGAGTTCCTCAAGCTGGTCAACTGGAAGATCGCGACGACCGCGGAGCAGCAGCCCGCGCCGGCCACGGCGTCGGCGACCAAGGTGTACGGCACGGAGTTCGCCACCGAGGCCTACCGCCTGCTGATGGAGGTGCTGGGCAGCGCCGCGTACGTGCGGCAGGGCTCCCGGGGTGCGGCGCTGCGCGGCCGGATCGAACGAATGCACCGCTCGTCGCTGATCCTGACCTTCGGCGGCGGGACCAACGAGGTGCAGCGGGACATCGTCGCCGCGGTGGGCCTCGGCCTGCCCCCGTCGAAGCGCTAGTCGTGAGCGATCGTGCCAGTGGGAACCGGCACGCACGACCCACACACCACACTCGTGAGCGATCACTCCGGCAAGAACCGGAATCACCGTTCGCCGCGGTGAAGGCCCCTAGGGAGGGTTCATGGACTTCTCGTGCACCGAGGCGCAGCTCGATCTGGGCGGGCTGGCCAGGGAGATCCTCGACGATCGCGTGACGAACGAGCGGCTGCGCGAGGTCGAGCGCGGGCCGGACCGGTTCGACCGTGCACTGTGGACTGATCTGGCGCGGGCGGAGGTGCTGTCGGCGGCCTTGCCGGGTTCCGTCGGCGGCGGCGGTTTCGGGCTGCTGGAGCAGTGCTCCGTGCTGATCGAGCTGGGCCGCGCGGTCGCCCCGGTGCCCTACCTCGCCTCGATCACCACGGCCACGGCGGCGTTGGCCCGCTTCGGCGACCCCGATCAGCAGCAGCGCTGGGGCGTCCCGGCGGCGAAGGGGGAGCTGGTGCTGACCGCCGCGCTCACCGAGGAGCACAACCCCGACCCGCGCCATCCCGCCTGCCGCGCCGAGCGCGCCGGCGACGGCTGGGTGCTCACCGGCACCAAGACCACGGTCCCGGCCGGCATGGTCGCCGATCTCGTGCTGGTTCCCGCGTCCACATCGGACGGAGTGAGGGTCTTCCTCGTCGAACCTGCGCAACTGTCGGTGGAGCGGCAGCGCATCGTGGACGCCGACAGCGAAGCGTGGCTGGAGCTCGACGGCGTGCGGGTCGGCGACGACCGGGTGCTGGGCGACGATCCGGCGGCGCTGGACTGGCTGCTCACCCGGGCCACCATCGGCACCTGCGCGCACCAGGTCGGCGTCCTCGAACGGGCGCTGGAGCTGACCGCCGAGTACGCCCGCGAACGCGTGCAGTTCGGGCGGCCGATCGGCAGCTTCCAGGCCGTCGCGCAGCGGCTGGCCGACGCGTTCATCGACGTGGAGGCCGTGCGGCTGACGCTGTGGCAGGCGGCGTGGCGGGTCGACGAGGGGCTGCCGTGCGCGACCGAGGTGGCCACCGCGAAGTTCTGGGCGGCCGACGCCGGGCACCGGGTGGCCCACACCGCGGTCCACGTGCACGGCGGCGTCGGCATCGACGTCGACCACCCGCTGCACCGCTACTTCGTCGCGGCCAAGCGCAACGAGTTCTCCTTCGGCGGCGCGGCCGACCAGCTGGGCCGGCTCGGCGACGCCCTGGCGGTCTGACATGACGCCGACGGTGACCGAACTCCTGCTCGCCCGCGCCGACGACGACAGCTGCGGGCTGCGGTTCGAGGACCGCGCCTGGACGTGGTCGGCGAAGGTCCGCGCCTGCGCCCAGTACGCCTCGCTGCTGGAATCCCTGCGCCGCCCCGGCCCCTTCCACGTCGGTGTCCTGCTCGGCAACGTCCCGGAGTTCGTGTTCCTGCTCGGCGGCGCGGCCCTGTCCGGCGCGGTGGTCGTGGGCCTGAACCCGACGCGGCGCGGGGCGGCGCTGGCGCGCGATGTCCGGCTGGCGGACTGCCAGCTGGTCGTCACCGACAGCGCGCACGCGGAGCTGCTGGACGGCCTCGACCTCGGGGCGGCGGAGCTGCTGGTCATCGACGAGCCGCCGTGGCAGGCGCTGCTCGCCGAGCACGCCGGCAGCGCGGTCGATCCCGTGCCCGCGACGCCCGATGATCTGCTCGTCCTGGTGTTCACCTCCGGCACCGGCGGCGAGCCGAAGGCGGTTCGCTGCACGCACGGCAAGATCGCCGCGCCCGGCCGGATGCTGGCCGACCGGTTCGGCCTGACCGGCGACGACGTGACCTACGTGTCGATGCCGCTGTTCCACTCGAACGCCCTGATGGCGGGCTGGGCGGTCGGCCTGGCCGCCGGGGCGGGCATCGCGCTGCGCAGCCGCTTCTCGGCCTCGGGCTTCCTGCCCGACGTGCGGCGCTTCGGCGCGACCTACGCCAACTACGTCGGCAAACCGCTCTCGCACATCCTCGCCACCCCGGAACGGCCGGACGACGCCGAGAACCCGCTGCGCGTGGTGTACGGCAACGAGGGCAACGAACGGGACCTGGCGCGGTTCGGCGAGCGGTTCGGCTGCCGCGTCGTCGACGGTTTCGGCTCTTCGGAGGGCGGCGTCGCGGTGGCCCGCACTCCCGACACGCCGCCCGGCGCGCTGGGCAGGCTCCCCGACGGAGTCGCGGTGCTCCACCCGGACACCGGGAAACCCTGTGCCCGGGCGGAGTTCTCCGCCGACGGCCGCCTGCTCAATCCCGGTGAGGCGATCGGCGAGCTGGTCAACACCGCCGGTTCGGGCTGGTTCGCGGGCTACTACAACGCCCCGGAGGCCGACGCGGAGCGGATGCGCGACGGCATGTACTGGAGCGGCGACCTCGCCTACCTGGACGCGGACGGCTTCTGCCACTTCGCGGGCCGTTCGGCCGACTGGCTGCGGGTGGACGGCGAGAACCTCGGCACCGCGCCGATCGAGCGAATCCTGTTGCGCCACCCCGAGATCACCGAGGCCGCCGTGTACGGCATCCCGGACCCGCAGGTGGGCGACCAGGTGATGGCCGCGCTGGTCGCGACGCCCGGGTTCGACCCCGCGACCCTCCACGACTTCCTCACCGCCCAATCCGATCTCGGCCCCAAGCAGTGGCCCCGCTACGTCCGGCTCGCGGCGGAACTCCCCCGCACCGCGACCTTCAAGGTCGTCAAGCGCCAACTCGCCGCGGAGGGCCGCGAAACCGCGGACCCGGTCTGGCACCGTTCGACCACCCGCTACTCCCCGGTGTCCGATCAGGCCAGGTAGCCGCCGTCGACGTCGAGGACCGCGCCGGTGATGAACGACGCGCCGGGCCCGGCCAGGAACGCGATGGCCGCCGCGACCTCCGTCGGCCTCCCGAACCGGCCCAACGCGTTCGCCGAGCGCTGGACGTCGGCGAACGGCCCTTCGTCGGGGTTCATCTCGGTCGCCACCGAGCCGGGCTGGACGACGTTGACGGTGATGCCGCGCGGCCCCAGGTCCCGGGCGGCGCCCCTGCTGTAGCCGGTGATCGCGGCCTTCGTCGACACGTAGTCGGCGACGCCCGGGAACCCGGCGCGGGTGGCCTGCATGGAGCCGACCGTGATGATCCGCCCGCCTTCGCCCATCGTCCGCGCGGCGGCCCGGATGGCCGCGGTGACCCCGCCGACGTTGACGGCGAACTGGCGCTCCAGGGCGGCCGGATCGGCATCGGCGTCGACCCGGCCGGGGACGAAGCTCGCGGCGTTGTTCACCAGGATGTCCAGCCGCCCGAAGTCGGCGGCCACGGCTCCGACGAGATCGGCCACCTGCCGCGGATCGCCCTGGTCGGCCCGGTACGCGGCGGCCCCGTCGAGCTCCGCCACCACTTCCTCGGCTCGGTCGCCGGACCTGGCGTAGCTGATCGCCACCGTCGCCCCCTCGGCCGCCAGCGCCCGGGCGGTCGCCGCCCCGATGCCGCGCGATCCGCCGGTCACCAGCGCGACCTTGCCGCTCAACTTCTTGCCATTCATGGGAAATTCCTCGTCTCTCGGTGTCAGCAGCGGTGGGCCGGCTGGCGGTCGCGCTGCAGCATGAAGCCCGCGATGCCCAGCCCGGCCACCGTGAGCAGGGCGCCGACGAGGTAGATCGACCGCAGGCCGAGGCCGCTGTCGATGACCTGCCCGCCCAGCCACCCGGCGAAGGCGGCGGCGACCTGGAAGCCCGCGGCGTTGACCGCCACCGCCAGCGTGGGCGCGGAACCGGCGGCGGCCAGCACGCGGGCCTGCATGCCCGGGATGATCGCGAAGGCCAGCACGCCGATCACGAACGTCAGCACCGCCGCGGGCACCTGCATGCCGCCGACCAGCCAGAACAGCGCCAAGGTCCCGGCCAGCACGGCGAGCAGACCGGCCACCGAGGGCATCAGGGCCTTGTCCGCCAGCCAGCCGCCGAGGAAGTTCCCGGCCACCGCGCCCGCCCCGTAGACCAGCAGCAGCACCGGGACCGCCCCGGCAGCGAAGCCGCTGACGTCGGTGAGCAGCGGGGTGATGAACGAGAAGACGGTCACCACGCCCACGTTGCCCACCGCGGTGAGGCCGATCGCCAACTGGACGTCGCGGCGCGCGAGCACGCGCAGCTCGGCGAGGACCGGCCCGGTGGCGATCGCGGGCTGGGCGGGCACGAAGCGCAGCACCAGCAGCAAGGCGACGCCGACGAGCGCGGCGACGGCCGCGAACGTCGCCCGCCAGCCGAAGTCGTGACCGATGAAGGTGCCGATCGGCGTGCCCAGGATGATGCCCAGGTTCATGCCGAGGGCCACCTTCGCCACGGTCGAGGCCTGCTTGTCCGCCGGGGCCATCGAGACGGCGGTGGCGATCGCGACGGCGAAGAACGTGGCCACGACCAGGCCGGCGACGAACCGCGCCACCAAGAGCACCGGGTAGTCCGGCGCCACCGCCGAACCGAGGTTCCCGGCGAGGGACACGGCGATGAGGCCGACGATGAGCGGTTTGCGGGCCAGTCGCGCGGTCAGGACGGTGACCACCGGTCCCCCGACGATCATGCCCAGCGCGTAGGCCGTCACCAGCAGGCCCGCCGCGGGGAGCGACACCGACAGGTCGGCGGCGACGTCCGGCAGGATGCCCGCGATCACGAATTCCCCGGTGGTGAAGCCGAAAACGACCAGCATCAGGGACAGCAAGGGAAGCGGCACGGAACCCCCAATTAGTTCGAACTCACATGATGTGAATTAGAACTACCACAGTTCGAATCATCGCCGCTAGACTCGACCCATGGCGAGGGATCCGTCGACGAGCAGCCAGATCGACCGGGACGTCTGCAAGCTGGTGCACCAGTTCGCGCAGACCCTCGACGTCCACGTGCGCCGCGTCGCCGAGGAACTGGGCCTGACCGCGTCGCAGGTCGTCGCGCTCCGCGAGCTCTCCGAACCGATCACGGCACGAGAGCTCGCCGCCAGGATGTCCTGCGAGGCATCCAACGCCACGTTCGTGCTGGACCGGCTCGAACAGCAGGGCCTGGTCGAGCGCCGGCCGCACCCGACCGACCGGCGCGCCAAGCAGATCGTGCTCACGCCGGCAGGCCGGCGCAGCCGGACCACCGTGGTCCGGCGGCTGAGCACCCGGTCCCCGCTCGCCCCGCTCTCCCCGGAGCAGCAGGAAACCCTGCGCGAGCTGCTGCAAGCGCTCGTCGAGCCCCGCGACTAGTCGCGCCCGGCGCCGATCCGCTGTCCTAAGTGGACTTGCAAGGCGTCGCGCAGACGTGATGGTGATCACATCGGAGCGGAAATCCTCCCGCGATGTCAACCCGGAACGTCCTAGCCGAGTACAGGGTTCATGAGGGACACCGCACGGGGGTTACGCGAGTCTTGACGGTCGAAGAGTTCGAGGAGTTCTACGCGCTGTCGGCCAGGCGGCTGATCGGTCAGCTGTGCCTGGTCACCGGTGATGTCCACGAAGCCCAGGACGTGGTGCACGAGGCATTCGCGCGGGCGTGGGCGCACCGGAGCGCGCTGCTCCACGACGGCGCGCCGGAGGCGTGGGTGCGCGTCACCGCCACCCGGGTGGCCATCAGCCGGTGGCACCGCGCCAAGCGCGCGACGCAGGCGTGGGCCCGGCTCGCCGGCCAGCGCCCGGCCGTCGCGGACGAGCCGGACCCGGGAGGGCTCCTCACGCTGTCCGCGATCCTGCGGCAGCTACCGCCGAGGCAGCGGCTCGTGATGGCGCTGCACTACGTCTGCGACCTGTCCGTCGCGCAGATCGCCGAGGAGGCCGGGATGTCCACCGGAACCGTGAAGACCCACCTGGCACGGGGCAGGGCCGCGGTGGCGGCGCGGATGGACGACATGTTGCGCGCGGAGGACCACGGTGCCTGACCACCACTTCGAGCCCGCCGAAGCGGCGGAAGACCAGGTGCGCGCGGCATTCCGCCGCGCCGCCGCCGAAGCCGAGCGGCACGCGTCTCCGTTGCCCGCCGGCGAGATCACCAAGCGCGGCGGGCGGCGGCTGCTGCGCCAGCAGATCGCCGCCGGGGTCACCGGCGCGGCCGCCGTGGTGGCGATAGCCGTCGCGGTCACCGTGACCACCGACGGCCGCGAGCAGCAGCCCGTGGTCCCCGCCGGCCCGGCGCCGACGCTCACCACGTCCGCCGTGACGGCGGTCGTCCCGTCCTCGTCCGCCTCGAACCCGCCCATCACACCCAGCACCCCGATCACGACGGAGTCCCGATGAGCACCACCACCGCCGTTCCCACCACCGCCGCGGCCCGCGGCCACCGCGCGGTGTCGAACCAGGCGGTCCTGTTCCTGCTGTGGGCGGTGTTCTTCGGCTGCTACGCCTGGCTGTCGTTGTCCCGCTACAACAACTACGGCTCGATGTCGTTCGACCTGGGCATCTTCGAACAGGTCGTGCGCTCCTACGCCGAGGGCCGGATGCCGGTCGCGGACCTGCTGGGCCCCGGGTTCGTGATCTTCGGCGACCACTTCAGCCCGGTGCTGGTCCTGCTCGCGCCGCTGTACTACCTGTTCCCCTCCGCCCAGACGCTGCTCGTCGCGCAGGCGGCCCTGTTCGCGCTCTCGGTCGTGCCGGTCACCCGGACCGCCACCCGCCTGCTCGGCGGCACCCGGGGGTGGACCGTGGGCGTCGCCTACGGCCTGTCCTGGGGCGTGCAGCGGGCCGTCGACTTCGACTTCCACGAGATCTGCTTCGCCGTCCCGCTCGTCGCCTTCGCCCTGGAGGCGATGCTGGCGCAGCGGTGGTGGCGCGCGCTCGCGCTCACCGCGCCGCTCGTGCTGGTCAAGGACGATCTCGCCCTCACCGCGGCGGCGATGGCGCTGGTGCTGGCCTGGTGCGCCAGGCACGACAAGCGGTTCGCCCGGGTCGCCGTGGCGAGCGCCGTGCTGTTCGGCGTCATCTGGGCCTGCGTCACGCTGCTGGTCATCCCCTCGTTCAGCCCGACGGGCGCGTACCGGTACTGGGACAAGATCTCCGGCGACACCCCCTTCCCCGCCTCGCTGCTGGAGGGCGTGGACGAGAAGTTCAGCACCACGCTGTGGCTCCTGATCCCGACGACGGGCCTGATCGCGCTCCGCTCGCCGGTGCTGCTGGTCATCCTCCCGACGCTCGGCTGGCGGTTCGCGTCCGTCGAGGAGCACTACTGGAGCACGGACTGGCACTACAACGCCGTGCTGATGCCGATCGTCACGCTCGCGATGGTCGACGCGATCGCCCGGCTGCGCGAGACGCATCCGTCCTGGTTGCGGGGCTACGCCTCGCACCTGCCGGGGCTGGTCCTGGCGGCGGCGGCCGCACTCAGCTTGATGCTCCCGATCGGGCAGCTGACCAAGAGCAACGACGAGCGCTTCGACCAGGACCCGGTCGCCGCGGAGAGCGTGCTGAGCCAGATCCCGGACGGCGCCACGGTCCTGGCCAACAGCCCCACGATCGCGCACCTCACCGACCGCTGCCGGGTCTTCTTCCCCGGCAACACCGAGGGTTTCGTCCCGGACTACGTCGCCGTCTACGAGCCGGACAAGACGGCCGAGGAGATGCGCGACTACGCCAGGGAATACGGCGGGGCCAGCTTCCACGTCCTGTCGGAGGACGAGGGATTCTGGGCCCTGCGCCGAGATACCTTGTAGCACGGGCTTTTACCTTTGAAGCGGCGCCAGCCGCTTAGCCCACCCTCGCAACCGGCACCGCCGCGGGTTCTCAGACGTCGTCTGGCGAGGACAGCCCCGACGCCGCGTATTGGACATACGTAAGTCGGGGCTCCCACAGTCCAGACGGCGTCTGAGGTTCCGCCACCCGCACCGCCACGCAAAACGAGCCGGATACAGGCTGTCAGCGGAGCTTGTTGAGGGTGGCGATGGTTTCGTCCAGCTCGGCGAGGAGGTCTGCGATGACGTCGGCGACCGGGCGGATCTGGTTCATCCGGCCGACGATCTGACCCACCGGCATCGAGACCACTCCCGGATCGCCGGAGCGCATGATGCGCTGGTGCGCCTCGCTGACCAGGATGTTCTGCAGCGGCATCGGCAACGGTTCGGGGGCGTCGTCGGCCGCCCACGAGTCCGTCCAGCGGGTCTTGAGCAGCCGGGCCGGTTTCCCGGTGTAGATCCGGGAGCGCACGGTGTCGCTGGAGCCCGCCGCCAGCAGCGCCTGCTGCGTCGCGGTGTTGCCCGGCATCTGCTGGTATTCGCTGGTCGTCAGCCAGTACGAGCCCAGCCACGCGCCGCCGGCGCCGAGCGCTAGCGCCGCCGCGATCTGGCGGCCGGACCCGATTCCCCCGGCCGCCAGCACCGGAGCCCGGTCGCCGACCGCGTCGACGATCTCCGGCACCAGCACCATCGTGGCGATCTCGCCGGTGTGCCCACCGGCCTCGTGCCCTTGCGCCACGACGATGTCCACGCCGTTGTCGACGTGGCGACTGGCGTGCTCGGCCTTCCCGGCCAGCGCGGCGACCAGCACGTCGTGATTGTGGGCCTGCCGGATGACGTCCACCGGCGGCGAGCCGAGGGCGTTGGCGATCAGCCGGATGGGATGCCGCAGCGCAACGTCCACATGGGACCGCGCGACCGAGTGCAGCCAGCCGAGCACGCCGTCCGCCTGCTGCTCGCCATCGGCGAGCTCCGGCACGCCGAGGTCCGCCAGCGTCCGCTGCACGAACTCCCGGTGCTCCGGCGGGATCAGGGCCTGCAGGTCGACCGCCGCGCCCTCGGTGGGGATCTTCGCGGGCATCACGACGTCCACGCCGTAGGGCCTGCCGTCGGTGTTCTCGTCCATCCAGTCCAGTACGGCGTCCAGCTCGTCGGCGTCGTTGAACCGGACGCAGCCGAGCACGCCCATCCCACCGGCCCGGCTGATAGCGGCCGCAACGTGCTCGGAAGGCGTGAAGCCGACGATCGGATGCTCGATGCCCAAGGTGTCGCAGATCTTCGTTCGCATAGATCCTCAGCTCGGTTCGGTGGCTGTCTCGCGCCGCGACGGCTTGCGCACGTCGGCCGGCTCGTGCGTCTCGGTGTGCCGCTTCGCCCAGGTGTAGTCGGGCTTTCCGCTGGGCGAGCGGGTGACCTGGTCCACCAGCCACAGGCTGCGCGGCACCTTGTAACCCGCGATCCACTCCCGGACGTGCGCGTCGAGGTCCGCGAGCCCCGGCGTCGCGCCGGCCCTCGGCTGGACCACGGCCGCGACCCGCTGGCCGAGCCGCTCGTCGGGCACCCCGACGACCAGCGCGTCGAACACGTCGGGATGCGACTTGAGGGCGGCCTCGACCTCCTCCGGGAAGACCTTCTCGCCGCCGGTGTTGATCGACACCGAGCCGCGTCCCAGCATCGTCACGGTGCCGTCGTCCTCGATCCGCGCGTAGTCGCCCGGGACGACGTAGCGGGTGCCGTCGATCTCGACGAACACCGACCGCGACTTCTCCTCGTCCTTGTAGTAGCCCAGCGGCACGTGCCCGCTGCGGGCCAGCCACCCGATCTCGCCGGGATCCGCGAAGCTCCCGTCGTCCCTGATCACCGTGGTGTCGGCGTCGGCGTTGACCCGCGGGCCGCCGGTCTGCGCGCTGTCGCGCCCGATGACGCCGATGCCGCTGAACCCGGTCTCCGAGGAGCCGATCGAGTCGGTGATCACCACGTTGGGCAGCGCGTCGAGGTACTGGCGCTGCACCGATGGCGAGAACAGCGCGGCGCTGCTGGAGATCGCCACCAGCGACGAGGCGTCGTAGTTGCCCTCGTGGAACGCCTCGATGAGCGGCCGGGCCATCGCATCGCCCACGATCGCCAGCACGTTGACCCGCTCCCGCTCGACCGCCCGCCACACCTCGTGCGCGTCGAACTGCGGCACGAAAACCACTGCGCTGCAAGCGAAGAGGTTGCCGAAGCTGGCCCACTGGGCGGCGCCGTGGATGAACGGCGCGGCGGGCAGCCGGATCAGGCCGCCGCTCTCGGCGCCGGCGCGGGCCTGCTGCCACTCGTCGCGCATCGCCTCACCGGTCATGAAGTCGATGCCGCCGCCGAGCACCCGCCAGACGTCCTCGTGGCGCCACATCACGCCCTTCGGCATGCCCGTGGTGCCGCCGGTGTAGAGCAGGTAGAGGTCGTCGGCGCTGCGTTCCGGGAAGTCCCGCTCGCCGGACCGGCCGGTCAGCACCGACTCGTACTCGATGCCGCCGTACCCCGCGTAGTCGGCGTCGCTGCCGTCCTCGATGACGAGAACCTCTCGCAGCTCCGGGAAATCCGGCCGGACCTTGGCCACGTTGTCGCTGTATCGGCGCTCGTGCACCAGGGCGGCGAGGTCGGCGTTGCCGAAGATGTAGCGCAGTTCGTTCGGCACGTAGCGGAAGTTGATGTTGATGGGCACCGCGCGGATCTTGTAGGCCGCGAGCATGGTTTCCAGTGCCTCGATGGAATTCCGGGAGTAGACCCCGATGTGGGAGCCCGGACCGAGGCCGCGGGCCGTGAGGTGGTGCGCGAGCCGGTTGGCCCGCCGGTCCAGCTGCGCGAAGGTCAACCGCCGCTCGCCGCAGACCACGGCGACGCGATCTGGCACCAGATCGACGGCGTGCTCGAAAAGATCTGCGATGTTGTATGCCACCCCAGAGAAAGTAGAACGTGTTATCGTTCTGGACAAGAACCCGAAAAGCCGAATCATTGTCACGTTCTGCAAGCCCCGGACAGCCGCTCGCGGAGCGTGATCCGGCTTGCCGTCCGGCAGGTTCCCCCTGCGGCCGAACGGGTGATCCGGCGAGCCGATTCCCAACACCGACCGGAAAGGTTCCCATGACGTCGACAACCGAGGTCGTCGAGCAACCCCACTGCCTGGTCGAGCGGCGCGGCGCGGTGCTCGTGGTGACGATGAACCGGCCCGAGGTCCGCAACGCCCTGTCCGGGCCGATGCTGGAGATCATGCGGCAGGCCTGGGACGAGGTGGACGGCGACGACGACATCCGGGCGTGCGTGCTGACCGGCGCGGGCGGCGCGTTCTGCGCCGGCGCCGACCTGAAGGCGATGACGCAGGCGCATCCCGGCGACACCGCCCGCGGCATGGACATGTCCGTGATCGAACCGCTGCTCAAGGGCCGGCGGCTGACCAAGCCGCTGATCGCGGCGGTGGAAGGACCCGCGGTGGCGGGCGGCACGGAAATCCTGCAGGCCACCGACATCCGGGTGGCGGGCGAGAGCGCGCGGTTCGGGGTGTCGGAGGCGCGCTGGGGCCTGTTCCCGCTGGGCGGCTCGGCGGTCCGCCTGCCGCGCCAGATCCCGTACACGGTCGCGGCGGACATCCTCCTGACCGGCAGGCACATCTTCGCGCCCGAAGCCAAGGACCTGGGCCTGATCGGCCACGTCGTCCCGGACGGCCAGGCCCTCGACAAGGCCCTGGAACTGGCCGGCCTCATCACCGCCAACGGCCCGCTCGCGGTGCAGGCGATCCTCCGCACGATGCGGGAAACCGAAGGCATGCCGGAGAACGAGGCGTTCCAGGTGGACGCCCGGCTCGGCATGGCAGTCTTCGGCAGCGAGGACGCCAAGGAAGGCCCCAGGGCCTTCGCGGAGAAGCGCAAGCCCCAGTTCCGCGGCAAGTAACCCAGAACCCACCCAACCCAGGTTTCAATTGAAACTGGACCCGGAGGTGCCCGGTTTCAATTGAAACCTCCATCCCGGGGACCCCCGGGCCAGGTCTCAATGACCTTTTTTCATCCTCTACGCGAATGGCCTGCGTCCTGGGTCGTGAGTGGTCACGGCTGCTATGGCGACCATGGGCACTCACGACCCCTGCGCACTCGGGACCTGGCCTGACGCCGCAGACCAGGATGAAAATGGAAACCTCTGGTTCTGGGCGCCATCGGACGCAGGTTTCAATTGAAACTTGCGTCCGGTGGTGTGTGGTTCGGTGGTTTCCATTGAGCGTTTTTCATCCTGGTCGGCCCGCAGCTGCGGGTCGCAAAGGTGCACGTCGATGGGGTGTCGCATGCGCCGCAGGCGCATAGCCCACCTACGGCACTCGCACCGCCGCGGGTTCTCAGAGGCTTCCTGGCGAGGACGGTCCTGACGCCGTGTATTGGACATACATAAGTCAGGGCACCCACAGACCAGGGAGCCTCTGAGGTTCCGCTACCCGCACCGCCACGCAGAACGAGGTTGGAAAAACCTCATTGAAACTTGCGTCCGGTGGTGTGTGGTTCGGTGGTTTCAATTGAAACTGGGGCGTCAGATCGCTCGGTCGCGGTCGGTCCAGTAGGGCTCTCGGAGCTTTCGCTTGTAGAGCTTTCCGTTGGGGTCGCGGGGAAGTTCCGCGACGAAGTCGATGCTGCGCGGGATCTTGAACTTCGCCAGCCGGTCCCGGGCGAAGGCGATGAGGTCCGCCGCCAGCTCCTCCCCCGGCTCGACGCCGTCGGCCGGCTGCACGACGGCCTTGACCTCCTCGCCCCAGTCCGCGTGCGGCACGCCGAACACCGCCACGTCCGCGACCTCCGGGTGCACCGACAGGGCGTTCTCGATCTCCGCCGGGTAGATGTTCACCCCGCCGGAGATGATCATGTCGCTCTTGCGGTCGCACAGGTACAGGTAGCCGTCCTCGTCGAGGTAGCCGACGTCGCCCATGGTGAACAGGTCGCCCACCCGTGCCTGCTTCGTCTTCTGCGCGTCCCGGTGGTACTCGAAGCTGGAGCCGCCCATCCGCATGTACACGGTGCCGATCTCGCCGGCCGGCAGCTCCGCGCCGTCGTCGCCGAGCACCTTGACCGTCGAGCCCGGCCACGCCTTGCCGACCGAACCCGGCTTGTCCAGCCACTCCGCCGCGGTGATCGAGGTGCCGCCGCCCTCGGTCGCCGCGTAGTACTCCACCACCACCGGGCCCCACCACTCCAGCATCGCCCGCTTGACCTCGGGCGGGCACGGCGCGGCCCCGTGGATCGCCGCGCGCAGCGACGAGACGTCGTAGCGCGCGCGGACTTCCGGCGGCAGCGCCAGCAGCCGGTGGAACTGGGTCGGCACCATGTGCGTGTGGGTGACGCGGTGCAGTTCGATCAGCCGCAACATCTCCGCCGGGTCCCAGCGGTCCATCAGCACCGCCGTGTGTCCGAATTGGACGGAGTGGCTGACGAAGTTGAGCACCGCGGTGTGGTACAGCGGCGAGCCGCACAGGTGCACGTGGTCGTCGAACGGCTGCAGGCCGAAGATGCCGAAGAACCACTTCGCCGCGGCCGGAACCTCGTCCGGATCGGCCCCGGTCAGCGGGCGCCGAACGCCCTTGGGGCGACCGGTGGTTCCCGACGTGTACAGCATGGGCGAGCCCGTCGTCCGCACCTCCGGGCGTTTCGGCGGCTCCTGCGCGCCGAGCCCGGAAAGGGCCTGGAATCCCGGGATCTCGCCGACCGCGAAGCGGGCCGACGCGGGAAGCCCGCTGCGCGCGGCGGCATCCGCAGCCGTCTCGGCGAACCGCTCGTGCGCCACGAAGGCCTTCGCCCCGCTGTCCTCGATCAGGTAGGCGACTTCGGCACCGACGAGGTGCCAGTTCACCGTCACCGCGTACAGCCCGCATTGCAGCGCCGCGAAGTACGCGGCGAGCAGGTCATCGCCGTTGGGCAGCATCAGGACGATGCTGTCGCCGGCCTCGAGACCCCTGCTCTGCAGGCCGCGTCCGTAGCGGTCCGCGGCGGCGGCGAGTTCGGCGTAGCCGACCGCCCTTCCGTCCGGTGCGATCACGGCCGTCCGGTTCGGTTGTTGCTCGGCGATCTTCCACAGCCCGATGTCGGACACGGCGGACTCCTGTCGACGATGACGCGGGAATCGGAGTACTGAGCAGGGCGCGGCGGTGGGCGAGGTGTCGTGAGCGCTGAAGCCGGTTCTCACCGGACTCAGCACTCACGACTCCGCACGCCGACCCGCGCGACCTACAAACTAGAACCCGTTACAGATTTTCGGCAAGCCCCAGCGCGTCCGCGACACCGCGGAGGTGCCCGGTCTCGCGGCAGCCGACCAGCAGCGTGTCCACCCCGGCCCGCTCCCACTCCCGGACCCGGCTGCGCACCGATTCGGCGTCGCCGATGATCGCGATGTCGTCGACCATCTCGTCCGGCACCGCCGCGACCGCCTCCTCGCGCCGCCCGGCCGCGAACAGTCGCTCCACGTCGTCGACGGCGGATCCGTAGTCCATCCGCCGGAACAGCTCGGCGTGGAAGTTCATGCCCGGCGCGCCCATCCCGCCGATGTAGAGGGCCAGCGAGGGCTTCAGCCGCGCCCGCTCCGCCGCCGGGTCGTCGGTGACGACCACCTGGCAGCTGGCCGCGATCTCGAACTCCTCGCGGCTGCGGCGCGCGCCCGGCCGGGCGAATCCCTCGGCCAGCCAGTCCTCGTACGTCGCGGCGATGCGCGGCGAGTAGTACACCGCCAGCCACCCGTCGGCGATCTCGGCGGTCTGCGCAACGTTGCGCGGCCCCTCGGCGCCCAGCCAGATCGGCAGGTCGGCGCGCAGCGGATGGGTGATCGGGCGCAGCGACTTGCCGAGGCCGAGCGAGCCGGGCCCGTCGTAGGGCAGCGGGTGGTGCGGGCCGGCGTTGCGCACCGGCGCCTCGCGGGCCAGCACCTGCCGCACGATCGAGACGTATTCCCGCGTCCTGGCAAGGGGTTTCGCGAACGGCGTGCCGTACCAGCCTTCGACGACCTGCGGGCCGGACACGCCGAGCCCCAGCACGCAGCGCCCGCCGGAGAGGTGGTCCAGCGTCAGCGCGTGCATCGCGCACGAGGCCGGCGAGCGCGCGGAGAGCTGCGCGACCGAGGTGCCCAGCCGGACCCGGCTCGTCCGGGAGCCCCACCAGGCGAGCGGCGTGAACGCGTCCGATCCCCAGGACTCCGCCGCGAAGATCCCGTCGAATCCCGCGCGCTCGGCTTCGAGAACGAGTTCTTCCGCATTCGACGGCGGTTGCGCACCCCAGTATCCGAGCTGCAGCCCTATCTTCATCCGCGAACCTCCTCGTCCGGCGGCACTGCTGACGAATCCTCCCGGGTCATCCTGCCCGGATATTGCCCCAAAATCGAGAACATGTTTCACTTCAGTGCGTGACTGGGCTCCCGGAACCACTCAGCGCCCCTCTCGAAATCGGCTTCGACTACACCCGATCCCTGGGGCCGGTGCACGGCCGGTTCGCCACCGCCCTGCGCGATCGCCGGATCGTCGGAGTCCGCGGCAGCGACGGCCGGGTGCACGTGCCGCCGGTCGAGCACGACCCGGAAACCGCCGCCGTCCTCGACGAATTCGTGCCGGTCGGCACGCAGGGCACCGTCGTCAGCTGGACGTGGATGCCGGAGCCGATGGAGGGCCAGCCGCTCCAGCGCCCGTTCGCCTGGGCGTTCGTCCTGCTGGACGGGGCGGACACGCCGATGCTGCACGCCGTCGACGTGCCAACACCGGAGCAGATCAGCACCGGGATGCGCGTGCGGGTCCGCTGGGCCGAGGAACTCGGCAACGGCATCCGCGACATCGCCTGCTTCGAACCGGCGCACGACGTCGTGAGCGGTTCGGAGCGCGACGAACCGGAGGGCGCGGAACCCGTCACCACGCTGACCTCCCCGGTGCACCTGCACTACCGGCACTCGGCGTCCCCCGAGGAGAGCCGGTACCTGCGGGGCCTCGCCGAAGGGCGGCTGCTCGGCCAGCGCTGCCCGGCGTGCGCGAAGGTCTACATCCCGCCGCGCGGCGCGTGCCCGACGGACGGGGTGCCCACCGAGGAAGAGGTCGAGCTCCCCGACACCGGGATCGTGACCACCTTCTGCATCGTCAACGTCCCCTTCCTGGGCCAGCGCATCAAGCCGCCGTACGTGTCCGCGTACGTGCTGCTCGACGGCGCCGACATCGCGTTCCTGCACCTCGTGCTCGGCTGCGCGGCCGACGAGGTCCGGATGGGGATGCGGGTGCGCGCGGTGTGGAAACCCCGCGAGGAGTGGGACCACACGCTGCAGAACATCGACCACTTCGAACCGACCGGCGAGCCCGATGCGCCGTTCGAGTCCTACGCCCAACACCTCTGAACCCCCGGGAGTCCGCCGTGACAGACGTAGCCGTCGTCGGGTTCGCGCAGGCACCGAACGTGCGCGCCACCCGGGGCACCACCAACGGCGTCGAGATGCTGGTGCCGATCTTCCGCGAAGTGCTGGCCGGAACCGGGCTCGCCAAGGAGGACATCGGGTTCTGGTGCTCGGGGTCGTCGGACTACCTCGCGGGCCGGGCGTTCTCGTTCATCGCTGCGGTCGACGCCATCGGCGCGTTCCCGCCGATCAACGAGTCGCACGTGGAGATGGACGCGGCGTGGGCGCTCTACGAGGCGTGGGTGAAGATCCGCACCGGCGAGGTCGACACGGCCCTGGTCTACGGCTTCGGCAAGTCCTCGGCGGGCGACCTGCGCCGGACCCTCGCGCTGCAGCTCGATCCCTACTCGGTCGCGCCGCTGTGGCCGGACTCGGTGAGCATCGCCGGGCTGCAGGCCCGGCTCGGCCTGGACGCCGGCGACTGGACCGAGCGCGACATGGCGGCCGTGGCCGCGCGAAGTCGCGCAGCGGCAACGGAAAACCCCAGAGCACAGGTGTCCGGATCGGTCGACGCCGAGGATCTGCTCGGCGCGCCCTACATCGCCGATCCGCTCCGCGCGCACGACTGCGCGCCGATCTCCGACGGCGCCGCCGTCGTCGTCCTGGCGAGCGCGGACCGGGCCCGGGAGATCCGCGAAAGGCCTGCCTGGATAACCGGTTTGGAGCACCGCGTCGAGTCGGGCAGCCTCGGCTCCCGCGACCTGCGCCGGTCTGCTTCGACCACCGCCGCGGCGCGAGCCGCCGGGGCCGACGGCGTCGAGGTCGCGGAACTGCACGCGCCGTTCACCCACCAGGAAATCCTGCTGCGCCGGGCGATCGGGCTCGACGACTCGGTCGCGATCAACCCCTCCGGCGGCGCGCTCTGCGGCAATCCGATGTTCGCGGCCGGTCTGGCCCGCATCGGCGAGGCCGCGGCGCGCGTGATGGACGGGCGGGCCGGGCGGGTGCTGGCGCACGCGACCAGCGGACCGGCGCTGCAGCAGAACCTGGTCTGCGTGATGGAGGGAAGGTCCTGATGGGCAAGCGGTCGGCGGCGGTCCTCGGGACCGGCCAGACGCACCACACCAGCAAGCGGCTGGACGTCTCGATCGCCGGGCTGTGCCGGGAGGCCGCGGAGCGGGCGCTGGCCGATGCGGGCCTGGACTGGCCGGACATCGACGCCGTCGTGGTCGGCAAGGCGCCCGACCTGTTCGAGGGCGTGATGATGCCGGAGCTGCACCTCGCCGATTCCCTCGGCGCCACCGGCAAACCGCTGCTGCGGGTGCACACCGCCGGATCGGTGGGCGGCTCGACCGGCAACGTCGCGGCCAGCCTCGTGCAGGGCGGCGTGCACCGCCGGGTGCTCGCGGTGGCGTTCGAGAAGCAGTCCGAGTCGAACGCGATGTGGGCGCTGTCGATCGTGCCGCCGTTCACCATGCCGGTCGGTGCGGGCGCGGGCGGCTACTTCGCCCCGCACGTCCGCTCCTACATCCGCCGCTCCGGGGCGCCCGGGCACATCGGCGCCATGGTCGCGGTGAAGGACCGGCGCAACGGCGCCCGGAACCCGTACGCGCACCTCAAGCAGGACGACATCACGCTGGAATCGGTGCTGGCCTCGCAGGTGCTGTGGGATCCGATCCGCTACGACGAGACCTGCCCGTCCTCCGACGGCGCGTGCGCCGTGATCATCGGCGACGAACCGGCGGGCGGCCCGGCCGCGTGGATCCACGCCACCGCGATGCGCACCGAGCCGACCACCTTCGCCGGGCGCGACCAGGTGAACCCCCAGGCCGGGCGGGACGCGGCCGCGGCGCTGTGGAAGCAGGCGGGCATCACCGATCCGCTGTCCGAAGTGGACACCGCGGAGATCTACGTGCCGTTCTCCTGGTTCGAGCCGATGTGGCTGGAGAACCTCGGCTTCGCGGCCGCCGGTGAGGGCTGGAAGCTCACCGAGGCCGGGGAAACCGCGCTGGGCGGGCGGCTGCCGGTCAACCCGTCCGGCGGCGTGCTGTCGTCGAACCCGATCGGCGCGTCCGGGCTGCTGCGGTTCGCCGAGGCGGCGATGCAGGTGACCGGCAAGGCGGGCGAGCACCAGGTGGACGGCGCCCGCACCGCGCTCGGCCACGCCTACGGGGGTGGCTCCCAGTACTTCTCGATGTGGGTCGTCGGAGCCCAGAAACCGGGGGAACGATGAAGTTCACGCTGTCCGTTGCGATGAGCCCGCTCGACCAGCTCACCGAGCTGGCCCGCACCGCCGAGGAATGCGGCTTCGACTCGGTCGCCCTGCCGGATTCGCTGTTCTACTCCGAACAGGTCTCGGCGGCCTACCCGTACACCCCGGACGGCTCGCGGATGTGGACCGCGGAAACGCCGTGGGCGGACCCGCTGATCGCCGCCGCGGCGATGGGCGCGGCGACCTCGCGCCTGCGGTTCTACACGTCGGTCCTCAAGCTCGGGCCGCGCAATCCGGTCCTGCTGGCGCGGCAGCTGGCGTCGGTCGCGGTGCTCACCGGCGACCGGTTCGGCCTGGGCATCGGGCTCGGTTGGGCGCCGGAGGAGTTCGAGTGGTGCGGCGCCCCGTACGCGAAGCGCGGCGCGCGGGTGGACGAGGCGATCGAGGTCCTGCGGCTGATCCTCGGCGGCGGAATGGTGGAGTACCACGGCGAGTTCTTCGACTTCGACCGCCTGCAGATGAGCCCGGCACCGGCGCGCCCGGTGCCGATCTACGTCGGCGGGCACACGGATGCGGCGCTGCGCCGGGCGGCCCGGGTGGGAGACGGCTGGGCATCGGCGATGATGGGCATCGACGACCTGCGCAGCACCATCGGCCGGCTCGCCGAGCTGCGCGCGGAGTGCGGGCGAGCCGGTGAGCCGTTCGAGATCCAGGCGGTCTGCGTGGACCGCTTCGGCGTCGACGGCTACCGGGAGCAGGCGGAGATCGGCGTGACGGACGCGATCGTGGTCCCCTGGCTGTTCGACGGCCACGGCTTCGACGCGGACCTGAGCACCAAGCAGTCGTCGATCGCCAAGTTCGCCGGTAACGTGATCAACAACGTGTGACGCGACCCGGGCGCAATTTCGCGAGGAATCGACGTTCACCCGGCCGTTTTCGCGCGAAACCGACACGGACCGGATCAGGAGGCAGGACGTGGACGTGGACAGCAAGGGCGTGCACTGGGCGGCGACCCGCGAGCCGCACCCGGCGCGCGAAGCGGCGCTGGCATCGATGAGCGCGGTGGCGCGCGGCGCCAAGGACGAATGGGTGGCGCTGTTCGCGCCGGACGGCGTCGTGGAGGACCCGGTCGGCCCGTCGGTCTTCGATCCCGAAGGCCGCGGCCACCACGGCCGCGAAGGCATCGCCGCCTTCTGGGACCTGGCGATCGCCCAGGCCGACCGCATCGAGTTCCACATCGACGACTCCTTCGCGGCGGGCCGCGAAGCCGCCAACGTCGGCCGGGTCACCACGTTCCTCCCGGATGGCAACGCGATGGACGCCGAAGGCGTGTTCGTCTACCACGTCGACGACGCCGGCCTGATCCGCTCGATGCGAGCGTTCTGGGAATTCGACCGCGCGATGGCCACCATCCGCCAGGCGAACTGACGCCGCCGCTCAGCCCGATTCCCGGAGACGCGCTCGCCGACTTCACCCGGCGGGCCCGAGACCTGACCGGTTGGCCCGGGCACCGAAGTTCCCGATTCCAGGCGAAATCGGATTGCGACACCCCCGGCCGGAACTTCCCGGCCGGGGGTGTCGCGCGTTCGATCAGGTGTACTGGACCTGGACTTCCTTGATGCCGTTGAGCCAGCCGGAGCGGAGGCGACGCGGGTCGCCCACCCGCTTGATGTCCGGCATGTGGTCCGCGATCGCGTTGAAGATCAGGTCGATCTCCAGGCGCGCCAGGTTCGCGCCGAGGCAGTAGTGCGCGCCGTTGCCGCCGAAGCCGACGTGCGGATTCGGGTCGCGGGTGATGTCGAAGCGCTCCGGCTCGTCGAAGACCTCCGGGTCGAAGTTCGCCGAGCTGTAGAACATCCCGACCCGCTGACCCTTCTTGATCTCCACGCCGCCGAGCTCGACGTCCGCCGTCGCGGTGCGCTGGAACGCGACCACCGGCGTCGCCCAGCGCACGATCTCGTCGGCCGCCGTCGACGGGCGCTGCTCCTTGTAGAGCTCCCACTGGTCCGGGTTGTCCATGAACGCGAGCATGCCGTGGGTGATGGCGTTGCGGGTGGTCTCGTTGCCCGCCACCGCCAGCAGGATCACGAAGAAACCGAACTCGTCCGCGGTCAGCGCGTTGCCGTCGATGTCGGCCTGCACGAGCTTGGTCACGATGTCGTCCATCGGGCAGCCGCGGCGCTCCTCGGCCATGTTCGCGAAGTAGCCGAGCATCTCGGCGGCGGCGACCTCCGGCTGGATGTCGTACTCCGGGTCGTCGTAGCCGATCATCTGGTTCGACCAGTCGAAGATCTCCCTGCGGTGCTCCTGCGGCAGCCCGAGCAGTTCCGCGATCGCCTGCAGCGGCAGCTCGCAGGCCACGTCGGTGACGAAGTCGCCGGTGCCGCGCTTGCGCGCCTCGGTGGCGATGCGCTGCGCCCGGTCGCGCAGCGCGGCCTCCAGGCTGTTGATGGCCCGCGGCGTGAAGCCCCGCTGCACGATCTTGCGCAGCTTGGTGTGCTGCGGCGGATCCATGTTGATCATGATGAACCGCTGCAGCTCGATCTGCTCGCGGCTCATGCCCTCGTTGAACCGGATCACGGCGGTGTTCTCCCAGGTGGAGAACACATCGCTGCGCCGGGAGACCTCCTTGACGTCGGCGTGCCTGCTGACCACCCAGAACCCACCGTCGTCGAACCCGCTGCGACGGTCGGGCTGCTGGTTCCACCACACCGGCGAGGTGCGGCGGAGCTCGGCGAACTCGGCCAGCGGCAGCCGTTCGGCGAGCAGGTCGGGATCGGTGAAGTCGAAGCCCTCCGGAATGCGCGGTGCGACCACGGATACCTCCTACAGCGGCGCGAGATCCGACCGAAGAATTGGAACGAGTTCTAAGCAAGAGAACCACACTTCCAAGATTCAGTAAACCCCTGTAACTAACCTTGAATCGTGCAAGAGAACGCACTTTCGACCAGGCTTGATCCGAACTCTTGCAAAGGAATCAGAACGTGTTCTAGTTTTGACGTCGAAGACCGTGCGAGAGGAGATCCAGGTGGGCAATCCGGTGATCGTGGAAGCGGTCCGCACGCCGATCGGCAAGCGCCGCGGCCGGCTCTCGGGGCTGCACGCCGCCGAGATCCTCGGCGCCGCGCAACGCGGCCTGCTCGACCGCGCCGGCATCGACGCCGCCGAGGCCGACCAGGTGATCGGCGGCTGCGTGACCCAGGCCGGCGAGCAGTCGAACAACGTCACCCGCACGGCGTGGCTGAACGCCGGCCTGCCGCACCAGGTCGGGTGCACCACGGTCGACGCGCAATGCGGGTCGGCGCAGCAGGCCACGCACCTCGTCGCGGGCCTGATCGCCGTCGACGCGGTGCGGGTCGGCATCTCCTGCGGCGTCGAGGCGATGAGCCGCGTGCCGCTGCGCAGCAACCTCGGCACCGACGTGGGCATGCCGCGGCCGGACACCTGGGACATCGACCTGCCGAACCAGTACGAGGCGGCGGACCGCATCGCCGCGCGCCGCGGCATCACCCGCGAGGACCTGGACGCCTTCGGCCTGCGCTCCCAGGACCGAGCGCAGGCGGCGTGGCGGGAGGGGCGCTTCGACCGCGAGATCGTCCCGGTCCGCGTTCCCGGCGGTGACCCGGTGACCCGCGACGAGGGCCTGCGCGAAACCAGCATGCAGGCCCTCGGCGGCCTGAAACCCGTTCTGGAGAACGGGATGCACACGGCCGGGACGTCGTCGCAGATCTCCGACGGCGCGGCGGCCGTGCTGCTGGCCGACTCCGACCGGGCCGCCGAGCTCGGCCTGCGGCCGCGCGCCCGGATCGTCGCGCAGTGCCTGGTGGGCGGCGAGCCGTACTACCACCTGGACGGGCCGGTGCAGGCCACCCAGCGGGTGCTGGAGCTCAGCGGCATGAAGCTCGGGGACATCGACGTCTTCGAGGTGAACGAGGCGTTCGCCTCGGTGGTGCTGTCGTGGGCGACGGTGCACGAACCGGACCTGGACCGGGTCAACGTCAACGGCGGCGCGATCGCGCTCGGCCACCCGGTCGGCAGCACCGGAGCCAGGCTGATCACCACGGCCCTGCACGAGCTGGAGCGCCGCGACGCCACGACGGCGCTGATCACGATGTGCGCCGGCGGAGCCCTGGCCACGGGCACGATCATCGAACGGCTGCGCTGAAGAAGCCGAAGCGAACGGCCTGTTCACCTCAATAGCCGAGGTGAACAGGCCGTTCACTTCATCCAATACCGGCTGGCACGAATCAGACCGAGGTGAACGGCCCGTTCACCTCAATAGCCAAGGTGAACAGGCCGTTCACTTCATCCAATACCGGCTGGCACGAATCGGACCGAGGTGAACGGGCCGTTCGTCTCGATAGGCGGAGTGGACGGGCCGTTCGCTTCTGGTGTTACAGCCAGTCGTCGGGGTGGATCGTGGTGAGGAACAGGTCGAGATCCGTTGGCGGGGCCTGCGGCGTCGGGGCCAGGCCCGCGTAGGCACCCCGGTAGAACAGCAGCGGTGCGCCGGCGTCGGTTTCGCCGAGGGACCGGACGCGGCCGATGGCGATGTAGTGGTCGCCCGCCTCGTGCACCGCCTCGATGTCGCAGTCGATCCAGGTCAGCACGCCGTCGAGGATCGGGGCGCCCGACGGGGCCGGGTGCCAGCGGAGGCCGGCGAACTTGTCGTCGCCGCTGCGGCCGAACACCGTGCTGACCGGTCGTTGCGACTCCGCCAGGACGTTGACGCAGAACCGCCCCGCCCGCTCCAGCACCGGCCAGGCCCGGGACGTCCGGGCCGGGCAGAACAGGACCAGTGGCGGGTCCAGGGACAGCGCCGCGAACGACTGGCAGGCGAAGCCCACCGGCCGCTCGCCGTCCGTCCCCGTCACCACCGTGACGCCGGTGCCGAAGTGCCCCAGCACCCGCCGGAACACCGCCGGCTCCGGGGCTAGTGACACCCGTGCCTCGTCGCCGGTCATGGCCGGGCGCCGACGCTGAAGTCGTGGCCCCACAGGCTGACCGCCGTGCTCTCGCGGGCGATCCAGTCCTCGTCCTCGACCTGCCTGCCCTCGCAACCGAATTCGACGTCGAAGCCGCCCGGCGTCTTCATGTAGAACGACAGCATCAGGTCGTTGACGTGCCGCCCCAGCGTCGCCGACATCGGCACCTTCCGCCGCTGCGCGCGGTCCAGGGTCAGCCCGACGTCGTCGACGTCGGCGACCTCCACCATCAGGTGCACGATCCCGCTCGGCGTCGGCATCGGCAGGAACGCCAGGCTGTGGTGGCGCGGGTTGCAGCCGAAGAACCGCAGCCAGGCCGGATCCCCGTCCGCGGGCCGGCCGACCAGTTCCGGCGCCAGCCGCATCGAGTCGCGCAGCCGGAAGCCCAGCACGTCCCGGTAGAACCGCAGCGCCGCCTCGTCGTCGTGGGTGGACAGCACCACGTGCCCGAGGCCCTGCTCCTCGGTGACGAACCGGTGCCCGTACGGGCTGACCACGCGGCGGTGCTGCAGCGCCACCCCGTGGAAGACCTCCAGCCCGTTGCCGGACGGGTCGGTGAAGCTGATCAGCCCGTTGACCCGGCGGTCGGCGAGCTCGTCGGCCGTGCCTTCCTCGTACGGCACGCCCGCGCTCTCCAGCCGGGCCCGGACCTCGTCCAGCTCCCCGGAGTTGGCGACCTCCCAGCCGGACGTGGCGAGCCGGTCCTGCTCGCCGGGCAGGATCACCAGGCGTGCCGGGAAGTCGTCCATCCGCAGGTACAGCGCGTCCGGGTCGCCTCCGGTGCCTTCGACCATGCCGAGCACCTTCAGGCCGAACACCCGCCACGCCTCGACGTCGGTCGCCTCGATGCGCAAGTAACCGAGCGAACGAATGCCCACCGCGGGCCTCCTATTGATCGTCTTGATTGTGGCTTGCGTGGCGGTGCGAGTAGCGGCCCCCCTGCGGGAATTGCGGCCGCCTTCTCGCATAAACCAGGTCTCTCAGTCGAGCAGGAAATCCTTGGCGATCCGGTTGAATTCGGCGAACTTCTCCACCTGCGCCCAGTGCCCGCAGCGGCCGAACACGTGCAGCTGCGCGCGCGGGATCAGCTTCAGCGCGACCAGCGCGCCGTCCAGCGGGTTGACCCGGTCCTCGCGACCCCAGATCAGCAGGACGCGCTGCCGCAGGCGGTACGCCTCCCGCCACAGCATGCCTTCCTCGAAGGTGTCCGGGTGCATGAACGACGCGCCCATCGCCCGCATCGCGGCCAGCGATTCGGGGCTCGACGCGGCGGCGTAGCGCTCGTCGACGAGCTCGTCGGTGATCAGCGACTGGTCGTAGACCATGGCCCGCAGGAAGTCGGCGAGCTTCTCCTTGCTGGGGCCAGGCGGCGCGCCGAAGGCGCTGAGCTTGCGGACGCCCTCGGTCGGGTCCGGCGCGAACGCGTTCAGGCTCAGGCCGCCGGGGCCCATCAGCACCAGCCGCCCGGCGCGATCCGGGTGGTTCAGCGCGAAGCGCACCGCCGTGCCGCCGCCCAGCGAGTTGCCCAGCAGGTGGGCGCGCTCGATCCCGAGCTCGTCGAGCAGCTCCAGCAGCGCGGTCGCGCTGTGCGTGAAGTACTGGCCGTGCTCGGTCGGCTTGTCGGAGCGGCCGAATCCGGGCTGGTCGACCGCGATGGCGTGGAAGTCCTCGGCGAGGACACCGATGTTGCGGGAGAAGTTGCTCCACGAGGAAGCCCCCGGTCCCCCGCCGTGCAACATGACCACTGTGGACGCCGACGGGTCGCCGGCCTCGTGGTAGTGCAGGGTCAATCCGGACGGCAGCTTCGCGGTCCGGCTCGTCGTCTCGAAATCGACCGTCATACCATGGAGTCCTTAACTGGGATGCCGAATTCTCCGGAACCGAACATCAGGTAGGCGCGCTCCAGGTCGTTGGCGGCGTGCACCCGGCCCGCGTGCGCGTCGCGCCAGAACCGCTGGATCGGCGTGCCCGACCACAGCGCCCGACCGCCGGAGTTCTCGAAGAGCCGGTCGATCGCCGAGATCGCCCGCGCCGTGCCGCGCACCTGGTCTCGCCGGGCCCGCAGCCGCAGCGACATCGGGACTTCCTCGCCCGCCTGCACCAGCGCGTACTCCTCGGCGAGGTTGTTCGTCAGCTGCAGCCACGCCGCGTCGATCTCGCTGGCCGCCTCCGCGATCCGCACCTTCGCGAACGGGTCTTCCTTGGCCTTCTCCCCCGCGTACGCCGCCCGCACCCGCTTGGCCTGGTGCGCCACGTGCGCGTCGTAGGCGCCCTGGGCCATGCCGATGATCGGGGCGGTGATCGTCGACGGATGCACCGTCCCCCAGGGGAGCTTGTACAGCGGCGCGGTGTTGACCTGGTGTCCCGGGCACTGCGTCTTGGACATCGACACGAAGCTCAGCGCCCGGTGCTGCGGGACGAAGACGTCCTCCACGACGATGTCGTTGCTGCCGGTGCCGCGCAGGCCGACGGTGTCCCACACGTCTTCGATCCGGTAGTCGCCCAACGGCAGCAGGTACGTGCAGAAGTCGACCGGCTTGCCGTCATCGCCCAGCACCGGCCCGCCGAGGAACACCCACGACGCGTGATCGCAGCCGGAGGAGAAGCTCCACCGCCCGCTGAGCCGGTAGCCACCATCGACGACGGTCGCCTTGCCCATCGGCGCGTACGACGACGAGATCCGCGTCGCCGGGTCCTCGCCCCAGACATCGTCCTGGGCCTGCTCCGGGAACAGGGCCAGGTGCCACGGGTGCACGCCGAGGATCGACGCCACCCAGCCGGTCGAGCCGCACGCACTGCCGATGAGCCGGACCGCGCCGTAGAACTCCAGCGGGTCGGCCTCGTAGCCGCCGTAGCGCTCCGGTTGCAGCAGTGCGAAGAAGCCCGCCTCCTGCAGGGCCGCGATGGTCTCGTCCGGGATCTTCCGGCCGTCCTCGGCCTTCTGCGCGCGGTCCCGCAGGACCGGCAGGAGTTCCCGCACCCGTTCGACGACTGCTCGACTGTCCTTCATCGGCCGCTCCCGTTTCCCGAGTGATCACAGGCTAGAACATGTTCTTATTCGTGTCGATCCCGCTGGAGTTCCAGCGCGATGTCGATGAGCTGGTCCTCCTGGCCGCCGACGAGCTTGCGCTCGCCCGCGCGCACCAGCAGCGCCGCCTCGCTGACGCCATAGCGCTCGGCCTGCCGGGCAGCGTGCTTGAGGAAGCTGGAGTACACCCCGGCGTAGCCCATCATCAGCGCCGAGCGGTCCAGCAGGCATTCCTCGGGCATCGCCGGGCGCACCACGTCCTCGGCCGCATCGGCGATGGCGAAGAAGTCGATCCCGGTGCGGATGCCGAGCTTGTCGCACACGCCGACGAACGCCTCCACCGGAGTGTTCCCCGCCCCGGCGCCGAAACGCCTTGCGCTGCCGTCGATCTGCACCGCGCCGGCCCGTGCCGCGGCGACGGAGTTGGCGACGGCGACGCCGAGGTTCTCGTGCCCGTGGAAGCCGACCTGCGCCTCGCCGCCGACCTCCGCGACGAGCGCCGACACCCGCTCGGCCACCTGCTCCAGCACCAGCGCGCCCGCCGAGTCGACCACGTAGACGCACTGGCAGCCCGCGTCGACCATGATCCGCGCCTGCTCCGCCAGCGACTCCGGCGGCTGGGAGTGCGCCATCATCAGGAAGCCGACGGTCTCCAGGCCCAGCTCGCGCGCGAGGCCGAAGTGCTGCTCCGACACGTCGGCTTCGGTGCAGTGCGTGGCGATCCGGCACACCGAAGCGCCGTTGTCGCGGGCGATGACGATGTCGTCGGTGACGCCGACTCCCGGCAGCATCAGCACGGCGATCTTGGTGTTGCGCGCCGTCTCGGCGGCGATGGTGATGAGTTCTTGTTCGGGCGTGCGGGAAAACCCGTAGTTGAACGACGAGCCGCCCAGCCCGTCGCCGTGCGTCACCTCGATGACCGGCACTCCCGCGCCGTCGAGCGCGGTGACGATGTCGCGCACCTCCGCCGCGGTGAACTGGTGGCGCTTGTGGTGCGAGCCGTCGCGCAGCGACGTGTCGGTGATCCGCACGTCCAGGGCCTCGGAGTAGGTGTTCGGCAGGCCGGTCATGCCAGTTCCGCCTCTCCGCGTTTCACAGTTGTGGTTGCGCCCGGCTCGATCTCGCGTTTCGCGGTTTCTCGTGGCGGGTTCGCGTCACGTTCCCCTGAGGTGCGGTTGAGGAGGACTGATGTTGACACAGGACTACTCATGCCACTGCCTCCTTGCTGACCAATTGCTCCCCCACCCGCACCGCGGCGGCGGTCATGATGTCCAGGTTCCCGGAGTACGGCGGCAGGAAGTCGCCCGCGCCCTCGACTTCGACGAAGATCGCCGCGCGCGCCATGCCGCCGGTGGCCGGCGACGGCGGGTCGAACTGCGGCTCGGCGAGCAGCCGGTAGCCGGGCACGTACTCGGCGATCTCGGCGGCCATCTTGGTGATGGACGCGCCGATCGCGTCGGTGTCGGCGTCGGCCGGGATGGCGCAGAAGATCGTGTCGCGCATGATCACCGGCGGATCGGCCGGGTTCAGCACGATGATCGCCTTGCCGCGCTCCGCGCCGCCCAGCACCTCGATTCCCTTGCTGGTGGTGCGGGTGAACTCGTCGATGTTGGCGCGGGTGCCCGGCCCGGCCGACACCGATGCGACCGACGCGACGATCTCGGCGTAGGCGACCGGCACCACCCGCGACACCGCGTGCACCATCGGGATGGTGGCCTGGCCGCCGCAGGTGATCAGGTTCAGGTTCGGCGCGTCCAGGTGCTCGTCGAGGTTCACCGGCGGCACCACGTAGGGCCCGACGGCGGCCGGCGTGAGGTCGATGGCCCGGATGCCCGCCTCGGCGTAGCGGGGCGCGTTGGCCCGGTGCACCTTCGCCGAGGTGGCTTCGAAGACCACGTCGGGGCGGTGGTGCTCCAGCAGCCAGTCCACGCCGTCCGCGCTCGCCGCGACCCCGAGGTCCGCCGCCCGGCGCAGCCCAGCGCTGGCCGGGTCGATGCCGATCATCCACCGGGGTTCGAGGTGCGCGGAGCGGCTCAGCTTGTGCAGCAGGTCGGTGCCGATGTTGCCGGATCCGACGATCGCCGCGGTCGCCTTGCCCATTCCGCCTCCTTTCTGCAGGTCAGGTGTCGTGAGTGGTGGTGGCCGCCAGGGCGGCCACAACCACTCACGACCCGAACGACACCGACACGGAGCCCAGATCGGCTCCCCCGCACCGGAAGTCGGCGCGGAACTCGTCACCGGGCGACACGTCGATCGCACGGGTGCAGGAGCCGGGCAGCACGACGTTGCCGGCCCGCAGCCGCACGCCGAAGGCGGCGACCTTGCGCGCCAGCCAGGCGACGGCGGTGGCGGGGTTGCCCAGCACCGCGTCGGACCGGCCGTGCTCGATGGCCTCGCCGTTGCGCCACAGCACCGCGCCGATCCGTTTCAAGTCAACGGAACCCGGATCGATCCGCGCCGCGCCGAGCGCGAAGCCCGCCGAGGACGCGTTGTCCGCGATCGTGTCCACCAGGCTGATCCGCCAGTCGGCGATCCGGCTGTCGATCAGCTCGATCGCCGGCACCAGCGCCTCGGTCCCGGCCAGCACGTCGGCCTCGGTGCACTCCGCGGGCAGGTCCGCGCCCAGCAGGAACCCGACCTCGACCTCCACCCGCGGCACGCAGTACCGCCGCGGGTCGACCGGCTCGCCCTCGGGCAACCGCATGCTCGCCAGCAGGTGCCCGTAGTCGGGCTCGGACACGCCCATCATCTGCTGCATGACCGGCGAGGTCAGCCCGACCTTGTGGCCGACGACCGGCTCGTCGCGCCGGCGCACGTTCAGCAGCTGGATCTCGTAGGCGTCGACCGCGTCCAGCCGCGGGATCGCCTCCACCAGCGGCGGTATCGGCGCGCGATCGCGCTCCGCGTCCCAAAGCCGCTGCGCCACCTCGGCGCGCGCGTCAGCTGCCAGCATCCGTTCACCCCTTCGCCGAGTTGAGCCCGGCCCGGCGGCCGGAGAACACGCAGTCGGCCAGCGACAGCCCGCTGATGTAGGACTCCGAGCACACGCCGACTGCCGAGCGACCGGCCGCGAACAGGCCGGGAACGGTGCCGCCGTGCTCGTCCCGCACCTGCCCGGTGCCCTCGTCGACGAGCAGCCCGCCGAGGGTGAGCATCGGGCACGGGTAGGCCAGGCTCGGCCGGATCGAGACGTCCAGCAGCGCGAACGGCGGCCGGTCCAGGACCTGGACGAACTCCGCGGGTTTGCCCGCCGGATCGGGTTTCCCGTCGTGCGCCGCCATGTTGTGGCTGTCCACTGTGGTCTGCAATCCCGCAGCGTCGACACCGGCTGCGCGGGCGACCGATTCGAGCGTGTCGCCGGTCGCCGCGGTCGAGAGCAGGTACTGCGCTTGCAGCCGCTGGAACCACACCGTCTGGCTGCGCAGCTGCTGCTTCGCGAGCCGCTGCAACCGCTGGTCGACCAGCAGCCAGCCCCGACCGCCGTGCCGCTCGACGAGCGCCTGCCCATGCGCGGCGCCGTAGCGGGATTCGTCGCCGATCCGCCGACCGTCCCGGTCGACGAGGACGCCGCTGAGCATCGCGCTGGGCGGGCTGATGAAACGCCATGCCGAGATCCGGTCCAGCTTGCCGACCGCGCCGCCGGCGTCCTGCCCGAGCCGGATGCCGCTGCCGTCGTCGCCCTGCGTGCCCAGCGGCAGCCCGCCCCGGTAGGCGGGCGCGAATCGCCGCATCATCTCCCGGTTGGCCACGAATCCGCCTGCGGCCAGGACCACTGCCCGGTCCGCGTGGATCCGCACGGCTTCGCCGCGCCGCTCCAGCCGCTCGACCCGGCCGTGCAGCAGCCGCGCCAGTTTCGGCACGTACAGCCCGGGTTTCGCCGCGACGCGGCTCAACGCCCGGTGCACGCGGCGAGCGGCTCCGCCGACGCGCTCGCAGTCGACCGCGCAGACCCTGCCATCGGCGTCCAGCACCAGCTCTCGCGCGCGGGTCTCGGTGAGCACCTGGACCCCGGCCCGGCGCACCGCTTCCGCCAGCGCCGCGAACAGCACTTTCCCCGACGTGCCACGGCCCTTCGTGCGGTGGCCGCGCGGGGCGGGCGCGGCGACGTCGCGGAACCCGCCCGCCGCTTCGCTGCCGGAGTAGTAGAGGTAGTGCCGGTTGCTCGGGTACGACGTCTTGTACGGGCAGAGGCTTCCCTCGAACGGCACGCCCTGCTGCTCCAACCAGGTGATCATGTCGGCGCTGGAGTCGCAGAACCGGCGGAGCGTGTCCGCGCCGACCGCGTCGCCGACCTCTTCCCGCAGGTATGCGTACATCGCCTCGGGCGTGTCCGACACACCGGCCGCGCGCTGCTGCCGGGTGCCGCCACCGGCGTAGACGACGCCACCCGACAGGGCACTGGCACCGCCGCCGCCGAACCGGTCGATGAGCACCACTCGGGCGCCCGCGCGGGCCGCTTCGAGCGCGGCGCAGGCCCCGGCGACGCCGAAGCCGACGATCACCACATCGGCGTGCAACGCGCTGCGCTGGACCATCGCACCCCTCACAAGTTTGGAACAGGTTCTCTTCGTGAGTTCATCGAGGCAAGTGCCCGTTTTCTGGCTACACCATAGCGCCACTGGCGCAGAAATCTATAACATGTTTCAGTATTGACCGCGAGGTTGGCGCGAGGGAGGTGCGATGACCGCAGGGACACCCGATGCCCGCTCCGAGTTCGACGTCGTCGTGGTCGGCAGCGGCGCCGCCGGGATGACGGCGGCGCTCACGGCGGCCCGGCAGGGACTCGACGTCGTGCTCGTCGAGAAGGCGGCGAAGTTCGGCGGCTCCACGGCCCGCTCCGGCGGCGGCGTGTGGGTACCGAACAACCACGTGCTCGCCGAGGCCGGCATCACCGACAGCCCGGAAGCCGCGAGCGCCTACCTCGCCCACATCGTCGGCGACGCGGTCGACCCCGAACTGCAGGCGGCCTTCCTGGCAGCCGGCCCGCGGATGCTCGCCGAGGTCCTGCCGAGCACGCCGCTGCGCATGCGGTGGGTGCCCGAATACGCGGACTACTACCCCGAAGCCCCCGGCGGCCGGGTGCGCGGGCGATCCATCGAGGCCGCACCGCTGGACGGCCGGGTGCTCGGCGACCTGCTCGCCGACCTCGAACCCGGCTACGGCAAGTCCCCGGCGAACCTGGTCGTCACGCAGGCCGACTTCCGGTGGCTGAACCTGCTCGCCCGCCACCCGCGCGGCCCGCTGCGCGCCCTGCGGGTGGGAACGCGCTGGCTGATCGCCCGGATCCGCGGGCAGCGCCTGCTCGCGCTCGGCCAAGCGCTGTCCGCGGGCCTGCGGGTCGCGCTGCGGGACGCCGGCGTGCCGGTGTGGCTGAACACCCCGCTGGTCGACCTGGAGCACGACGACGGCCGGGTCACCGGTGTCGTCGTCGAGCACGACGGTGAGCGCCGGATCTTGTCGGCGCGGCGCGGAGTGGTGCTGGCCGCAGGCGGTTTCGAGCACAACGAACAACTGCGCAAGCAGCACCAGCGCGAGCCGATCGGTACGCAGTGGACAGTCGGAGCGAAGGCCAACACCGGCGACGCGATCATCGCCGCCCAGCGGCTCGGTGCCGCGACGGAGCTGATGGACGACGCGTGGTGGGGGCCGTCGATCCCGCTGCCCGGCGGACCGTGGTTCTGCCTCGCCGAACGAACCCTGCCCGGCTGCATCCTGGTCAACGGCGATGGAGAGCGGTTCGTCAACGAGGCCGCGCCGTACGTCGACGCGGTGCACGCCATGTACGGCCCCGGCGACGGGCCCGGGCGGCACATGCCCACCTGGCTCATCGCCGATCAGCGCTACCGCAACCGGTACATGTTCGCGGGCCTGGGCCCGCGGCAGCCGTTCCCGGGCCGCTGGTACAAGACGGGGGCCATCCAGCGGGCGGCGACGGTCGAAGCGCTGGCCGAGCGCATCGACGTGCCCGCCGATGCGCTGCGCCGCACGATCGAGCGGTTCAACGGCTTCGCGCGCAACGGGGTGGACGCCGACTTCCAGCGCGGCGACTCCGGATACGACCGCTACTACGGCGATCCGCGCAACAAGCCGAACCCCAGCCTGGGCGCGCTGGAGGTAGCGCCGTTCTACGCCGTGAAGATCGTGCCGGGCGACCTCGGCACCAAGGGCGGCCTGCGCACCGACGTGCACGCTCGGGTGCTGCGCGACGACGGCACGCCCATCGAAGGCCTTTACGCGGCAGGCAACACCAGCGCCGCCGTGATGGGCCGAACCTACGCGGGGCCGGGCGCGACCCTCGGCCCAGCGATGACCTTCGGATACCTCGCCGCGCAACACCTGGCAACCGAGGCGGTACGAGCGAAAGGGACGAGATGACGGCGGCAAACAACGACGAGGTGCGCACCATCGACGTCGGGACCCCACCGACCCGGTTCGCGCGCGGCTGGCACTGCCTCGGACCGGTCGAGCAGTTCAAGGACGGCCGGCCGCACGCCGTGGAGGCGTTCGGCACCAAGCTCGTCGTGTTCCAGGGCGAGGACGGCGGCCTCAACGTGCTCGACGGCTACTGCAGGCACATGGGTGGCGACCTCACGCAGGGCACCATCAAGGGCAACGCGGTCGCCTGCCCGTTCCACGACTGGCGCTGGGCGGGCAACGGCCGCTGCACCGGAATCCCCTACGCGAAGCGGATTCCGCTGCGCGCCCGCACCAAGGCGTGGCCCGCGATGGAGGAGAACAAGCAGCTTTTCGTGTGGAACGACCCGCAGGGCAACCCGCCCCCGGCGGACGTGACGATCCCGCACCTGCCGGAGTCGTTCTCCGACGAGTGGAGCAACTGGACCTGGGACACCGTGCGCATCGAGGGCTCGAACTGCCGCGAGATCGTCGACAACGTGGTGGACATGGCGCACTTCTTCTACATCCACTTCGCGTTCCCGACGTACTTCAAGAACGTCTTCGAAGGCCACATCGCCAGCCAGTACCTGACCACCAAGGGCCGCCCGGACATCGGCGCGGGCACCTACTCCGGCAGCGACAACCAGGTGCGCTCGGAGGCGTCGTACTACGGGCCGTCGTACATGATCGACCGGCTGTGGAACGAGTACCACGGCTACACCATCGAGACGATCCTGATCAACTGCCACTACCCGATCACCGCCGACTCGTTCGTGCTGCAGTGGGGCGTGCTGGTCAAGAAGCTGCCGGGGCTCTCCGACGAGCAGGCGGACAAGCTGGCGGCCAAGATCGCCAAGAACACCGGCGTCGGGTTCCTGCAGGACGTGGAGATCTGGCGGAACAAGACGCGGATCGACAACCCGCTGCTGTGCGAGGAGGACGGCCCGGTCTACCAGCTGCGCCGCTGGTACGAGCAGTTCTACGTGGACGTCGAGGACGTCAGCGAGGACATGGTGGCGCGGTTCGAGTTCGAAGTGGACACCAGCCGCGCGAACGAGGTGTGGGAGCGGGAAGTCGCGGAGAACCTCGCGCGCAAGCAGGCGGAGAGCTCATGACCTGGGCGAAGGCACCGGATCTGGCCGACCGGCCCGCGGCGCTGGCCAGGGTGCGCGAGGACACGGCCGCCGACCGGGCCGACTACCTGCGGTCGGGGCTGTGCCCGGTGGAGTGCGGGCGCTGCGGCGTGCGGGTGCTGGCGAAGAAGAACAGCCCGCAGCACACCAGCATCCAGTGGACCGCCGAAGGCGCTCGCCGGTGCGCGACGTTCGCCGACCGTCCGGGCGAGGTCGCCGAGTCCTGCGCCGACGTGCTGGCGAGCGTCGACGCCGCGGCCCGCGACGGCCACCTCACCACGTCGCCGCAGGATTCCGATGGAGCCCAGAACCGCAATTTCCATTGAAATCGAAGGTTCGATTTCAATGGAAATTGCGGACCAGACCCCAGGAGACCCCAGGAGCCAGTGATGCCCGAACCCGCCCGACTGCGGGTCGCCGCGGTCATCGACGAGACCCGGGACAGCCGGTCGCTGGTGTTCGAGCCGCCACCGGAGTGGTCCTACCGGCCCGGCCAGTTCCTCACCCTGCGAATCCCCAGCGACCGCACCGGTTCGGTGGCGCGCAGCTACTCCCTGTCCAGCTCGCCGCACGTCGACGAGGCGTGGCAGGTCACGGTGAAGCGAGCCGGCTACGGCTCGAACTGGTTGTGCGACAACGTCGTCGCCGGGACCACTGTGGACGTTCTGCCGCCCGGCGGGGCGTTCACGCCGGGTTCGCTGGACGAGGACTTCCTGCTGCTCGCGGCGGGCAGCGGGATCACGCCGGTGATCTCCATCGCGAAGTCGGTGCTGGCGGCCGGGACCGGGCGCGTGGCGATCGTCTACGCCAACCAGGACGAGGATTCGGTCATCTTCGCCGCCGAGCTCCGGGATCTGAACGCCCGGCACCCCGACCGGCTCGTCGTGGTGCACTGGCTGGAATCGGTGCAAGGCCGCCCGACGGTGCCCGCACTCCGCGAGCTGATCAGGCCGTTCGCGGACCGCGAGTGCTTCGTGTGCGGCCCGGGCGGTTTCATGGACGCCGCCGCGGAAGCGCTGAAGGACCTGGAAGTCCCGCGCGCTCGGACCCACGTCGAACGCTTCGTCTCGCTGAAGCGCAACCCCTTCGAGAAGAAGCGGCCCAAAGCGCCCGAACCGGCCGAGGACGCCGCGACGATCGCGGTCGAGCTCGACGGCGAACACCACCGGTTCGCGTGGCCGCGCCAGAAGCGCCTGCTGGACCTGCTCCTGGAAAAGGGCCTGGACGCGCCGTTCTCCTGCCGCGAAGGCGCGTGCAGCGCCTGCGCCTGCCGGATCCGGAGCGGCGAGGTGAAGATGCTCCAGAACTCGGTCCTCGACCAGGAAGACCTCGACGACGGAATCATCCTGGCCTGCCAGTCCCTCCCGATCACCGACGAGGTCCACATCACCTACGAGTGAGCGCTCCGGCGAGCACGTCCGAGGCGAAGCGAACGGACCGTTCGCCCCGGTAGACGAGGTGAACAGGCCGTTCGCTCGGCCTCTTCGGGGCACGAGCCTCCTGCCAGCCTCAAACACTCACGAGCGCGCCGGCGGGATGTTGTGGTTCAGGCGGAAGAGGTTCTTCGGATCGTGGCTCGCCTTCATCGCAGCAAGGCGGTCGTAGTCGGCCGGATCGTAGGCCGCGCGGACGCCTTCCGGATCGGCGCTGCCGCCCGCCAGGAAGTTCAGGTTGCGGCCGCCCGTCGACCACGGGGACATCTCGCGCATGACGCGGCTCTGCAGCTCGCGGGCCGCGTCGACGGTGGCTTCGTCGACCTTGGAGTTGACGCCGAAGACGTACGGCGCGTCGCGGTGCCCGACGCAGTTGCCCGCCGGCCGGGACAGCGCGCCGCCGAGGTGGCGGACCTCGACCACGCACCGCTGCGGCGCGTCCGGGCCGACCAGGTCCAGCAGCGTCTTGATCGCCGCGTCGTCGAAGTCGTGCAGCATCGCGTTGTCCGTGACGTAGCCCATCGGCTGGACCGGGTCGTTGTTGATCGAGCCGACCTCCCGGTACGGCATCTCGCGCACCGAGTCGATCAGCCGCGGCCCGACCGCTCGCAGCGGCTCGGTCAGCCGCTCCCCTTCCGCCGGATCACCGGCGTACGCGATGCGCACGTGCACGACGTGGCGGCCGCGCAGCGGCTCCGGGAGGGCCGGAACGTCCGGGAACGGGACCAGCGCGACCGAGGAGGTCATCTCCTCCGGCAGGTCGCGGGTCCACTGCTGCCAGCTCCGCAGCACGTCGCCGATCAGGTGCGAGTCGAAGTACAGCCCGCCGCCGTAGAGACTCGCGACCGGCATCAGGTCCACCTCCATGCCGGTCACCACGCCGAAGTTGCCGCCCGCGCCGCGCAGCGCCCAGAACAGCTCGGCGTCGGATTCCGCGGTGACGCGGCGGAGCCGCCCGTCGGCGGTGACGATCTCGATGGCCCGCACGTGGTCGGCGGCGTAGCCGTAGCGCCGCCCGAGGTGCCCGAGGCCGCCGCCGAGGGTGTAAGACACCGCGCCGACGTGCGGTGCGCTGCCGGACAGCGGCGCCAGCCCGAACTCCGCCGCGGCCTCGACCACCTGGCCCCAGCGCACGCCCGCGGCGAACCACGCGGTGCGTCGCTCGGCGTCGATCCGGACCTCCGACATGCGACCGGTCGTGATCAGCAGCCCGCCCTCGACCTCGGAGGCGATGCCGTGACCAGTGCTCAGCACCGCCACCGGCAGGTCCAGCGCCGTCGCGAACTCGACCGCCGCCCGCACATCTTCCGCGTCGACCGCGCCCACCACGACCTGCGGTCGGCGCTGGTCGAAGGCCAGGAATCCGGAACGTTCGGCGTCGTAGTCGGTGTCTCCCGGCAGGAACACCGGTCCCTGCACGCGGTCGGTCAGTGCGGCGAATTCGTTTGGTGCCATGCCCGAAACACTAACCGACCTTGAGGACAGTTCTTGTCCTCAAGGGTGTGCGATCCTGAGAACATGACGACGACGCTGCCCGCCCGGTTGCTCCGCCTGCTGTCGCTGCTGCAGAGCCGCCGCGAGTGGTCCGGCGGCGAGCTCGCCGACCGGCTGGAGGTCACCGGCCGCACCGTGCGCCGCGACATCGACCGGCTCCGCGAGCTCGGCTACCCGGTCGAGAGCACCACCGGCACCGCAGGCGGCTACCGGCTGGCCTCGGGCAAGAACCTGCCGCCGCTGCTGCTCGACGACGACGAAGCCGTCGCGGTGGCGGCCGGGCTGCTCACCGCCGCGAGCGGCAGCGTGACCGGCATCGAGGAGAGCTCGATCCGCGCGCTGGCCAAGCTGGAGCAGGTGCTCCCGGCCCGGCTGCGCGGCCGGGTGGGAGCCCTCGCGGGCGCGACGGTGCCGGTGGTGGTGCGCGACGGCCCGCAGGTCGACGCCGGGACGCTGGCGCTCATCGGGGCGGCCTGCCGCGATCACGAGGTGCTGTCCTTCGACTACGAGAAGCGCGGTGGCGCAACGGAATCCCGTCGGGTCGAACCGCACAGCCTGGTCGCGGTGCGCGGCCTGTGGTACCTGATCGCCTTCGACCGCGATCGCGAGGACTGGCGCACCTTCCGCGCCGACCGCCTGATCCGGCCACTGGCCACCGGCCGCCGCTTCGAACCGCAAGCCCTACCTGCGGAAAGCCCGGCCGCGCACATCCGGCGCTCGATCATCGACGCGCCCTACCGCTACTCCGCCCGAGTCACGGTGCAAGCCCCCGCCGAGACCGTGCGCGAGCACCTGCACCCGCTGCTGCCGGACCGGGTCACCCCGATCGACGAGCACAGCTGCACCGTGCGGCTCGGCGAGGACGCGCTGCCCGCGATCACCCGCCGTGTCCTCGACCTGGCCGTCCTCGACGCCGACTTCACCATCGACGCCCCGGAGGACCTGCGCGATCACCTGCGATCACGTCTCGGGCGATTGCTCGACGTGCTGTCCGGGTAGCCGACCACGGTGAGTGCCCGAATTTCCCCCGAGAAACCGACCGTTTGCACCTTTTCCTCGAAGCGATCTCGGCCGACGTGAAGTCCGAGGGCACGAAGATCGGGAGTGAACCATGGGTGTCGGCGGCGCAATCCGAGCCAAACTCACGCAGTACCGAGGCCGGATCGCACTCCGATGCAGACCCCCGCACGTCCCGAACATGGACGAATGCCCGGCCGGCGGCGGCCACGCGCCGGTCCCGAAGCAGGGCGGCGGCGGGCGCATCTGCGCCAAGTGCGGCGAGTCCTGCTAGCAGGGCGCCCGGGGCGGCGGTTTCGCGCGAAACCGTCATCCGCAGGCGTGGCGAACGCCGTTCTCGCGCGAAACCGGCGCAACCGCGAAGCTCACGCCGTCGATAGCACCAGGCCGCTGGTCGGGACGCCCGTTCCGGCCGTGACCACGACGTGCTCGACGTCGTCGACCTGGTTCACCGCCGAGCCCCGGACCTGCCGGACCGCCTCGGCGATGCCGTTCATGCCGTGGATGTAGGCCTCGCCGAGCTGGCCGCCGTGGGTGTTCAGCGGCAGCCGCCCGCCGAGCTCGATCGCGCCGCCGGCGATGAAGTCCTTCGCCTCGCCGCGCCCGCAGAAGCCCAGTTCCTCCAGCTGCACCAGGACGAACGGCGTGAAGTGGTCGTAGAGGATGCCGACCTGGACGTCCTGCGGCCCGATCCCCGCCTGCCGCCACAACTGCCGGGCCACCACGCCCATCTCCGGCAGCGCCGCCAGGTCGTCGCGGTAGTAGCTGGTCATGGTGAACTGGTCGGCGCCGCTGCCCTGCGCGGCCGCGGCCACGACGGCCGGCGGGTGCGGCAGGTCCGCGGCCCGCGCCCGGCTCGTCACCACGATCGCCACCCCACCGTCGCTTTCCTGGCAGCAGTCGAGCAGCCGCAGCGGCTCGGTGATCCAGCGCGACGCCTGGTGGTCGGCCAGGGTGATCGGCCGCTGGTAGAACCAGGCGTGGGGGTTGGTCGCCGCGTGCTTGCGGTCGGCCACCGCGACGCGGCCGAAGTCCTCGCTGGTGGCGCCGTAGTCGTGCATGTAGCGGCGGGCGAACATCGCGACCTGCGCGCCGGGCGTGGCCACGCCGACCGGGTACGACCAGCTGTTGTCCAGCCCCGACGAGGTCGGTGCCGCGGCTGCCGCGGCCTGCACCTGCCCGAACCGGCTCCCGGAGCGCTCGTTGAACGCCCGGTAGCAGACCACGACCTCCGCCACGCCGGTGGCCACGGCCATCGCGGCCTGCTGCACCGTGGCGCACGCCGCGCCGCCGCCGTAGTGGATGCGGCTGAAGAAGCTCAGCTCCGGGATGCCCAGCTCCCGGGCGACGGCCGTCTCGGTGTTGTTGTCCATGGTGAAGGTCACCAGGCCATCCACATCGGACGGTTCCAGCCCGGCGTCCGCGAGGGCGGCCCGGACGGCCTCGGCGGCCAGCTGCAACTCGCTGCGCCCGGATTCCTTGGAGAACTCCGTCGCGCCGATCCCGACGATCGCCGCTTCACCCGAGATCATCGCGCCACCTCCGGAAGTTCCACCCGGACCGTGCCGGTGACGTGCGTGCCGAGGCTGTTGCGGCCCAGCACCTCCACGACGAGCACGTCACCGTCCCGCTCCAGGACCTGGCCGTGCATGGTCAGCACGTCGTAGGCGTAGCACGGCACGCCCAGCTTGATCGCCACCCCGCGCACCAGGGCCTCCGGCCCGGCCCAGTCGGTGACGTAGCGCTGCACCAGGCCGGTGGTGGTGAGGATGTTGACGAAGATGTCCTTGGAGCCCTTGGCCACCGCGAGGTCGCGATCGTGGTGCACGTCCTGGAAGTCGCGGGTGGCGATGGCGGTGCTGACCACGAAGGTCGGCGAGACCTCGATGCGTTCCTCCGGCAGCGCGTCGCCGATGGCCACTTCGGCGAGCGACCGCGTTCGAGCCAGTGTCATGACGCCTTCGGCCTCCATCCGGGTAGCACCAGTTCGTCGTCGATCCGCTGGAAGTCGGCCACGACCCGCTGGCCGATCTCGACCGCCACCGGGTCGACGCCGCGCAGCTCGCCGAGCATCCGCACGCCCTCGTCGAGCTCGACCAGCGCGACGACCAGCGGCAGTTCCTTGCCCGGCACCGGCGGGTGGTGGTGCACGATGTAGCTGTAGACCTCGCCGAGGCCCTCGGAAACCAGGTAGGTCCGCTTGGTGGCGCCGCACTCGGGGCACATCGGCCCCGGCGGGTGCCGCAGCAGCCCGCACTGCCCGCAGCGCTGGATGCGCAGCTCGCCGGCCGCCGTGCCCTCCCAGAAGTACGCGGTGTCCGGGTTGATCGCCGGCCGGATCACGTCGGCGCCGGATCGTTGTTGCGGCGCTTCGGGTTTCCGCTCCGGCGGGCGGAACTTCAGGACCCGGAACAGCATCTCGGCCACCGGCTCGTCGCCGACGTACCAGGTGTTGCGGGTGGTGACGAACCAGCCTTCCCCGAGACCGGTCTTCTTCGGCCCGACGACGCCGTCCAGCCGGGTGGTGACGGTGAGCTGCTCGCCGTGCCGCAGGTACCGGTGGTAGGTCTGCTCGCAGTTGGTCGCGACGACCGAGATGTACCCGGCGTCGTCGAGCGCGGCCATCATCGCGTACAGCGGGTCGTCGGTGTCGCGGTCCGGGTGCAGGCCGCCCATCGTCCACACCTGCGCCATCGCCGGGGGCGCGACCGGTCCACCGTGGACCGATGCGGCCGCGTCGGCCGCCGAGGTGTAGACGGGGTTGGCGTCGCCGATCGCCTCCACCCAGTTGTTGATCATCGGGAGGTTCACGGGATCGCGCGCGGCTCGCGGGGCGCTCGGCCCGCGCTGCTGGATGCGGTCGGCGGCGGCCAGGATGGCGTCCGCCGCGGTGGCAGTGCTGGTCATGTTCCCTCCGGCTCAGCGCGGCACGCGTGGCAGGTCGAGTCCGGCAGTGGCGATCAGTTCGCGCTGCACCTCGTTGACCCCACCGCCGAAGGTGAGCACGAGGTTGCGCTTGTACTGCACGTCGAGCCAGGCGAGCAGGTCCGCGGTGTCCACATCGGACGGATCGCCGTGCCGGCCGACGACCTCGGCCAGCAGCCGGCCCAGGTGCTGGATGCGCTCCGAGGAGAACACCTTGGTCGCCGAGGCGTCCGCGACGGCCACCGGCCCGAGCGCGGCCGCCGCCGCGACCTGCCAGTTGAGCAGCTCGTTGACCCGCTCGCAGGCGCGCACCCGCGCGAGGACCCGGCGCACGTCGGGCAGTTCGAGCAGCGGCGTTCCGTCCGGCGCGGCCCGGCCCCGCGCCCACTCGCGCACCCGGTCGCGCATGCCCGCGATGCGCCCGGCCGGTCCGAGCATGACGCGCTCGTGGTTGAGCTGGGTGGTGATCAGCCTCCAGCCCCTGTCCTGCTCCCCCACCAGCATGTCAGCCGGCACCCGGACGTCCTGGTAGTAGCTGGCGTTCACGTGGTGCGCGCCGTCGCAGGTGATGATCGGCGTCCACGAGTAGCCGGGATCGCGGGTGTCCACGATGAGGATCGAGATCCCCTTGTGCTTGGGCGCATCGGGGTCGGTCCGGCAGGCCAGCCAGATGTAGTCGGCGTCGTGCGCGCCGGTGGTGAAGATCTTCTGCCCGTTGACCACGTAGGAGTCGCCGTCGCGGACCGCCGCGGTGCGCAGCGAGGCCAGGTCCGTGCCCGCGTCGGGCTCGGTGTAGCCGATCGCGAAGTGGATCTCGCCGGCCAGGATCTTGGGCAGGAAGAACGCCTTCTGCTCGGGCGTGCCGTAGGCCTGCAGGGTCGGCCCGACCGTTTGCAGCGTCACGGCGGGCAACTGCACGTCCGCCCGGGCGGCCTCGTTGGCGAAGATCAGCTGCTCGACCTCACCGAAGCCGCGCCCGCCGTACTCGACGGGCCAGCCGACGCCGAGCCAGCCGTCCCGCCCCATCCGGCGCACCACGTCGCGGTGCGCGGAGCAGTGCCGGTCCACCGCCATCCGCTCGCGCTCGTCGCGCGTCACGAGATCGCCGAAGTAGGCCCGCAGTTCGTCCTGCAGGGCGCGTTGCCCGGCGGTGAGTTCGATGAACATGCCCCTCCTCAGGCTCGTGCCGCGAGCACGTCCAGGCGGTGCTGCGCGCCGCCTGCCAGCCGGGCGAGGTCGGTGATCAGCGACGAATAGCGGTGCAGCGGGTAGGTGATGTCCAGGCCGAGGCCGCCGTGCAGGTGGTGGCAGGTCTGCAGCACGGGCGGGGCCTCCTCGGCGAGCCACCACGCGGCGACCGCCAGGTCCTCGGCCGCGTCGAGCCCGGCGGCCAGCCGCCAGGACGCGGACTGCGCGGCCAGATGCAGGGTTCGGGCGGCGATGTAGACGTCGGCGATCTGCTGGGCGACGGCTTGGAAAGCGGCCAGCGGCTTGCCGAACTGGTGCCTGGTGCGCAGGTGTTCCGCGGTGTGACCGAGCGCGCCGGCCACCGCGCCGTCACCCACGGCGCAGATCCCCGCGAGCGCGCATGCGTGCAGGTCGGCGAGCACCGCGCGGTCCGGCGCGCCGCCGAGGAACTCGCCGGGCGCGTCGTCGAGGCGGACGGACCATTCGATGCCGGACGACGATCGCACCTGGTGCAGCGTCACGCCTCGCGCCGCCGGATCGACGAGGACGACGCCGGGACCGTCGGGCGTGCTCGCGGAGACCAGGATCCGGTGCGCGAGGTCGGCGTGAAGAACACCGGTCTTCGTACCGGAAACCCGGCCGTCCACCGCCTCGGTGCGCGGCTCGTCCGGCAGCGGCGACGACGGCTCGTTCAGCGCGGCGGTGAGGATCCTGCCGTCCAGCAGCTCGTCCTGCTGGACGGGCGTGCCGTGGCGCGCGACCGGCAGGACGCCGAAAGCCAGCGTGCTCAGGGCGGGGACATCGGCCGCCGAGCGCCCGATCTCGGCGAGGACGATCGCCGTCTCCAGCACGCCGAGTCCCGCCCCGCCCAGCCGCTCCGGCACCGCCAGGGACCTCAGTCCCGCGTCGCCCAGCGCCTTCCAGATCGCTTCGTCGTAACGGGTTCCATCGCCTGGTGCGCCGCGACCGGATTCGCGTCGCAGCACCTCGGCGGCCAGATCTTGCACGGATTGCTGCGTTTCCCCGAAGGCGAACTCCATCCGACCCGCCTCATCCATCGCCCGATACTGAAACTTGTTCTAGTAGTACCGGCAGCCGAGCCGCAATGCAAGCGGTCAGATGCCCCGACAACGTTGACGACCGCACCCCAGGCTCGGCGAAAGACAACAGGTTCTACCGGAACTGACCAGTTCAGGAGGTAGGATTCCGGCGGCACCGAACCGGACCAGACGGAGGACGCACGTGACGCAGGGATCGGCCACCGACCGCGAGCAGCACCCCCCGATCCCGACGGATCTGCGCGAGCTCGCCGAGCGGGCCACCGGATTCATGCCGCCGGAGGAGGGCCAGGCGCTCTACGAGACGGCGCTGGAACACCTCGGCACCGGCGTGGCGGCCGAAATCGGCACCTACTGCGGCAAGTCCGCCATCTACCTCGGCGCCGCGGCCCGCCGCACCGGAGGCCGGGTCGTCACGATCGACCACCACCGCGGCTCCGAAGAGCACCAGCCGGGCTGGGAGTACCACGACCCGAACCTGGTCGACCCGGTCGTCGGCAAGCTGGACACGCTGGGCGAATTCCGCCGGACGATCGCCGCGGCCGGCCTGGAGGACGAGGTCACGGCCATCGTCGGCCGCTCCGGAGCGGTCGCGGAGTTCTGGCGGACGCCGCTGTCGCTGCTGTTCATCGACGGCGGCCACACGGACGCGGCAGCGAGCACGGACTACGAGGGCTGGGCGCACTGGCTGTCGCCGGGCGGAGCCCTGGTCATCCACGACGTCTTCCCGAACCCGGAAGACGGCGGCCAAGCGCCCTACCGGATCTACTGCCGAGCCCTGGAAACGGGAGCGTTCAGCGAAACCCGAGTCGTCGGCTCCCTCCGAGTCCTCCAACGCACAAAGGGCGAACCCGGCACCCGCCCCTGAACCGAGCCCCCGAAACCAACCGGACCCCCACCCAGACATCACCGACCCCGACCCCAGGCATCACCGACCCCAAACGCCTTCAGTTCCAAGGCATCTCCGGCTCCCCAGGCATCACCGGCTCCGAGACGTCTCCGGCTCCCCAGGCATCACCGGTTCCGAGGCATCTCCGGTTCCGAGGCGTCTCCGGTCCCGAGGCATCCCCGGTCCCGAGGCCCGCAGTTTCAATTGAAACCTGAGGTCCAGTTTCAATTGAAACTGGACTCCTTCGGCGTGTCGGACCACGACACGCCGAAGGCTGTGGACAACTTCCGCAATTTCAATGGAAATCAGAGGTCTGATTTCCATTGAAATTGCGGCACACGTGGTCGGCGGGGGCGCGCGGTGGATCAGGTGCCCGAGACGTTTTCGAGTTCGCAGCAGGGGACGTTCTCCAGCGGCAGGCCCGCCGGGAGCTTCTCGCCCCGGAAGATGCCGTTGCCCGGCGTCGCGCGGGACAGCGCGTCCGCCGCCAGGACCACCGCTGCTCCGGTCCAGGTCGAGCGCTCCTCCGGCCAGCGCTTGCCGTCCGCGTAGACCAGGCCCGTCCAGTACGAGCCGTCCGGGTCGCGCAGGTGCTGCATCGCCGCGAGCAGGTCGCGGGCCCGGTCGTGCTCGTCCAGCGCATCCAGGCTCAGCACCAGTTCGCAGGTCTCCGCGCCGGTGACCCACGGGTGGTCGTCGACGCAGCGCACCCCGAGCCCGTCCACGACGAAGTCCGACCAGCGCGCGAACAGCCGCTGCCGCCCGGCCTCGCCGCGCAACGCCCCGCCTAGGATCGGGTAGTACCAGTCCATCGAGTACCGGTGCTTCGGCGTGAACGCCTCCGGGTGGTGGCGCAGCGCGTGCCCGAGCCGGCCCAGCGCCACCTCCCAGCCCGGCTGCGGCTGGTCCAGGTACTCGGCCAGCGCGAGGGCGCAGCGCAGGCTGTGGTGGATGCTGGAGCACCCCGACAGCAGCGCCTCGCCGGTCGGGATGCCCGACTCCCCCACGGCCCAGTCGATCTCGCCCCGCTCCCGCTGCGCGGTGAGCACGAAGTCGATCGCGGCCCGCACCACCGGCCACATCCGCTCCGCGAACCCGTCGTCGCCGCTGATCAGCAGGTGGTGCCAGACGCCGACGGCCGGATACGCGCAGAAGTTGGTGTCCGATCCGGCGTCCTCGATCCGCCCGTCGCGGACCTGCAACGGCCAGGAGCCGTCCGGGCGCTGGGTCGCGCGCAGCCACTCGTAGGCGCTCTCGGCCTCGGCGAGCAGCCCGGTCGCGGCCATCGCCATCGCCGACTCGACGTGGTCCCACGGGTCCACGTGCCCGCCCGGGAACCACGGCACCGCGCCGGACGCCAGCTGCGTCGCGGCGATGGCCTTGCCGGTCTGGGCGGCCGCCTCGGCGGACAGCACGCCCGGAACCTCAGGCCCCGGCACGGGCCGGTCCCGGCTTGCCCAGGTAGACGGCGATGCTCTTGCCCATCACCGGGTCCAGCAGGCGCTCGGCGGTGCGGGTGATCCAGGGCCCCTTCATCAGGTCCCACACCAGCATCCGGTGGTAGAGCTTGGGCAGCGGGTGGTCGTCGTTGTCGGTGCCGACCGCGCACTTCAGCCACCAGTACGGCGAATGCAGCGCGTGCGCGTAGTGGTGGAACGCCGGGCGCAGGCCCGCGTCGCGGAGCTTGCCGATCAGCTCGTCGGCGGAGTAGATCCGCACGTGGCCGCCCTCGACCTGGTGGTACTCGTCCGACAGCGCCCAGCAGATCTTCTCCGGCCACGCACGCGGGACCGTCACGACCACCCGGCCGCCGGGCTTGACGACGCGCACCAGCTCGCGCATCGCCTTCTCGTCCTCGGGGACGTGCTCCATGATCTCCGAGGCGATCACGCAGTCGAAGTGCTCGTCCGGGAAGGGCAATGCGAGCGCGTCACCGGAGACGGTCTGCGCGGCGGCGCCGTCGGGCACCTGGTTCTCGGCCTTCATCGCGGCGAACATCGCCGCCACGTTCTCCAGCTCCTCGACGTCCTGGTCGAACGCGATCACGTCCGCCCCGCGCCGGTAGAGCTCGAAGGCGTGCCGCCCCGCGCCGCAGCCCAGGTCCAGCACCCGCTGGCCCGGCCGCACGCCGAGCTTGTCGAAGTCCACCGTCAGCAAGTTGCTCCCTCCCCGGCGCGCGCCCTCCGCGCGATCGCCTCGGCGTAGCAGTCGACCGTCGCCGCTGCCACCGATTTCCAGCTGTACTTCGCCAAAACCCGATCCCGGCCGGCCGCGCCGAGCCGCTGCCGCCGATCGGCCGAGTCGAGCAGCCCGGCCAGCGCCGTCGCCAGCGCCTCGGCGTCGCCGGGCGGGACGAGGTCGGCGCACTCGCCGTCCGGCCCGGCCACCTCCGGGATCGCCCCGGCGCGACTGGCCACCAGCGGCGTCGCGCAGGCCATCGCCTCGACCGTCGGCAGCGAGAACCCCTCGTAGAGCGACGGCACGCAGGCCACCTCGGCGGAGCCGAGCAGCTCCGCGAGCTCGGCGTCGCTGATGCCGCTGACGGTGCGCACCACGTCACCGATGGCCAGCTCCTCGATGCGCTGCTCGGTCGGTCCGCCGGGCGTCGGCTTCGCGACCAGCACCAGCTCCACGGCGCGTTCGGTGCGCAGCTTCGCGACCGCCTCCAGCAGCGTGCCGATGCCCTTCATCGGGGTGTCCGCGCTGGCCATCGCCACGATGCGGCCGGGCACCCGGGGCGCGGTCGGCGGCTTGAACACCTCGGCGTCCACGCCCAGCGGAACCACCTGCAGCTGCTTCGCGGCCACGCCGAAGTCGCGCCGGATGTCGGCGGCCGAGGACTCCGAAACGGTCAGCAGCTGCGGGATCCGGCGGGCCACCCGCGCCTGCATGCGGGTGAACCCGTACCAGCGGCGCACGCCGACCCGCCGCCAGCCGGTGGTCCCGGCCAGGTCGACCCGGCGGTCGTGCGTGATCGGGTGGTGCACGGTCGCGACCAGCGGAATCCCGGCTCGCTGCAAGGCGAGCAGGCCGTAGCCGAGGCACTGGTTGTCGTGGATCACGTCGAACTCGTGGCGCCGGGCGCGCAGCAGCTTCGCCGCCCGCAGGCTGAAGGTCAGCGGTTCGGGGAAGCCGGCGCTCCACATGGTGCCGACCTCCAGCAGGTCGACGGCGTCACGCAGTTCCCGCCAGTGCGGGGTGCGGAACGGGTCCGCGTCGTCGTAGAGGTCGAGGCTGTCCACCGCGGTCAGATCCACCCCGGGATCCAGCTCCGGGTACGGCTTGCCGGAGAACACCTCGACGTGATGGCCCAGTTCCGCCAGCCCTCGGCTGAGGTGCCGGACGTAGACGCCTTGCCCGCCGCAGTGCGGCTTGCTCCGGTAGGACAGCAACGCGATCCGCACGACTCACCTCACACAGCCAGCGCCCGGCGGGCTGGGTAGACTGGAACATGTTTCGATCGAACCACGTCGATCACCTTAACCCGTCAGGGTGGTGCGGCGACGAGCCGCGTGGTGACCACCACGCGTTTCGACCAACGAGTCTTCGAGGGGACCGACGCTGCATGGCAAGCACCTCGCGGAATGTGCTGCAGGCGCTCCGGGACGACGAGACCGGTTCCACTGCTCAGCACGAACGCCGCAAGCGAATCATCGACGCCACCATCGCGCTGGCCACCAAGGGTGGCTACGACGCGGTCCAGATGCGCACCGTCGCGGAGAAGGCCGACGTGGCGCTGGGGACGCTGTACCGGTACTTCCCGTCCAAGATCCACCTGCTGGTGACCGGCCTGGCCAGGGAGTTCGAGCGGGCCCAGGACAAGATGGACCGCACGAAGATCCCCGGCGAAACGCCTTACGAGCGGGTCATGTTCGTGCTCAACCGCACCACCAAGACGCTGCAGCGCAACCCGCAGCTGACCGAGGCGATGACCCGCGCGTTCATGTTCGCCGACACCTCGGCGGCGGCCGAGGTCGACACCGTCGCGGCGCTGGTCGAGCGGTTCTTCACCAACGCCATGACCGTCGACGATCCCACCGACGAGGAGAAGGCGATCGCGCGGGTGATCGGCGACGTGTGGCTGTCCAACCTGGTCGCCTGGGTGACCCGCCGCGCATCCGCGTCCGACGTCTCCAACCGACTGGAGCTCACCGTCCGCCTGCTGCTGGCGTGAGCCTTCCGGGGTCCGCCCCGGAAGACCCGCGCCGGCGGTCCCGTCAGGCCTGGCCGGGCACCGCGTACTCGACGATGCCGTCCGTCGCGGACGAGGTCAGGATTCCGCGGGTGACAAGGACATCCAGGTGCGCGTTGGTCTCGCCGACGGCCAGCACCTGGTTGAACAGGTCGAGATCGAGCAGCTTGCGGTTGCGGCGGGTCCAGCCCAGCTTCAGCGCGGCCTCGTACGCGGTGCCCGCCCCGTCGCGGATCGCCTCGGCCGTCTGGTCCAGCCGTTCCTCGTGGTGCTGCAGCAGTTCCGCGGCCCGGGTGTGCGAGCTCCCGCCCGTCGGGCCGTGCGCCGGCAGCAGCCGCATGTCCGGGTAGGACTGCATCAGGCGCAGCGAGTCCAGGTACTCGCCCAGCGGGAGGTCGGCGCGCGCCGGCTCGACGCCGATGGACGGCGTGATGTGCGGCAGGATGTGGTCGCCGGAGAACATCAGCGACGACTCGGAATCCAGGAACACCACGTGGCCCCGGGTGTGCCCCGGCGTCGGCACGGCGAGCAGGGTCCGGGACTGCAGGGGGATCTCGACCTTGCCCTCCAGCCACTCGTCCGGGAGTTCGTAGCTGCTGCGGGACTTCGGCGCCTTGCCGCCGTACGCCTCGGCGAGCTTGACGAGCAGCTCGTCCGCGCCCCAGCGCCGCAGCCGCTCGGCCTCGGCTTCCTGCCGGTTGGCCAGCAGCGCCTCCACGGAGGGCTGTTCGCCCGCACCGAGGCTGATCCGGGAACCGAAGTTGCGTCGCAGCGCGACGGCGAGCGTGTAGTGGTCGCGGTGGGCGTGGGTGACCAGGAAGCGCTGCACGTCTTCGAAGCCGTAGCCGAGCTCGCCGAGCGCGGATTCGAGCTGGTCGCGGGCTTCGTCCAGCGCCCAGCCCGAGTCGATGAGCACCAGCCCGTCGCCGTCTTCGATGGCGTAGACGTTGACCGCGCGCAGCCCGTCGTTGGGCAGCGGCAGCGGAATCCGGTGCACGCCCGGCGCCACCTCGAACACCCCCGAGTTGATCCAGGCGTGCCGTGCTTCTGCCGCACCGTCGTTCACCGTTGACCTCCAGCCATCCGCAGCACACTGCTCCCGCGAGGATAACCCGGGCCTCTGCGGCGCGGAGAAGCTTCCCCGTTCCTCGAAACCTGGGCGAAACAGTTCGGCCGTTCAGGGTTCGTGAGCGTTTTGGAGCGCTACAGCACTCCAAAACGCTCACGAGCCATCACGCGCGAGGCCGCAGCGAACCGAAGTGTCCATTGGGGACGAAACTCAAGGGACGAAGTCCGGCAACCCGCGTCGAGCACAATCCAATTTAGACATTCATGATCTCGGTGGCACGACGACGAATGCGACCGCGTCATCACTCCCGCGACACGATGCCGCCGCAGAGGATCTTGATGTACTGGTCCGCGATGGCGTCCGCGGTGAGCGTTCCGCTCGGGTCGTACCAATGCACCGCTGTCCACACCATGTCGCGGATGAAGCGGTAGGTCACCTTGGGGTCGAGGTCCTCGCGGAACACCCCGGCGCTCCGGCCGTCCTGCAACACGCGGGTCCAGACCCGCTCGAAGTCCTCGGCCGCCTGTTGCAGGTAGCCGAACCGCTCGAACCCGCCGAGGTACTTCGACTCGTTCTGGAAGATCGCGATCGCCGCCCGGTACTGCCGCATCGCGCCGAAGGACCGCCGGATGAGCTCGGTGATCGCGGCGCGCGGGTCGCTCGCCTCCCGCAGCACCTGCTCGTTGGTCTCGCGCTGGGCGTCGAGGAACTCGCGCAGGATCTCGTCGACCATCGACTCCTTGGAGTCGAAGTGGTGGTAAAGGCTGCCGGAGAGGATCCCGGCGGCGTCGGCGATGTCCCGCACGGTGGTGGCGAGGAAACCGCGGGTGGCGAACAGCTCGCCGGCGATGGCCAGCAGTTCAACCCGCCGCCCGGAGCCGCCGGAATCCCGCGCCGCGCGGCCACGGGCGGACAAGCGCTTGGTCGAAGCCACGACGCCATCTTCGCAGAACACTCCCGACCGCACCGCCGGAGGTGACCGATTTCGCGAGAAATCGACGGTCACCCGGAAAGCACCGCCAGGCACTGCAGCGACTCACCGGCCGCCGGAGCGCGACCATGCCCTGACCGGATGAGCGGAGGTGCCTGTTCTCGTTGCCTGACAACAGGAACAGGCACCGTGCCGGGTCAGGTGAGCTGGACGACGGCCCTGGCCTTGGCCAGGACGTCGACTCCCCCGGCGGTGGCCGCGAGCTCGATCACGGCCTGCTTGTCGCCGAGCTTCTCCGCCACCCGGCCCGCGACCACGACCTCGACCCCTTCGTCGTCGTCCGGGACCACGACCGGCTTCGCGAAGCGGACGCCGTACTCCAGCACCGCGCCCGGGTCTCCCACCCAGTCCGTGACCAGCCGTGCCGCCTCCGCCATGGTGAGCATGCCGTGCGCGATCACGTCCGGCAGCCCCGCCTGCTTGGCGATCCGCTCGTTCCAGTGGATCACGTTGAAGTCACCGGAAGCCCCGCAGTACTTCACCAGCGTCAGCCGGTGGATCGGATAGCGCTCGGGACCGATCTCGGTGCCGACCTCGACGTCGTCGTAGCGCACGCTCGCCGGCATGCCTCACTCCCCTCCGGCCGCGGTGCCCCGCGACACGATGACGTTCACCGCGGTGCACACCAGCTCGCCGGCGCCATCGCGGATGTCGGTCTCGATGCGCACCAGCTCGTTGCGCCCGGCGTCGCGGATCTCCGCGATCCGGCCCGTCGCGGTGAGCACGTCACCGGCCCGGATCGGGCGCCGGTAGCGGAACTCCTGCTCACCGTGCACGACCATCCGGTAGTCGAGGCCGAACTCGGGGCGCCGGATCGGGTTGTCCGACGACGCGGCGCCGGCCGCGACGATGCCGAAGGTCGGCGGCGCGATCACGTCGGGATGCCCGAGCGCGCGAGCGGCGTCCGGGCTGCGGTAGGCCGGGTTGGCATCGCCGATGGCGTCGGCGAACTCGCGGATCTTGCCGCGCGTCACCTCGTACGGTTCGCCGGAACCGAAGGTATGCCCGACGAATTCCCGGTTGATGGCCATGAAACTCCTCCCACACCGCCGAAATCCGTGCGCTCGCGGTGCCCGTCAGCCGAGGCGCTCGATGATCGTCACGTTCGCCGTGCCCCCGCCTTCGCACATCGTCTGCAGTCCGTAGCGGCCGCCCGTGCGTTCCAGTTCCGCCAGCATCGTCGTCATCAGCTTGGTCCCGGTCGCGCCGAGGGGATGGCCCAGGGCGATCGCGCCGCCGTTGGGGTTGACCCGAGCCGGGTCGATGTCGATCTCCTTCAGCCAGGCCAGCACCACGCTCGCGAAGGCCTCGTTGATCTCCACCACGTCGATGTCCGAGGCGCTCAGCCCGGCCTTCGCCAGCGCGTGCCGGGTCGCCGGGATCGGCGCCGACAGCATGAAGACCGGATCGTCGCCGCGCACGCTCATGTGGTGGATGCGCGCCCGCGGCGTCAGGCCGTGGTCGGCGACGGCCTGCTCGGAGGCGATCAGCAGCGCCGAGGACCCGTCGGAGATCTGGCTGGCCAGCCCGGCGGTGATGCGGCCGCCCTCGCGCAGCGCCTTGAGCCCTTCGAGCTTCTCCTTGCTGGTGTCGCGGCGCGGACCTTCGTCGCGCTCGACACCCGCTATCGGCGCGAGTTCCTCGTCGAACCGGCCCGCGTCGATCGCGTCGATCGCCCGCCGGTGGCTGGTCAGCGCGAACTCCTCCATGTCCGAACGGGAGATGTCCCACTTCTCGGCTATCAGCTCGGCACCGCGGAACTGCGTCACCTCGACATCGCCGTAGCGGTCCTGCCAGCCCGCGGAACCGGAGTTCGGGCCGTAGGCGACGGGGAATCCGAGCTCCGCACCGCCCAGCAGCGCGCTGCCGATCGGGATGGCGCTCATGTTCTGCACGCCGCCGGCGATCACCAGCTCGGCCGTGCCGCTGAGCACCGCCTGGGCGGCGAAGTGCACCGCCTGCTGGGAAGAACCGCACTGGCGGTCGATCGTCACACCCGGGACGTGCTCCGGGAACCCGGCCGCCAGCCACCCGGTGCGGCCGATGTTGCCCGCCTGCGCGCCGACCGCGTCGACGCATCCCCACACCACGTCGTCGACCGCCGACGGGTCGATCCCGGTGCGGGCCACCAGGTTTCGGAGCATGTGCGCGGATAGGTCGGCCGGGTGGATGCCGCTGAGCCCACCGCCGCGCCGGCCCACCGGGGTCCGCGCCGCGTCGATGATGTACGCCTCCGCCATGACCGTCCCTCCGTCGCAGGCACCGGTCGGCTGATCCGGGCGAGGCGCCGGCCGGGCAGGCTCGATCCGCTGGACACCAGCGGCAGCCGGAGTCTAGCCTAACAAGCAAGTGTTTGGTAGATACGAAGAACGTTGCGGCGTCAGGGTTTGCGGGCCACCGCTCCTGCGATGCAGTGCTGGACGGGGTAGAGCGGGTTGAGGCGGGGGCCGGTCGGCCACCAGTCCGCGCACTTCACCAGGCCCGGGTCGATGAACTCCAGGCCCGGGAACATCGCCTCGATCTCGGCGCGGGTGCGGAACACCCCGGTGCCCATCGGGCTGTGCAGGAACGCCTGCTCCATCCGCCGGGCCAGCTCGTTGTACTCCTCGGTCTCCGGGTCGAGGAAGTGGCTGATGGCCACGTAGGACCCCGATGGCAGCGCTTCGACGTACTCCCGCATGATGTCGGCCGGTGGTCGCTCGCCGTCGTAGTGGTGCAGCGTGCCCAGCTGGAACAGCGCGACCGGTTCCGAGAGGTCCAGGTGCCGGTTGACGATCTCGTCCTGCAGGATGCGCGCCGGTTCGAAGATGTCGGCGGGACTGAAGTGCGTCTGCGAGTTCTCCTCCAGCAACGCGCGACCGTGGGCGAGGACCACGGGGTCGTTGTCCACGTAGACCACCCGCGACTCCGGCTTGATCCGCTGCACCACCTGGTGGGTGTTCTCCGCGGTGGGCAGGCCCGATCCGCAGTCGAGGTACTGCGTGATCCCCGTTTCCGCGGCGATGAACCGGCTGACCCGGATCAGGAACTGGCGGTTGTCCCAGGCCAGCTGCGCGGCCTCCGGCGTGACCTCCCGGACGCGCCGGAAGACCTCGCGGTCCACCTCGTAGTTGTCCTTCCCGCCGAGGAAAGCGTCGTAGACGCGGGCGATGCTGGCCTTGCTCGTGTCGATGTGGACCGGGGTCGCTTCCCCGTCGGACGCGGTGAGGTCGGCTGCCATGGTTCCTCGCTTACGGGTGATGTCAGGTGCCTCGGGGTTGCACAGAGTACGAGCTTCGTTTCGGGGAGTAAACGTCCGGCGTGCTAAGAATGTGAGGTCGCGCAAGTCGATCTTGAGCCGAACGAGTGGATCGATCGGTGCGGGTGCATCCACCGCGGCGGTGCGAGAATCGGGCGGAAATTCGACCAGGAGGTGCGGCGATGGCTCGGGAAGCGGGATCCGCCGACGGCGACGCGACCGGACCGGACGGCAGCCCGACGGCCCGGCGCATCATCCTGGGCGCGCAGCTGCGCCGGCTGCGGGAGGCCGCGGAGATCCTGCCCGCCGAGGCCGCCTACGCCATCCGCGGCTCGGAATCCAAGATCAGCCGGATGGAACTGGGCCGGGTCGGGTTCAAGGAACGCGACGTCGCGGACCTGCTCACGATGTACGGCGTGACCGATCCGGCGGAGCGCGAGCACTTCCTCCGGCTGGTCTCCGAATCCAGGCAGCCCGGCTGGTGGAACCGGTACGCGGAGGCCATGCCGCCGTGGTTCCAGGACTACGTCGGGCTCGAAGGGGTCGCCTCCCGGATCCAGACCTACGAGCTGCAGTTCGTGCCGGGCCTGCTGCAGACCGAGGCCTACGCGATGGCGATCGCGAGCTCGGGACACCCGAAGCTGGCCGATGACGAGACCCGGCGCCGGGTCTCGCTGCGCATGAAGCGGCAGCGGCTGCTCGCCCGGCCGGATGCGCCCCGGCTCTGGGCGGTCATCGACGAATCCGTGCTGCACCGGCCGATCGGCGGCGCCGCCGTGCTCCGCGCGCAGATCGACCACCTGCTGGAGATGACCAAGCTGCCGAACATCGCGCTGCAGGTGGTGCCGTTCTCGCTCAGCGGGTACGCGGCGGAGGGCTCGTTCACGATGCTCCGCTTCAACGAGCCCGAACTGCCGGACGTGGTCTACCTGGAGCACCTGGGCGGCGCGCTGTACCTGGACAAGCGGGAGGAGATCGAGTGGTACGGCAGGACACTCGATCGACTGATGGTGGACGCCCGCACTCCGGAGCAAACCCGCCAATTGCTGCGAAAAGCCCGCGAAGCGCTCTGACGCCGAAACAGTTCGAGTACGCACAGTGATCGCGCGTGTGCGCAGAGCTGTGGTACGGTCCGGCGCAATGGCGAATGCAATTGCATGTGCAGTCGGCCGAGGGAGATCTGATGAACGGTCAGTTCGAGGTCCCGGTCTCCGCGTTGGGCGATGTGACCTGGCAGAAGTCGCGCCACAGCGGTAAGTGGGGCAACTGCGTAGAGGTCGCCGCCCTGGACGACGGCACCATCGCGATGCGCCAGTCTCGCCAGGCATACGGCACCGCGCTGATCTACACCCGAGCCGAGCTGGCCGCTTTCGTGCGCGGCGCCAAGGACGGTGAGTTCGATGACCTCGTCAGTTGAAGTTGAGGACCAGGACGCTTCCAGCATCCGCCTGCGCAAGCTCGTGGCGCGGGGCTTCCGGTTGATGCCGCCGGTGCGCGACACCGACGGCGAGCTCATGGCGTTGATCTACGTGCGCCCGCACGGCGACATCGTCGACGTGGTCGAGCTCCGCGGCGAGGACGACGTCCGCGCCGCGCGGGTTTCCCGCGGGGCCGACTTCCGGGACGACCGGGTCGAGGCGAAGTGGCGCACGGCCGGTTCGGCGTGCGACGTGCTCGACCAGGTCCTCGCGCTCCCGGAACGCCTCATCACGGCGCACGCCTGACCTTCGGTTTCCCGCGCTCGTGAGTGCTTTGGTGCGCAAAGGCGGTCCAAAGCACTCACGAGTGCGCTACGCGCCCAGCTCGGTCAGCAGTTTCGTGGCTTGGTCGGCGAAGGACGGATCCTCGGTGCGCACCGCCCGGTTCAGGAGTTCGCGCGCCTGCTGGACTTCGCCGCGCCGGTAGCGGATCTCGCCGACCCGGTAGGCGGCCTCGGCGATGAGTTCCGGGTCTTCGGTGCTCGCCAGGGTGTACTCGTAGTGCCGGACCGCCTCGGCGTGATCTTCGCGCCAGTAGTGCATTTCCGCGAGGTGGGCGGCGGCGAGCGCGGCGCTGGGATGTCCCAGGTCGATCAGCGCCTGGAACCACGGTGCCGCGGCGGCGATGTCGCGGCGGCGCTTGGCGATCACCCCGAGGTTCATCGCCGCCTTCGCGGACAGCTCCGCGTCGTCGGATTCCCACGCCCGGAGGCTCCAGTCGTGGGCCTCCGCGTAGTCCTCGGCTTGGAAGGCCATCGACGCCAGCTCCAGCAGCGCCTCCCCGGCGTAGTGGTCCTCAGGCGCGGACTCGATCAGCCGCAGGTAGGTCTGCCTGGCCTGGTCGAGATCGCCGTCCTGGCGCAGGGATTGCGCCAGCGCGTAGGTGGCCATCGGCGAGAACCGGTCGTCGGCGCTGCCCGCCGCTTCCCGGAACGCCTCGATCGCCCCGGCGGTGTCGCCCTCCTCGCGCCGCTTGAGCCCGAGCATCGCCTTCATCGCCGGAGCCAGGACGCCGTCCTGGCTCCGCATGAGTTCCTCGGCGGCGGCCGGGTCGTCGTCCTTGAGCAGTTCGACCAGCCGGTATTTCGCCATCGCGGCGCGGTTTTCGTCGCCGGTGGCGAGCACCCGCTCGTACGCCTGCCGCGCGCCCGCCGAGTCGCCGCGCAGCTGCAGCGCCTCGCCCAGCGCGAGCACCGCCTCCGGCGCGGGCTCCGGGGCGCCGATCTCCACCGCGCACCGCAGGTAGATCAGCGCGGCGTCGTGGTCCTCGGTCTCCAGGAACTCCACGCCGGTCTCGTGGGCCCACTCCGCGACGTGGGATTCGGGCACCACTTCGGCGAGTCGGCGCAGGGTGTTCGCGGCGCCGAGGTGATCACCCGCGGCTCGCTGCCCGTCGAGCACGACGCGGACGTTGTTCAGCGCGTCCTCCGCCATGTCGTCGTCGGAGGTGTAGGACGCGGTCTTGACGAAAGCGGCTACGGCACCGGTGAAATCGTCCGCTTCGTAGCGGATCAGGCCCAGCCCGAACTCGCCGCGCGCCGCGACGTCGGGCTCGTCGCTGCGGCTGACCCGCTCGAACTGGATTCGCGCCGCGTCCCGGTCTCCTTGCGACAGCAGCAGTTCGCCGAGCCGCCCGCGCACGGCGTCGGAATGCCCGGGCACCCCGAGTTCCGCGGCCTCGCCGAGCCAGCGGATGGCCTCGGTCGGGTCCTCGGCGCGCTCGCCGAGCAGGCCCATCGCGATGACCGCCGTTCTCGGGTCGGTCGAGTGCGCGGCCCGGCGCAGCAGTTCTAACGCCTCGTCGCTCGTCTCGCCGAGCTGCTCGATGCGGTGGTGCAGCACGGCCCCGAACTGCTCGGGGGTTTCGGCGCCTTCCTCGGCCCGGTCCCAGATCTCGCGTGCCTCGGCGACCTCCCCGGCGACGAGGTGCAGGTGGCCGAGCAGCACGCCCGCGTCCACCGCCCAGATGCCGGAGCCCGCGGCGATCGCGTGCCGGCACGCGGACTTCGCGCCTTCCTGGTCGTGCAGCCGGGTCAGCAGCTGGGCCAGCAGCACACCGGCCTTCGCGGTGGCCTCCGGTTCGTCGGCGGAGCTCGCGCGGCGGTACCAGGCCAGCGCCATCGCGTGCTCCCGCTCGCCTTCGGCGAGTTCCCCGAGCGCGATCTGGGCCTTCGGCACCAGCGCGGGATGCCCGTGGTCGGCGACCATCCGGAAGAACTCCCGGGCCGCCGGGTCGTCGTTGTTCGCCAGCGCCCGGCCGAAGTCCAGCCCGAGTTCGGAGCAGGCCTGCAGGTCGTCGCCGAAGGCGCCGGACAGGATCGACGCCGCGGCCGCCGGGTCGCTCCAGGAGGCGCACCAGTAGTCGGCGACGCGAGCCGAGCCGAAGTGCTCGCGGATCGCCGCCCGGGCGCCCTCGACGTCGCCGTCCTGGATCAGCCGGAATCCCCGCTGCTCGGCGGTTTCGACGCCCATCTGCTGGTACACGTACGGCGTGACGTCGGGATCGCCGAACTCCAGAGCCCGCTCGTAGGCGTCCTTCGCGCCCGCTGCGTCGCCGTTGTCCCGGAGCATGTTGCCCAGGTCCAGCGCGGCCTGGGCCTGCACATTGGGCACGCCCGAGGCGATCACGCGCTCGAACGTTTCCCGCGCGCGCTCGGTTTCTCCGCGCCGGGAAAGCAGAACAGCGATGCTGGCGGTGGCGTGAGCGGCTTCGACGCGGGTTCCCACCGACTCCGCGCGACGGAACGCCTCCATCGCGCCGTCGGTGTCGTCCCGCTCGAAGCGGAGTGCGCCCAGCCTCAGAGCGGCGTTCACGGTGTTGGCGGTGTCGCCCGCGGCGACCTCGTCCAGCAGCGCATCGGCGCGGTCGAGCTCTCCCCGGGCCTGCAGCAGATCCGCCAGGCTGCACTTCGCGACCGCGGCTTCGTCGTCGTCCGTGCTCCGGGCCGCGTGCTCCCACGCCTCGACCGCGCCGTCGACGTCGCCGCTCTCGTTGCGCAGTGCGCCGAGGAAGAGCCAGCCCTGCTGGACCCGTTCCGGGTGGCCGGCCTCGACCACCAGCCGCAACGCCCAGTCGGTGAACTCGGCTGCGCCCCGGCCCTGGTAACGGTGCGCCAGGTTCAGGCACAGCTGCGTGGCCGTGTAGTGCGGCTTCTCGTCGTCGGTCAGCGCGAGGAAGCTCGCCCGCGCGGCGTCCAGTTCCTGCCGGATGGCGTGCATGCCGAAGGACGCGACCGGCGCGGCGGCGGAGGTGGAGTCGGCCGCCTTGGTGAACAGCTCCAGCGCCGACTCCAGGTCATCTGCCTCGACCAGTTCCTCGCCGAGCAGGAACGCCGCCCGCGGACCGAACTCGGGGTGGCTGCCGGCCGCGGTGCGGCGGTAGAGGTCCAGCAGCTCGTCGTGCCGGTCCCAGGTTCGGTACATCAGTGCGAGTTTCCCGAACACCTCGCCCAGCACGACGGGGTGCCCGGTGGCCGCCGCGGTCTCGAACGCCGCGATGGCGCCTTCGAGATCTCCCTGGTCCAGCAGCAGATCGCCGAGCTCGGACGCCGCCCACGGCCGCAGCGCGGGATGTCCTTCGCGGACGACCCGGTGCAGCATCCGCAGCCCGTCCTCCAGCCGCTGCTCCCGCACCAGCCAGCGGGCCAGCAGGTGACCGGCCTTCGTCCAGACCAGCCGGTTCGGCGATTCAGCGAGCCCGGTGAGCGTCTCCACCGCTTCCGGCACGTCGATGGTCATCACGTGCTCGGCCTTGATCACCGCCGCCAGGTCGCGGGCCTCCGGCTCCGCGCCGGCGATGAGCGCGTCGATCATGCTGCCGTCGCCGTGCTCGAACTGCCGCAGCGCTTGCAGCACCGGCTGCGCGGCCGGTTCGTCGAGCAGCGCGTGGCGGAACGCGCCGTCCTGCGCCAGCGATCCCTCGTCGGAGGTCGCGGCCCAGCGCAGCGCCCGCCGCGCCCGGTCGGGCTCGCCCGCGGTCGCCTCCACCAGGCCGAGCGAGTTGGCCGCCATCACCGACCAGATGCGCACATCCATCTCGATGACCTGCTGGTACGCGGCTCGCGCGGCGGCGAGGTCGCCCGCCGCGGCCGCCTCGCGGGCGCGCTGAGCGAGTTGCTTGGCGTCGCCGCCTTCCGGGTCTTCCTGCGCGTCGATCACGTCCATCATGGACAGTGCCAGCTCGGCTTGGTGCGCGACGTGCGGGTCGTCGGCGTCGGCGGCCTTCCGGAACGCCTCGGCGGCGGCCGCCTGGTCGCCGTGCTCGTAGAGCAGGACGCCCATGTTGTACGCGGCGAGCGGCGCCTTCTCCGGATGCCCGGAATCGGCCACCTTGCCGAACGTTTCGACGGCTCCGGCGATGTCGCCCTCGTCGCGCTGCAACTCGGCGAGCACGCCGAGCGCCTCGGTCGAGTAGCGCGGGTGGCGGGTGTTGATCACCCGCTGGTAGGTCTCGCGGGCCTGGTCGGCCCGGCCGAGTTCGCGGTGCACCATGCCCAGGTGGATCAGCGCGTGCAGCCGCACGTCGGGGCGCGGGTCGTCGGCGGCCTGCCGGAACGCGTCGGCCGCACCCGGCAGGTCGGCCAGGTCCTCCAGCACGCCGCCGAGCAGCACGTATCCCCAGCCGAGGTGCTCGGGATGGCGGTAGGCGATCATCCGCTCGGCCATCCGGCGCGCCATCGCGGAGTCGTCGACGTGCAGCGCGTACAGCTTCGCCGCGCCCAGCGATCCGTACTTCGGGTGCCCGCTGTCCAGCAGCCGCAGCAGGATCGGCTCGGCGTCGTGGTCCCGGCTCTGGTCCAGCAGCAAGCACGCCTGCTCGTAGGCGACCTGGAGGTACTCGTCGGCGGACCGCTCGCCGGGGCCCGGCAGGTCCAGCTCCTGGGCGAGCTCGACCACGGCGGGATCGTTGCAGGCCAGGGCGCGGTCTCGGGCCTCACGCGCGCCCTCGGTGTCGCCGAGCATGTGCAGCACCTGCGCCAGCAGTGCGTTGGCGCGCCCGGCCGCGTCCGGGTCGGCGCCGTCTGCGGAGAAGTGCAGGACCGCCTGGGCGGCGGTCAGGTCGTCGGCGTCGAAGAGCAGCAGGCCCAGCGAGATCGCGGCCGTCTGGGCGTAGATCGGGTGCCCGGAGTCCAGCGCCCGCTGGTACATCGCGCGGGCACCGGCGGCGTCGTCGCGCTCGTCGAGCAGACCGCCGAGCAAGCACGCCGCGTGCACGGAGCTGTCGAAGTCGCCGTCGTCGAGGACGGTCCGCAATTCGTGCTCGGCGGCGGCTTGATCACCGCTGATCCACAGCTGCCGAGCTCGGGTGACCCGCTGTTCCCAGAGTGACATGCCGTGCCTCCGATCAGGTGATCATCGATCGCGGCGAGGATATCGGTCCGGCGCCCGGGCTTCGGGCGAATCCCCTCCATCCGGGGCACGACGAAGATCACCCATCGCGACCGCAACCCGAGGCCGGGCTCATGCGTCCCACGACGCCGCACTTCCGTCCAAACAGGACTCCGGGTCGCCGGCCGCCCGGGGCGAACGGCCCGATCACCCCGGTAGACGAGACAAACAGGCCGTTCACTCGAGGCCGCGTCGCTGTGCCGGGCGGCGCACGAAGAGGAGCGGGCCGCCCGCTTGCGCGGACGGCCCGCTCCCGTCGAAATTCCGGCGAACGCCGGGGGTCAGCCGGCCAGCTGCTTGAGCCGCTCGAAGCCCTGCTGGTACTGGTTCAGGTCGGTGTTGCCGCCGATGCCGGCGACATTGCCCTTGTCGGTGTACTGCCAGAAGTCCCAGTCGGAGAAGCCGCCGGGAACCGCCGGGCTGTCCACTTCGTAGGAGGCCAGCCACAGCGGGTGGCCGTCGAAGGTGTCGGTGCCGCCCATGCACTGCCGCCAGAACGACGGGTTGGCGTAGATGATCGGCTCCTTGCCGGTGCGCTCCTTGACCTTGTCGTTGAAGGTCTTGGTCCACAGGTGCATGTCGGACACGGACAGGCCGTAGCAGCCGCCGGAGTTCGGGTCCACTTCCAGGTCCAGCACGGGCGGCAGGGTCTTGCCGTCGGACTGGTAGTCGGCGGTGTTCAGGAACCGCTCGGCCTGCACCTCGGCCGAGGACGAACCCGGCCGCGCGAAGTGGTAGGCGCCCGCGATCAGGCCGGCGTCCTTGGCGCCGTGGTACTGCTCGCTGTAGCGCGGGTTGGTGAAGCTGGTGCCGTCGGTGGCCAGCACGAAGGTGAACTTCTTGCCGTCGGCCGCGACCTGGCGCCAGTCGATGTCGCCGTTGTGGTTGGACACGTCGATGCCCTCGACCGGCGGGCCAAGCGGGGTCTCCGGAGCCGGCTGCGCCTGCGGGGCGGGCGCGGCCTCGGGCGCCGGGGCCTGCTCGGGAGCGACCTGGGCCTGCGGCTGCTGGATCGGGGCTTCCATGGCGGCTTCGTGGACCTCGGCCTCGGTCGGGCCGGAGGTCGCGCTGCCGATCACGAGGCCCACCACGCCGACTGCGGCGACGGCGGCGCCCACCTGCATGGACCGGGTCCGCGGCGCCCGCCGCACGGACTCGGGGAGCTTCTCGACGTGCGGCGCAACCCTCTCCCGGAGACGCCGCACCACGGGTGCTTCCTGAATTCGCTGCAGCAGCGGTGCGAGCCACTGCAGGACGCGCTGGATCAGCGGGGCGAGCCACTCGCCGACGCGGTGCGCCGCCGGCCGCACACGATCCACTGCCGTGCGCAGGGCCTGGTCGGCACGCAGCGCAGCGGAACGCAACCCGCGGTCAGTCGCCTCGTTCGGGGTGGAGGCGTGATCGTTGTTTTCGGGGGATCTTGGTTGGTCGGAGGATTCGGGGTTCACGAGTCACCACACTCCAGCACGGAGCGTGTGCATGCATCGCGGTTTGTACGTACGCGGGTACCTGGATTAACCCCATCAGGCTACGTCCACCGCTTGATCCGTCACGATTTGTGACTGCGCGGCGTTTCGGCGGCAGCAGCCTAGCGGCTCAGCTCACAAGCCCCGTCCCGCGGGGTCGACAACCCGTGTGGCAGGTGGGGATATCGGTGGCCTTGTGCCACGACACCGGCGAGCGGAGATGCGTTCGTGAGTGTTCTGGGCCGCCATAGCGACCCAGAACACTCACGACGCCGCGCTAGATCCGGTACAGGCTCCGGGACACGTAGCTCGACGCCTGCTTCGCGCGCAGCTCGCACAGCTCCGCCTTCAGCTCGCGGGCCTCGACGACCTCCGGCTCGTCCCCCGGCGCCAGCGCGAGCAGGTCGATCACGTGCAGCGCCTGCTGCACCTCCCCCGCGTCGCGCAGCTCGCGGGCCCTGGCCAGCACCGCCGCCTGGTCCGTGATCGCTGCCGCGACCGCTGCCGCGGCGACGTCGGGATGGGACGGGTGCAGGTTGGTCGGGTTGAAGTCCCACCAGCCTGTCTCGGACCGCACGATGTCCCGGACCACGTAGTCGCGGTGCCCGTAGGTCTCGGCCATCCACGGCTGCTCGAACAGCTCCGCCGGGTAGTCGAGGTCGTGCAGGATCTCGCCGACCACCATGCCCTTGTTCAGCCGTGCCACCACTTCGGCGCGCAGCCAGCGCAGGGCCCGCGCGGTCCCGGTGAGCATCTCCCCGATCTGCTCGCGCCGCGGCTTGCCCCACTCCGGCACCACCACGGCGGGGTCCAGCGCGGCGAACCGGTCGAGGGTGTCGGCCCAGCGCACGGGGTCGCGGAGGGTGCGCAGCGGCGTGCCGACGTTCGGGATGGACTCGATCAACGCCGCGCTGCCGTAGAGGATGCGCTCCTGCGGCAGCCACACCGCCGTCACGTCGTCGGTCTCCGACGGCGCCCAGAGCAGCTGCACCACGCGGCCGGTGGTGCCGAGCGTCAGCGACTCGGCGTAGGTCTGGTCCGGGAACGTCTGCGGGGGTACCGCCGGGAAGTCCTCCTTGGCGCGGCGGAACTGCATCGAGTTGAGGTGGGACTGCAGCCCGCCCGTCTCGGCGTACCGGCGGTAGCGGCGGACCACGTTCTCGTGCGCGATGATCGTCGGCCGCGGGTCGCCGCGGCGTTCGGCGTCGGCGAGGAACCCGGGCACGCCGTAGTTGTAGCCCATGTGCCCGTGGCTGTAGACGATCCAGCGGATCGGGGCGTCGGTGTGCTGCCGCAGGTCGGCGAGCGCGTCCGGGACCAGCTTCGGGCTCGGCCCGGTGTCGACCACCAGCAGCCCCTGCTCGGTTTCGACGACGAAGCTGTTGCCCTGCAATCCCAGCTGGTAGACCCCCGGGGCGACGATCTGGGTCGGCCGGCGCTTCTCAAGCGGGTTGCGTTCGGCGGTGTCGGTCATGCTTCCTCCGATACGACGATGAGCGAGTCGACGGCGACGGGCGCGCAGTCCGCCGTCAGCAGCAGCGGGTTGATGTCGAGTTCGGCGAGCGCCGGTACCCGCACGACGAGCTCGCCGAGCCGGGCCAGCACCGCGGCGAACTCCTCAGTGGACAGTTGTGGAGCCGCGTCGGCGAGGGCTCGTGCGATCGCCCCGGGACGCGCGGGCAGGCGGATCACCTGGCGCGCCAGCCCCGCCTCTTCGACGCGCGAGCCGCCGGGCCCGATCAGCAGCGCGGGCCCGTAGTGCGGATCGCGCACCGCCCCGACGGCGATCTCGCCCTGGTGCGCGAGCTGCGGCTGGATCACCGCGCGCGCCCCGGCGAGGCCCAGTTCTCCAGCCCTGGCAAGCAGTTCCGCACAGGTAGCGGCGACGTCCGGCGCCGCGACGCCCAGCTTGACCAGGCCGAGGCGAGCGCGGTGCGGCGCGTCCGGCGAGTCGATCTTCACGACGTACCGATCGGCGGGTGGCAGGTCCTCGCCCGCGACGGCGGTGTCCACGTAGCGCACGCCGAGTTCGCGCAGCACCTCGCGGGCATCGATCTCGGTGACCACGCCGGTGTGCGGTTTCAGCAGCTCCACCGCCGCCGACACGTCCTGCTCACCGATCTCGACGTCCAGCTGCGCCGGGCGGATCACGCCGGGCAGCGCGCGGATCAGCCCGGCGATGCTCGGGTACACCACCCCGGGCGGCGTGCCGACCAGCGCGCCCGGCGGCGGGCACGCCCACACCAGCCAGCTCGGCGAGTCCAGCGCGGCGATCTTCTCGGCGAGGTCCCGGTACAGCTCCGGGAACAGGTCGCCGAAGGTGAAGCAGCAGACGACGCCGTCCACCTCGGGATCCTCGTCGAGCAGCGCGAGCAGCTGCCCGAACGCGTCGGAGCTGCGGTAGAACTGCCCGCCGAGGTCGATCGGGTTGTCCGTCGACGCGACGCCCGCGAGCTCCAGCTCCTCGATCCGGTCCCGGGTCTTCCCGCTCAACGGCCGGACTTCCGCGCCGAGCGCGGCCAGCCGGTCGGCGATGATCGCCCCGGCGCCGCCCGACATCGACAGCACCGCGATGTTCGGTCGCGGCGGCAGCGACACCTCGCGTTGCAATGCGACTACGAGGTCGGCGAACGACTCGTCGTCCTCGGCCACCACGATTCCCGCGTCCCGGCACAGCGCGTCGAACAGCAGCTGGTCCCCGGCCACGGCCGCGGTGTGCGAGAGCGTCGCGCGCTGCCCGGCCTCGCTGGCTCCGGCCTTGAGCACCACGATGCGCTTGCCGAGTTCGACCGCCCGCCTGCCGAGCCGTTCCAGCGCCTCCGGGTCGCGGATCTGCTCCACGTACAGCCCGAGCACCCGCACGTCGGGGCGTTCGACGAGGTAACCGCCGATGTCGGTGACCTCCAGGCAGGCTTCGTTGCCGACGCTGGCGTAATAGGTGAAGCCGACGCCGCGGGCGTCGAGCAGGCTGGCCAGCACGAAGCCGACCGCACCGCTCTGCGACACCAGCGACACCGGACCCGGCGGCGGCGCGGGCCGCGCCACGTACGCGGTGGTCGTCACGTTCGCCGAGGCGGGCTTGCTGATCACGCCGAGGCAGTTCGGCCCGAGCACCGGCATGTCCCCGGCGGCCTCGCGCAACCGCTGCTGCCGCTCCCGGCCGTCGGCGCCGTCCTCGGCGAATCCGGACGAGAACAGCACGACGGCTCCGACGCCACCGCGCCGCGCCCGCTCGATCACCTCGATGGCGGCCTCGGCCGGCACGGCCACGACCAGGATGTCCAGCAGCTTCCCGGATTCCGCCAGGTCGTCGAGGATCGGCAGGTCCACGTCGCGGTTGCGGGGCTCCACGGCGTACAGCTCGCCGCCGAACCCGCCGGAGCGCAGGATCTCCACCACCCGGCTCCCCCACGACCCGGGCCGGGCGGACAGCCCGATCACCCCGATCGCCTTGGGGAAGAACAACGAATCCAGCGGCATGCTGCCTCCTCCTGCTCTGCAGAGGTCGTTTGACGTGGTGACTCGGTTGGCGATTTCGCGCGAAATCGCCAACCCACAGGCGTGCAGAACGGCGATTTCGCGCGAAATCGCCGCGCGGAAAACTCAGGAGCGGTCGGCTGCGGCCGGGAGCAGGCCGAGGCGGCGGGCGTCGCGCTCGGGGTTCACGACCAGCACCGCGAGCAGGCCGCCGACGATCATCAGCCCGGCGCACAGGCCGAACGCGGTCTGGAATCCCGCCCCGCCCGAACCGGCGGCCTGGACGAGCGCGCCGGTCACGGCGGGCGCGAACACCCCGGCCAGGGTCACCAGCGCCGTCTTCGACGCGATCACCGCCCCGCGCTTGCGCACCGGCGCGATCTGCGCGGCGGTCAGGTAGCCCAGCGGGAACGCCACGCTCGGCAGCCCGAACGCCAGCGTCATCAGCACCAGAGCGGCGGCACCGCTGGTGTGCGGCAGGAGCAGCATGCAGCCGCCCGCGAAGGTGACGGCCAGCCCGGCGACGACACCGCGGGCCACCCGGCCGGTGGCACCGCGGCGCATCCAGCGCCCGGAGAGCCACGGGACGACCAGCATCACCAGCGCGTTCAGCACGTTCGGGATCACCACGACGACGCCGATCTGGTGCGGCTCGTACCCGAGCGCGTTCTCCAGGTACATCGGCAGCCAGGCGGTGTTCATCGCCAGCGCCCAGTACGCGCCGACCCCGGCCAGCAGGCCGCCGACGAAGGTGCCGTTGAAGAACAGCTTCCGGTACGGCACGTCCGGCTCGCCGCCCGCCTGCACGACGCCGTGCTGCCCGGCGTCATAGGTGGTCAGCGGCCCTTCGCGGCCGATAAACGCCCACAGCACCACCCACACCACGCCGGCCAGCGCCAACGCGACGAACGCCGCGCGCCAGCCGTGGTTGGTGATCAGGTAGACCAGCGTCGGCGACGCGATGACCCCCGCATGATCGGCCCGGCCGCGAGCCCGAGCACCGCCTTGTCGCCGAAGTTGATCACCATGAGGGTGACGACCATCGCCACGACCAGCCAGGCCCGCATGCTCCCGGGCTGCGTCTGGCGCGTGCCGCTGCCGGCCAACTCGGTGGTCTGGGGAACCGCCAATGAACTCGCCTCCTCGCGGCGGCAGCCTCAACGGCGAGGCCGCGCCGACCCACAGAGGAAAGCGCGTGTTTAACGTTTCGTCAATCCTGTGGAGACAGATTTTCCCTCAGCAGCAAGCTCTTTCATGATCTACTCAGACATCCTGAACAGGTAATTCAGGGCTTCTCGGGCGTCTGCGGCCCCAGCCGTTCGGCGACCGCGAGCATCCGCTCGTCCAGTTCGCGCACGCCGATGCCGAACTCCTTGGCCAGCCGCGTGCGCGACATCGCGTACCCGAGCGACAGCGAAACCATCATCGCGTGCACCGCCACCGGATCGATCTCCGAATCCAGCGCGCCCTCGGCCTGGTCCTGCTTCAACCGCTGCTGCGTGTGCGGCAGGTCGGGCATCAACCGCAGCGTCGAGTCGCCGTCCAGCACGAGCAGCGCGACCAGCCGGTACATCGACACGTACCGGATGCAGCCGCGCAGCACGTGCTTCAACCGGTCGCCGAAGCCCAACGGCTCGTCCTGCAACCGCGCGCTCATGATCCGTTGCCGCACGTTGTGCCGCAGCGCCGCGCGCAGCAGATCGCGCCGCGAGCCGAAGTAGTGGTACACCAGCGCGCGGTTCACGCCGGCGTGGTCGGCGACCTCGCGCAGGTTGAGACCCTTGAGCACGCCGTCCCGGGCCAGCAGTTCCAGCGCCGCCCGTTCCAGGGAGCGCGCGGTCTGCTCGCTGTCCATCGACGCGCCGCCCGGTGTCCGCGACTTAGCCATCCGGCCACCGTACTCAACGGTCATGAACGCTCCGGCCGCAAACCTCGATCACCTCCGCGGGACGCGAACGATCGCAGGCCCGGCAATGCGGGACGACGACAGACGGGCGGGCCCGCGCAGAGACGACGGACCCGCCCGTACGGTCAGAAAGGATCACCCCACCAGGATGACGACATCGCCACCGACGCCGTCGCCACCATGGCCGTTACCGCCAATGCCGGGACCACCAGGACCACCGTCACCACCGACGCCGCCGTTGCCGCCGTCGCCGCCACCGGTGCCTCCGCCGGCACCGCCGCCATTACCGCCGCCGCCACCGTTGATCGCGATGGGGTCCCAGCCGCCGTGGAACGGGAACGTCGACATGACCGTTCGCGCAGGCAGGAACTCCAGGCGCTGGTCATGGAGCTCCTCGGAGCTCAGCGGTTGAGTCTTGTCGAACACTTTGTCCTCCTTCGCTCGAATGGGCTCGGATGCCGCGCGGAGATCGATGCCGAACAAGGTCGCAAGTTCCCCAGATCCCCATTCCAACGCCCCCAGATTCGTTGGCATCAGCACGGAGCCTAGGCGAACCCGGAATCCGGCGCAGTCCGAAATTTTCCGACACGTCGAGACCCCAGCGCGCAAACCGCTGCCCTAATGTCGACTCCCCCTCGCCACCAGGGAGAACCACCGTTCGGAGCACCGCACGAAAATCAAGTTCCACAGGCGGGCACCTGACTCCGACACCGCAATTACATCACTCTCATGTTTGCAATTATGCGATCAGAATCATTTATAAAACCGTATGGTCTCGTAATTTTCGGCGATGAAGGCTGCCAGCCCAGCCTTGTGTCGGCAAACCGATCAGTACCGAGCAGTCCACATCCGCACCTTGAGTACGCCGTCGCAAGCCAACAACTCAAGCCCCCGCCCCCCAAGGGACCGCACGGCCTGCTCACCGGCCATCGAGCGTCCCGACTTGGCCACACCAAACTGCGATCGCCTCCGCAGGACGAGGCGATCGCAGGCCGGGCGCTACAGGACGACAAGGGCCGGCGGACCCGCAAAAAGCGACGGACCGCCGACTCGGCCGAAAAGGATCACTTCACTACGACAAAGACACCGCCTCCATGGCCGTTACCACCAACGCCGTTACCACCAATGCCGGGACCGCCGGGACCGCCGTCACCACCGACGCCGCCGTTACCACCGGCGCCGCCACCGGTGCCTCCGCCGGCACCGCCGCCATTACCGCCACCGCCACCGTTGATCGCGATGGGGTCCCAGCCGCCGTGGAACGGGAACGTCGACATGACCGTGCGCGCAGGCAGGAACTCAATGCGCTGGTCGTCGAGCTCCGCGGAGCTCAATGGTTCGCTGTTGTCGAACACTTTGTCCTCCTTCGTTCGAATGGGCTCGGATGCCGCGCGGAGATCGATGCCGAACAAGGCCGTAAGCCCCCAGATCCCCATTCCAACGCCCCAGATTCGTTGGCATCAGCACGGAGACTAAGGGAACCCGCGATCCAGCGCAGCCCGAAAACTCTGGCAACCCGGGCCACAATGCCGCAAGCCATCGACCAGCGCACATCAGCACCCCTGCGTCCTGAATCGACACCCCAACACGCCCCGGAAAACAATCGATTCAGGCAAACGGGAGACCCGCTCCGGCATCGCACTCACGTTCACGACCATCAAATCGGAAACATTTTCGAAAACAACCGGTCGCGTAATTTTCGACCGCCGGGAACGTCAACCGGAACCCGGCCGCGCAAACCGGGCAGCACAAAATCCTTCCGGCAGCTTGGGGCGCTGGAAGATCGGCGGCCACCAAGATCAGGTTCTGCGGGCACATCCCGGAGACGAGCCACGACATCACTCTTTCGAACTCCATGGTTATTAGTTCTTTAGGCCTAAACTATGCGACTGTTCGGACCAGTCCTGATCACAATGGGCAAGGAGTTGCGTCGATGAGTAACCGTCCACGTCGGGCCGTTCCCGCGGAGGTGCCGAGCACGGCGATCTCCGGCGGCAGTCAGAACTCGGCAAGCCGACACTGGTGGCCGCTGCCCAGCGCCGCCATGCTCGCCGCGGCGTTCAGCCTCATCATGGTCCAGCCCGCCGATGCCGCGACGCCCACCTGCACCCGAACCCCCAACGGTTCCGGGGAGAACATCTACTGCTCCCGGGGTGTCCCAGCCGGGATGACGCTCGAAGGCACCGACGGCAACGACCTGATCGTGTTGGACGGCACGCTGGCGGGCACGATCAACGCCGGCGGCGCCGACGACACGATCATCATCACCGGTAAGAGCGGCGGCGACGGCGGCAAGGGCGGCAACGGATACCTCGGGCCCACCGCCAGGAGCGACCGGAGCACCGCCGGCACCACCGGCGCCAACGGCGGCGAGAACGGCGGCAGCACCGGCGGTACTTCCGGCAAGGACGGCCCCAACGCCAGGACCAGCGCGCGGGCCGGCGGAAGCGCAGGCGTCGGCGGTCCCGGCGGCAACGGCTCCCCTGCGGTGGCGTCCACCGGCATCCTCAACGCCGGTCCCGGGAACAACACGATCACCATCACCGGCGGCAAGGGCGGCAACGGCGGCGAAGGCGGCAACGGCGGCCCGGGCAGCACCAACCCCGCCGACGCGCGCGGCGGCGCGGGCGGCAACGGGGGCGCGGGCGGCATCGGCAACCTCGGCCGCATCTACCCCGGCACGGGCCACAACAAGATCACCATCACCGGCGGCGACAACGGCGATGGCGGCACCGGCGGCAAGGGCGGCCCCGGCACGGCGGACACCCGCAGCGGCAATGGCGCTGTCGGCGGCAACGGCGGCGGTGGCCGCCACACCGACAACGGGAACGGCGGCGTCGGCAACGGCCCGACGGGCACGATCGTCAGCACCGGCAACGACGACATCACCGTGCAAGGCGGCAAGGGCGGCCGCGGCGGCACCGGCGGCAAGGGCGGCGACGGCGAGCCGAGCGCCACCAGCTTCCGCATGGGCGTCGACGTGGAAGGCGACGGCGGGACCGGCGGAACCGGGGGCGGCGGCGGAGCCGCGAACACCGGCAACATCATGTCCGAGGGCGGCGGCAGGGCCATAGTCAGCGTCCTCGACGGCGACGGCGGTGACGGCGGCAACGGCGGCGACGGTGGCGACGGCGACGGCATCGGGAGCACGCCCGGACTCCAGGGCCAAGGCGGCCTGAACTCCATTGCGGACACCGGCGGCGTTGGTGGCACCGGCGGCCGCGGCGGCCACATCGGCACCAGCGAGGACACTCGCCGCAACCCCTGATGAGCGTCATGAACCTGCACCAACCACGACAGCCCCGCGCACCGCCGTCCCCCTCCCCGCTCGGCGGTCGATCGACGGTCGAACCCCGACGAGATGCGCACGCACCTCCACGGCGGCGGAAAGCCGTTTGCTCGTAAGGGTGAATTGAAGTGCATCAGGCGTTCGGTGCTTCTAGGTTCTGCCCGTGCGCCAGGAACGTGCCGCTGCGGCGCATCCAGCGGGTGACCGAGTTCCGGTTTTCCCAGTGAATCCCCTCGAATTGCGAAGGAGCACCTGATGCCACAGACCTTTCGGTCGCTGAGCGCTGCCGAACTGGCGGACCAGCGCGTCGAGTTCCTCCCGGCGCGCACCGTCATGTCAACGTTCTGGCTCCCCTGGAACGGCGATGATGTGATGGCCCCGTACTACGGACCCGCGCACACCGGAACCGTGACCGGGGACGCCAACGTCACCACCACCGGTGACATCCACGGCGGCACCGGCGGCAACGGTGGCGGCCAAGGTGGCGGCCAAGGTGGCGGCAACGGCGGGGCCGGCGGCAACGGCGGCCTCGGAGGCGATGGCGGCGACGGCGGCGACGGCGGCGACGGCATCGGCGGCGACGGCATCGGCGGCAACGGCATCGGCGGCAACAGCACCGCCAGTGCCGGCTGACGTCGAGCGATGTGAGCAGTGCGGCGTTCAAGACGGCGCGATGACGCGCCGCTGAGCGTTCCACAGTCGGCGGGCGCGACCTCCCCCATCAAGGACGATGTCGCGCCCGTCGGCCGTTTCCAGACCGGATGATCACCCAGGAGTAGCAATGGCCGCCCCGCACCAGGCCGGGTCGCCCCCGGCGGACGAGGACGTCGCGCACCTGCCGGTGCCCGCGCTCGTGGCGGGCACCGAGCTGATCGGCCGCTACCAGGGCTCCGGGCATCGCGAAGCGCCGTACCTGGTGCGCCGCCGCGATGGGCAGGTCCTCCAGCTTTCGCACTTGCTGTACCTGGTGGCGGCGGGGCTCGATGGGCGCCGCAGCTTCGCGGAACTCGCGGCGCGACTCAGCGGCGAGTCGGAGCGCACCATCACCGCCGGGCAGGCGTTCTTCCTCGTCGAGAACCGGTTGCGGCCCGCCGGGATCGTGGCCGTGTCGGAGTCCGGTGCGCCGCCGGAGAAGGTCCCGAAGGGGCGGGATCGGTTGCTGGCGCTGAAGTTCCGCGTCGCACTGGTGCCGGAGCGCGCCGTCGCGGTGATCGCCGGGATCTTCCAGCCGCTGTTCTGGCCGCCGGTGGTGGTCACCGTCCTGGCGGCCTTCGTCTTCGCCGACGTCTGGTTGGCCGTGCACGGCGGCGCCGAGCAGGTCGTCGCGGGCGCGAAGGCGCTGCTCAACCGGCCGGAGCAGCTCCTGCTGGTGCTGGTGGTGCTGATCGTCTCCGGGATGTTCCACGAGTGCGGCCACGTCGCCGCCTGCCGCTACGGCGGCGCGCGGCCGGGCGCGATGGGCGTGGGCATCTACCTGGTGTGGCCCGCGATGTACAGCACGGTCACCGATTCCTACCGGCTCAGCCGCGGCGGCCGGCTGCGCACGGATCTCGGCGGCATCTACTTCAACGCGATCGCCATGCTCGCCATGATCGCCGCCTACGCGCCGACCGGTTCGCCGTGGCTGCTGGCCGCGTTCCTGACGTGGCAGGCGACCACCTTCTGGCAGCTCCTGCCGTCGATCCGCTTCGACGGCTACTACATCCTGAGCGACCTGGTGGGCGTGCCCGACCTGTTCGACCGGATGGGGCCGGTCCTGCGCAGCCTGCTCCCGGGCCGCCGCCCGCATCCGCGCGTGCAGGAGCTCAAGCCGTGGGTCCGCCGGGTGATCACGGTGTGGGTCGTGCTGGTGATCCCGTTCATGGCGTACTGGATCATCGCCTTCCTGCTCCTAGCGCCGCACGTGCTGCCCACCGTGTGGCAAGCGCTGGTCCTCCAGTGGAACGGCGTGGGCGCCTCGGTGCGGGCGGGCGACGCCGCCGCGGCGACGGTCGGCGTACTCCGGCTCGCGCTGCTGGTGCTGCCGTGGGCGGGCCTCGCGCTGGTGCTCACCAACCTGACCCGCCAGCTCATCCGGTCGCTGCGCAGGTGGCGGACCCGCCGGGCGTCCGCCTCGCGGTAGGTCTCGGCGCCGGAGGATGGCGTTTTCGCGCGAAACCGGCGTTTCCCCTGGGCGAGGCGCCGGTTTCGCGCGAAACCGCCACCGTCACCCGGACGACCCGGGGTGATCGCGCGGTCTCGATGGGCGACGTTCCGACACGCCGATGTGAGTGCCGACGTTGCGCGCGGGCGGTGTCCGGCAGAATGCTCGGTCGGATCTGGCGAAGACCGCAGAGAAGGCGGAATCAGCAACGTGACGACTGTTCATCAGAAGATCGCCGAGGAGCTCGGCGTCCGCGAGCGCCAGGTGCAGTCCGCCGTCGACTTGCTCGACGGCGGGGCGACTGTGCCGTTCATCGCGCGCTACCGAAAGGAAGCGACCGGCGCCCTCGACGACGCCCAGCTGCGCACGCTCGAAGAGCGGTTGCGCTACCTGCGCGAGCTCGAAGAGCGGCGCACGACGGTGCTGGAATCGATCCGCTCGCAGGGCAAGCTGACCGACGAGCTGGAGGCTCAGGTCACCGCGGCGGACTCGAAGGCGCGGCTGGAGGACATCTACCTCCCGTACAAGCCCAAGCGCCGCACGAAGGCACAGATCGCCATCGAGGCGGGCCTGGAGCCGCTGGCGGACCGGCTGCTGTCGGACCCGAGCAACGACCCGCAGGAGACCGCGGCCGGTTTCGTGGACGCCGAGAAGGGCGTTGCCGACACCCAGGCCGCGCTGGACGGCGCGCGCTCGATCCTGGTCGAGCGGTTCTCCGAGGACGCCGACCTGATCGGCGAGCTGCGCGAGAAGGTGTGGACGCGCGGCCGGATGGTCTCCAAGGTGCGCGAGGGCAAGGAGGAGGAAGGCGCGAAGTTCGCCGACTACTTCGAGTTCTCCGAGGGCTTCGCGGACCTGCCGTCGCACCGCATCCTGGCGCTGTTCCGCGGCGAGAACGAAGAGGCCCTGGAGCTGTCCCTGGAGCCCGACGACGGCGCGGAGCAGGTCGGCCCGACCGACTACGAGCTGCGGATCGCGCAGCAGTTCGGCATCGCCGCGCAGGGCCGCCCGGCCGACAAGTGGCTGTCCGATGTGGTCCGCTGGGCGTGGCGCACCCGCGTCCTGACGCGGCTGAGCGTGGACCTGCGGCTGCGGCTGCGGCAGAACGCCGAGGACGAGGCGGTCCGGGTGTTCGCGGCGAACCTGCGCGACCTGCTGCTGGCCGCGCCGGCCGGATCGCGCGCCACGATGGGCCTGGACCCGGGCTTCCGGACCGGTGTGAAGGTCGCGATCGTCGACGGCACCGGCAAGGTCGTCGCGACCGACACGATCTACCCGCACCAGCCGCAGCGGCAGTGGGACCAGGCGCTGGCGAAGCTGGCGACGCTGGCCAAGGCGCACGACGTGGACCTGATCGCGATCGGCAACGGCACGGCGTCCCGCGAGACGGACAAGCTGGCGGGCGACCTGATCAGCCAGAACCCGGACCTGAAGCTCACCAAGATCTCGGTGTCCGAGGCGGGCGCGTCGGTGTACTCGGCGTCGGCCTACGCGTCGCGGGAGCTGCCGGAGCTGGACGTGTCGCTGCGCGGCGCGGTGTCGATCGCCCGGCGCCTGCAGGACCCGCTGGCGGAGCTGGTGAAGATCGACCCGAAGTCGATCGGCGTCGGCCAGTACCAGCACGACATCTCGGAGACGAAGCTGTCGCGTTCGCTGGACGCGGTGGTCGAGGACTGCGTGAACGCGGTCGGCGTGGACGTGAACACGGCGTCGGCGCCGCTGCTGACCCGCGTGTCGGGCATCAGCGAGGGGCTGGCGGACAACATCGTCCACCACCGCGACACCAACGGCCCGTTCCGGACCCGCAAGGCGCTCAAGGACGTGGCGCGGCTGGGGCCGAAGGCGTTCGAGCAGTGCGCGGGCTTCCTGCGGATCCCGGACGGCGACGACCCGCTGGACTCCTCGGCGGTGCACCCGGAGGCATACCCGGTGGTGCACCGGATCCTGGGCAGCACCGGCGGTGAGATGACCGGGCTGATCGGCAACGCGAAGGTGCTGAAGTCGTTGCGGCCGCAGGACTTCGCGGACGACAGCTTCGGTCTGCCGACGGTCACGGACATCCTCGCCGAGCTGGACAAGCCGGGCCGGGACCCGCGGCCGGAGTTCAAGACGGCGACGTTCGCGGACGGCGTCGAGAAGATCGCCGACCTGAAGCCGGGCATGACGCTGGAGGGCGTGGTCACGAACGTGGCGGCGTTCGGCGCGTTCGTGGACGTGGGCGTGCACCAGGACGGCCTGGTGCACGTGTCGGCGATGTCGAAGAACTTCGTCAACGACCCGCACGACGTGGTGAAGTCGGGCGACATCGTGCGCGTGAAGGTCCTGGACGTGGACATCCCGCGCAAGCGGATCTCGCTGACGCTGCGCCTGGACGACGAGCCGGGCGCCGGCGGGCGTCAGGACCGCGACTCCGGCCGGGGCCAGGGCGGCGGCCGCGGCCAGGGCGGCGGCGGCCGCAACGGCGGCGGTCGTGGTCAGGGCGGCGGCGGTCGCGGCGGTCAAGGCGGTCAGGGCCGAGGCGGCCAGGGACGCGGCGGCCGCGGTCAGCGCAACGACGCCCCGTCCGGATCGATGGCCGACGCCCTCCGCAAGGCGGGCTTCGGCAAGTAGCCGTTTCAGCTGGTCAGGGCCCGTGCGTACTTTTGGTTGCCATAGCGACGAAAAGTACGCACGGGCCCAGTGCGCTCAGCGCTCGAACCGCCCGGTCTTGATGGCGGTGACGAATAACCGCCACTGCTGGCCGGTCGTGGTGAAGTACCCGGCATCCCGGTCCTTCGAGTCCCGAACCGCCGCACCGACGGCGACGCGACCGACCTCGACGCAGTTGTCGGTGTTTGCACTGCGGCTGGACTTGCGCCAGCTTCCTTCAATGCGCCCAACCTCGACGCACGCGCTTACCTGGTGGGAGCGAGAAGACTTTCGCCAGCCCATGGGGGTCCTGGTCATGCGGTTACCTCCTCCAACTCGTCGGCAATGGATGCGATCAGCTCCGCCGAGCTCGCTGGATCCATTGCCATGTGTCGAAGGGTAACCACGGCGTCCTGGTACGCCGCTACTTCCTTTGTATGTATGAAGACGCCCGAAGCGAAGTGCTCCAGGTGAACGATCGGGGCGCTCTTCGGGAACTCGTACACGATGAACGAGCCTGCTAGAGCCGCATGCCAACGTTCCGAAACCGCAGGCAGAACCATGATCGTGACGCTTGGCAGCTCGCCCATCTTGAGAAGATGCCGCAGCTGGTCCGCCATGACCGCGACGCCGCCCAGCCGGTCTCGTAGGGCGGACTCCGAGATGATGGCCGTCAAGTCCGGCGAGCCCGACCGGAACAGCACGTCCCGCCGACCTACGCGCATCGCTATGCGTGCTTCGAGATCTTGGCCAGGCACCTCACCCATGATGGCTCGCGCGTAGTCCGACGTCTGCAGCAAACCAGGAATTACCCCGGTGGCAACATCGACGATGCCGGTGGCGGTGCGCTCGAACTCGATGATCGTCGTGAGCTCGCGGCGAAGCCCGTTCTTCCCCGTCTCCAGCCAGTTCGGCTGATCGACTCCACGGGCCATGTCGACCAGCTCTGCGTACCTCTCACCCTTCACTCCGAGCGTCGCCAAGATCTGGGCCACATCTTCGGGTTTCGGTGATCGCGTGCCGGATTCATAGCGAGACACCGACACGTAGCTGACACCGATCTGCGCCGCGAGTTCCTTCTGCGTGAGCCCGGCTGCCAGTCGGCACTCGCGGAGTTCGACGCCGAGCGCTCGGGACTTCGGGGTGCGTTCGGATTTTCCGACCATGAAAACCACCCTATGCCTTTGACGTGCACAAACAACCCCCGATCGGGTAGTTGATCAGCAGATTTACCACCGGCAAACTCTTACCGGTAAGTGCGGTAAATCGAGCGATGGGGGTCGTGGATGTATCCGTTTCATTGGGTGCCTGCTGCTGGGCAGCGGCATGCGAGCTTGGACGAAAAGCCTTGTGGTTGCTCGTATCCGACCGGGACGCAGGTGCTGACGTTGTGCCTTCAGCAGCTTTCCGCGGATAACAGCGAGCTGGCCTGGTTCTGGGACACCTGCCCCGAGTGCAATCGCGAGGCTCGGCGGCTCGCCGGTATCGAGCCTTGAGCGCGAAGACCGCAGCCCTCGAAGAAGTCGCTCACCTGCTTGGGAAAGGAATCGCGCGATGCACCCGTTCTGGACCGCCCTGTCCTGCTTGGGCTCGATGCTGCTCGGCATGCTCCTGATGTACGTCTACCGCAGGCGCCTGCCCCAGCACGCGGGAGCGGGCGAAGGCACGACGAACGTCTGGCAGCTGATCGATCACGTGGAAGCCGAAGCGAAGCGGAACGACACCCCGACCGGCAGGCACCACCTGCGAGAACCCCGGGAGCCGACCGAACATTCCACACTGGACACGGTGCCGATCCACGAGCCGCCGTCGTTCGAGCTCCACCACCGGGTTCTAGAAGCCCTGCAACGCCTCTGACCACCTGACCCGGCTCGATGCCACCTTCCCCGACCCCGAGGCGTCGAGCCGACGCGGCCGGGCGGCGCACCGCCCCCCTCCCCCAGGCGCCGCCCGGCCGCACCCCACTGGGAATCCACAGTGGATGCTGCGATCCGGTATTACTAGCCGCTGGCCATCGCCGCGGTCAGGGCACGACGCGGAAGTGGGTGGTCAGGCGCCCATCGTCGGCCAGCACGTGGAAGGCGATGCCGGGCGGCACATCGCGATCGTCCGGGCGGTCGCCTTCCCAAGCCATGCGCAGGTTCCAGTTGACCGCCGACCCGACGAGCAGCGGCCGTCCGGCGAAGGTCGAGGCGGCCGCGGTGTGGGCATGCCCGGTCAGCACGGCGGCGACCTGCGGGCGCGCTTCGAGCACGGCGGCCAGTTCTTCGGGCTGTTCCAGCAGGATTGCGTCGATGAACGGGTGGTGGAGGCCGACCGGCGGGTGGTGGAACGCGATCAGCGCCCGGACGTCCGGCGGCAGTTCGTCGAGCGTGGCGCCGATCCAGTCGAGCGTCGGCGCGTCGAGCCGCCCCTCGTCGCGGCCCGGGATCGTGGAGTCGCACATCAGGATCGCGGTCCCGGCGACGTGGTGGACCTGGTTGACGGGCTCGCCGCCGGAATCCCCGCCGAGCAGGACCTTCCGGTACTCCGGGCGCGCGTCGTGGTTGCCCGGGCACATCAGCACCGGGAACGGAGCGGCGAGAATCCGCGCCGCCTCCTCGTATTCGGCCTCCGCGCCATGATCGGCGATGTCTCCGGTCACCAGCAGCGCATCCACCGGACGAGGCAAGGCCCGGAGGTGGTCCATCACGCGAGTGGCGCGCTGTGTCGCCCACTGGCTGCCGTCCAGGTGCAGATCGCTGATCTGAGCGATCAGAACGGTCATCTTTCCTCCAGAAGGCAAGGTTCGGAACTTCCCGATTCTAGGCAGAATCGAAAAACCCCTCGGTGCTTTCACGGCGACCGACCGCGCGCCTCGGGCGTGTCAGGAGGCGCGCGGCAGCGCGAGCCAGTCCTGCCAGGTGATGTCGCGGCCCAGGTAGCGGGGCTGCCGGAAGGGCCAGTCGGCGGCGATCCACTGCGGAACCAGCGCGTCGAACGCGCGCTCCACCTCGCCGCCGACGAGGTCGTCCACCACCCACCAGGCCACCTCGCCGTCGGAGCCGGCGCGCTCGGGCGGGTCGATGTAGACGCAGCCGAAGAGCGCCGTCTCGCCCTCGTCCAGCAGCGCGTAGTTGAACGACTGGTGCGCGGCTATCTCCTTCTCGTGCCGCAGCAGGTCGGCGCGGTTCTCCTCGTAGGTCATCGTCTCCCTTGGCCAGGACCAAGCCGGCCCGAAGATCTCCCACAAGCGTTCCCGGGAGCCCATCACGGCGGGGTAGTCGCGCACGGCGTCGGACTCCCGGATCGGCCGCAGGTGGAACGCGGTGCCGGGCACGGGCACGTGGACGGGGTGGACGAAGTCGTCGGGGAGCCAAGTCATGAGGACCGAGGCTACCGCCGGTCGGCGGACGACCACCGGGCTTCGGCAGGACTGACCGCGATCCGGCAGAGGGGCTCTAGGCGAACTGGTCGATCAACAGGTCCAGGCGGGCCTTGTGATGACTGGCCCGGAGCCGGTCGCCGCGGGTCAGGATGGCCAGGCCGTGCAAGGCGCTCCAGAACACCTCGGCGAGGGTTTCCAGATCGCGGTCACCGGCCAGCGGTTCGAGCACCGCGATGAGCTCGCCGAACGCCTCCTTGAGCGCGGCGGGCGAATCCTCCGTGCCGAACGGGATGTCGACGGGCCGCACGAACATCGCCTCGTAGAGCGCGGGCCGGTCCCGGGCGAAGTTCAGGTAGGCGTCGGCCAGCGCGCGCAACGCCGCCTTGGGGGCGCGACGCCCCTGGCGAGCCCGGCGGAACTCGGTGGTCATTTCGGCGATGCCCTCGATGGCGACGGCGGCGATGATCGCGTCCTTGCCATTGAAGTGGCTGTACAGGACCGGCTGGCTGTACTCGACGCGCTCCGCCAGCCGCCGCGTGGTGACGGCGTCCCAGCCCTCGGCTTCGGCGAGCTCGCGCGCCGACTCGATGATCAGCCGGTGCCGTTCGGCCCGCTCCCGTTCCTTGCGCTCTCTCACGGACATGACCAAATCCTAGCACCGCTAGACAACCAAGCAGAGCTACTGCTAGCGTCGCTAGAGAACAGATCACCGCTAGACAACAGGGAGTCAGCCATGACGCTGCGACGCTTCAACACCGGCCTGATGATCGCGCTCGGCCTCTTCGTGGTCTCCTTCGGAACGAGGTTCGTGATCGACCCGACCGGAGCGGCGGAGGGCTTCGGCATCCCCGACTGGCCGCAGGGCGACGCGGCGGGCTACCTCATCGTCAAGGGAGTGCGCGACCTGGCCTGCGCACTGATCATCTTCATCCTGTTAGCGCTGCGCCAACGCCGAGCCCTGGGCTGGGTGGCGCTGGCGGACGCGATGATCGCGTTCGGCGACGCGCTCACGGTCCTCACCCACGGCGGAACACCGGCGGCGGCCTTCGGCATCCACGCGGCCACGGGAGTGGTCGTGGTCGTGGCAGGAATCCTCCTGCTCCGCGAACGCGCGCTCCCCGCCACCACGACCGCGCCGGCCCACCAGGTCGCGACGGCGTAGCGATCAGCGCACGGGCGCCTTCGGAAAGGCGACCGGGACGGGCCGCCGGTTCGGCCCCTGGTGCCAGGCAGGGCACGGGTCGACGCGCGACCCGTGCGCCGCCTGGCACACCCCCAGGTTCCGGACCCCCCGGAATTCCACGATCGTGTAATCCGATCAGACGGTAGTCTAGAATGTGAGAAATCGTCAACGACGTGGTGGGCACGCGTGCTGTGATTTCGGAGTGAGTGCGATGGCTGACCCAGGGGCCGCCCTGGCCGAGCGGCTGGCGTGGTTGCGAGAATCCTTCCCCAGCCCCGAAACGGGAAGACCGTACGACGTCAAGACGATCGCCGCGGCGACGGGAATGTCGGTATCGCAGCTCTACAAGATCCTTTCCGGCGAATCGCCCAATCCCGGCTGGCAACACCTGAAAGCGCTGGCCGCATTCTTCCGCGTGCCATTGGACACGTTCGACAACAGCGAGCACGGCGAGAAGATCCGGGCGCAGCTGGCCACCCTGGTGGAACTGCGCGCCCTGAAAGAAGAAGGCGTGGAGTCCGTGAGCCTGCGCGGACTGACCGCCGCCCAGGCCGACCGGATCCGGGGCGTGGTGGAAGACCTGCGCCGCTCCAACAGCACCGCCGGTCGCGATGAGTCATGAGCGCGGTCACAACTCGGATCCGACATCGTTCCGCTGCGCGCGGCTGGTGCTGCCGGTGAGCCACGATCGGGACGTGACACGATCCGACCATCGCGATCTGACGGCGCGGTGCCAGGAGCTGGCCGCCGCGCTGCCGCTGCCCGCGCCGTGGGACCTGCAGACGTTCATCGCCGAGCTGGCCGAGGCCCGCGGCCGGCCGATCGAGCTCCGCCAGGTGTCCACCGTGGACTTCGACAGCCCCTGCGGAGCGCTCGTCTCGCTCACCGACCGGGACGTGATCGGCTACGTGACCAGCACCCCGCTGCACGAGGAGCACATCATCCTGCACGAGGTCGGCCACCTGGTGTGCGGGCACTCGGACACCAGGCTCGCCGACTCGCCGATGGTGGCCGCGCTGGTGCCGGACCTGCCGCGGGAGCTGGTCGAGAGCGTGCTGGGCCGCTCCGCGTTCGACGCCACCACCGAGCAGGAAGCGGAGCTGGTGGCGAGCCTGTACCTGTACCGCGCGGGCCGCGTGCCCGCGCCGATCCGCGGCGTGCGCAAGCTCGACGCGAAGAGCGGCCGCACGCTCCGCCAGATCCAGGCGACGTTCGACAGCGCACGCCGCCGAGGGCCCGAGAAACTCCGATGATCAGCATCGTCCTGCAAGGCGCGGGGATCGTTGCCGTGCTGGCGGCGATCACGAAACTCGTGCAGTCCCGGCGCTCGTTGACGCCGAGCGTGGTCTACCTGTGCGGCGCGATCGGCTTCGTCGGCCTGTCGGCGGCCCTGGTGGCCCCGGCCTCGCTGCTCTGGGTGTCCGCCTGGGAACCGATGCCGAACCTAGGTCGGCTGGTGGCCAACATCCTGGCCATGGTCGCCGGTGTGTGCGTCCACGGACTGCTGACCCACCTGGTGCATGACGGCGCGCGGGCGCGGCGGATGATGCGCGCCCAGGTGCTGGTGGCCGCCGTCGCCGCGGCCACCATGACGGCGTTGATGATCGCCGCCGGCATCCCGTTCCACCCCGAGTTCCTGTCCGCGTTCGCCGACCGCCCGGCGGTGGCCGCCTACGTCACCGTGTTCGCGCTCTACATCGGGTGGGCCACCTCGGTGTTCGGGTGGTTCCTGCGCCACTACATCGCCCGGAGCAGCCGTCGCTGGTTGCGCGCCGGGCTGCGCACGATCCAGGTCGGCTGCGTGGCTTCCGCGGGATGGGCGCTGACCAAGATCGCCGCCGCGGTGTGGGCGGTGGCCGGGCACGACCCGGGCGTGCTGGACCCGTTGGGCGGCGCGTGCGCCGGGGCGTGCGTGGCGCTGGTGGCCGTCGGGGCGACGATGCCGGTCTGGGGCCCTCGGGTGGCGATGCCGATCACCTGGTGCCGCGCCGAGTTCCAGGCCCGGAAGCTGCATCCGCTGTGGCGGCGGCTGGCCGACGAGCTGCCGCAGATCACCCTGCCCGCAGGCGCGGTCGCCTCGAACGCGCAGTTCGCGCTGTACCGGCGGGTGGTGGAGATCCGGGACGCGCAACTGGTGCTGCGGTCCTTCGTCCACCCCGAGGCGGGCGACTGGGCCCGCCGGGCCGCCGAGGAGGCCGGGCTCGATGAGCGGGCGACCCACCAGGTGGTGGAGGCGGCCGGCCTGGCGGCCGCGCTGGACGCGCACGCCGCGGGCCACCGGCACCGCACCGAACCGGGCGAGGCCACCGCGCCCTACCGGGGCGTGGCCGCCGACCTGCACACCGAGGCGCGCTGGTTGATCCAGGTCGGCCGCGCTTTCGAGTGCTCGCCGATCGTGTCGACCGTGCGGGACCGCGCCCGCGCCGACCTCCCGGACCCGACGCCCTAGCGGCGACCGGGCCCGGCTGACGTCGGTTTCGCGCGAAACCGCCATGGCCAGGCACGACGAACGGCGATTTCGCGCGAAATCGCCGACACCCACGCGTACCAGGTGGTGATTTCGCGCGAAATCGGCGCGGGCTGTCAGACCAGCGCCGCGAACACGCCGCCGCCGACGACCGCGCCGACGACCGCTCCCACGGTGACCTGCGCGGGCGTGTGGTCGCCGAGCTGCGCGCGGGACCAGGAGACCGCCGCCACCACCAGCATCAGGACCAGGTAGGCAGGGTGGTAGACCACGGCGAGGATCACCACCGCGCCCGAGGCCACCGCCGAGTGCATGGACACCTTCCACCAGACCGTGATGCCGCCCGTGACGAACAACGAGGCGATCATGGCGATGTCCAGGGCGATCAGCAGCCACGGCGCACCGAACGCGACCAGCAGTCCCAGCCCGATCAGGCTCATGACGATCAGCGCGACGAACGGCACGAACCGGCCCGCGCGGTCGCGCACGTGGTGGCTGTCCCACCGCCCGGTCTTCGCGCCCCACACGATCACGCCCATCGGCAGGATGCTGCTGGTGGCCGAGACCAACAGCCCCCAGCCCAGGGTGGGGCCGAGGGTGCGGGTGGCCTGCCAGGCCACCGCGAGCGGCAGCAGCACGACGATCACCCACGGCGCGAAGACCTCGGTGAGCACGCGCGCCGCGCGGTCCTTGCCGGACGGCCGGGCCGGCACGGGGTCGGTCTCGGGTGCTGCGTTGGTCATGGGTTCCTCTGGAGCTCAGGTCACGGCGTCGCGCGCCGGTGTCCACATGGGACAGATCTGGGTGCGTCGTGAGCACTTCGGATCGCCATGTCGATCCGAACCGATCACGAGCGGTCGGCCACGCCGATCAGGACGCCTCGCTGGGCTTGCCGGTGTTCACCAGCAGCTCCACCAGCTTGTCGCCGAGCACGCCCGGGATGACCCGCTCCGCCGAGCGCGCCGCGGCCGCGTTGAGCGCGGACATCACCAGCGGCCGCAGCCGCTGCAGGACGTCGGAGTAGTACGGGATCTCGTCGTCGCTGGGCATCGGGCGGGTCAGCACGTGCTTGCGCACCACCTCGACCAAGATCTCCGCCACGTGGTCGATGTCCTTCTGCAGCTGCTCGGCGAGGTCCAGCACCTCGTTGAGCGGCACGCCGAGGCTGACCAGCTCCGCTCCGGCGTCCAGCAGCTGCGGGCTCGGCGAGACGAAGCTGCGGCCGCGCCGCTCCAGCAAGCCCAGTTCGATCGACCGCTTGATGTTCGACGGGGAGAACTGCTTGCCGAACTTCTTGCGCAGCTCCCCCACCGTGACGGCGCGGGGTGCCTCGTCCGCCCAGGACGCGCCGACGACCTCCTCCAGCCCGAGCACCTCGCCGAGGCTGCGCCCGGACTCCCAGGCCGCGATCATCTCCTTGATCTGCGCGAACGCGTAGCCGCGCTCCAGCATGTTGATGATCAGCCGCAGCCGCACCAGGTGCGCGTCGGAGTAGATCGCCGTGCGCCCCTCCCGGCGAGGCGGCGGCAACAGCTCCCGGTCCTGGTAGACGCGCACGTTGCGCACCGTCGTGCCCGCAGCCCGAGCAAGATCGTCGATCCGGTAGTCCGCCACTCGACGAAGTCTAGTTCCTCTGTTCGAACCGCGCCGCGACCTGGGCCGCGCCCGTGCGTCGCCCGAACCGGCCGACTTCGGACGGGGCGAGATCGACGGGCGCCGCGAGCACGATCCCCTCGCGGCCGGGCAGCGGGCGTGGCCTCCGCCGCGCCCGCTGCTCCGTCGGACGTCAGCCAGCGTCCGCCTTGGCCGCTTCGCCTCGCGGAGCTCGGTCGTTCCCCTTGAGCGCAAAGCAGAACAACGCGGCTACCACCAGCACCGCGGCAGACGCCAGCAGCACCACCTGCATCGCGTTGACGAACCCCACCGCGAACGCCTCTTGGCCCAGCCGCGCGAAGAGGGCGGCGTCCTCGGGTGACAGACCAGCCGGGACCGAGGGCGGGCTGAACCGCCCTCCCCCGGCCACCGCGCTCTCGACGAACTGCGCGCGCAACCCCGCGGGCAACTGGTCCGCGCGCAGCTCCGCTTCGCCGCGCAGGGCCGAGTTCAGGCAGGAGGCCAGGACGGCGCCCACCAACGCGGTGCCCAGCACCCCGCCGACCTGCCGCGTGGTGCCTGCGACCCCCGATGCCGCACCCGCGAACCTGGGATCGACGCCGTCCATGGTGACCTGCTGCAACGGCGCGAACGTCGCGCCACTGGCGATGCCGATGATCAGCAGGCCGGGCAGGAGCGGCCAGGCTCCGGAGTCCGGCCCCGCCATCGCGGCGATGACCACCAGACCGAGCGCGAGCGTGATCATCCCCGCGGCGAGGACGCGCTTGCCCCCGATCTCGTCGGCCAGCCGCCCCGCGTACGCCGAGCCGATCGCGGTGAGAACGGCATTGGGCAGCAGGACGAAACCCGCTTCCAGCGGCGAATACCCCTGCGCCATCTGCAGGTAGAGGACGAGCACGAACGCGGTGCCGATCATGCCCAGCTGGAAGACGAAGCCGATCCAGTTCCCGGCCGCGAAGTTCCGTCCGGCGAACAGGCCCAGCGGCATCAGCGGCTCACCGCGCTGAACGTGCTGCCAGCCGACGAACAGCGTCAGGAGCACGACGCCGGCCGCGATGACCGACGGGATGCCGATCGGCCCGCTGATCGTTCCCCAGTCGTAGCGCTCGCCCTCGATGAGGCCGAACACGATCCCGCTCAGGCCCGCGGTGGCGAGCACGACGCCCACCAGGTCGATCTTGTGCGGGCGTGCGACGCGCAGCTCCGGGACGAATGCCAGGACCAGCACCGCGGTGGCCACCCCGATGGGGACGTTGATGAAGAAGATCCAGCGCCAGCCGAGGTGGGCGACGACGAACCCGCCGAACACCGGGCCGAGGATCGGCGCGAGACCCGCGATCGCGCCGAAGACGCCGAACGCCCGGCCGCGCATCCGCGGCGGGAAGATCGTCAGGATCGACGAGATCACCTGCGGGAACAGCAGCGCTCCGCCCAGCCCCTGCAGCACTCGCGCGCCGAGCAGCTGTCCCGGCGTGCTCGCGAGTCCGCAGAGCGCGGATGCGGCGGTGAAGGCGGCGATGCCGATCAGGAACAGGCGCCGGTACCCGAAGGTGTCCCCGAGCCGTCCGGTCGTGATCAACAGCGCTGAGAAGACCAGCAGGTAGGCATCGATCACCCACAACACCTGGTCGTACGAGGCGCCGATGCCGTCGATCAGCGTCGGGACCGCGATGTTGACGATCGTCGCGTCCAGCAACGACATGAAGAAGCCGACGCAGAGGATGCCGAGCACCAGCCACGGGCGTCGCGCCGCTGGCCGGTCGGCGGAATTGTTCTCCAGCACTCCGATTACCTCCGAGAATTCGGGCACCGGTCGGCGATCCGGGAGCCGAAGCGCGCGGCCTCGGACCCGGATCCCATGACCGGTCCGGGAAATGTGGGCGTTCCGGTGACGTCGCGGAGACGCCCTAGAACCCGGGTTTCGGAGGATTGCCGGACGCTGCGCCGAGTTCGGCGCGCGGAGAGCCGGAATGCGGTGATTCGAAGGCAGAACGCAGGTCTGCTCGCCCGATTGTCACAACCATCTCAGAACACCTTGCTGCGATGTGGTGTGACTCCCACCTTTCTCGCGTCATCGGACGCGAGGAAAGCTGATCGGCGAGGCTACCGTCCACGATGGGAGGCGCCCACGGTGAGATGTCGACGCGGAGCCTAGCAGTTTCAATTGAAACTGCGGAAACTGCGGTCAGTCGTGGTCGCCGTCGACGTAGAACCAGGCCCCGTCCTCGCGGACGAAGCGGCTGTCCTCGGTCAGCACTCCGGCGCGCCCGCCCAGGCGGTAGTGCGCCTCGAACCGGACCGTGCCCTCCGCGTCGAACGGCCCGCCGCCGGTGCGGTCGAGGATTTCGAGGCGGACCCAGCGCTGGTCGGGATCGAGGCTCAGCGAGTCCGGCCGGGTCGAGGGGTGCCACGAGGCCAGCAGGTAGGCCGTGTCGCCGACCGCGAACGCGCTGAACCGCGAGCGCATGAGCTGCTCGGCCGTGGCCGCGCGGCGCTCGCCGGCGTGCAGGCGGGCGCAGCACTCGGCGAACGGTTCGCCGAGGCCGCAGGGGCATCGCTTGGGGGTGCTCACCCCGACAGCTTCTCATCAGCGCGGGGAGCCGGCGGTCGTGAGTGCGAAAACCGGTAGGAACCGGCTTCCGCACTCACGCCCCCGGTCAGCTCTCGCGGCAGTGCGACGCGGTGCCGTTGCCGGGCGGGACGTCGAGCGTCGGGTTCCGGTCGAAGAAGCCGACCGGCTTGAGGGTGAAGCCGCAGACGTCCACCGGCATCACCGGCCAGTCCTCCGCGCGAGGGAAGTGCGTCAGGCCGAAGGTGTGCCACAGCACGATGTCCTCGCCGTCGATGCCGCGGTCCTCCGCCGTGAACGCCGGGATGCCCGCGCCGCCGTGGCTCTGGTTCACCCACTCCCCCGCCGGGTACCGCTCGTCCGCCGCGTACCGGGTGACCCACAGGTGCTTGGTCGCGAACTCGGCGCGCTTCGCGATCGACGAACCGGGATCCGCCAGCAGCACCGGATAGCCCTGCGGGTGCAGCGCGTACCCGACCGGCTGGCCGAGCCGGTTGGTGCGCTCGGTGTTGACCACGTGCCAGGCCCGCCCGCCGGCCGGGTCGGCCTCCCGTCCGGCGTCGCTCTCCCGCGCCAGCCGGGTGACGCTGCGGGTGAAGGCGTTGCCGTGCGGGTTCTCCGCGCTGATCGGCTCGCGCTTCGCCTGCACCTCGTCGACGGCGTTGCTGGTGCCGTCGACCATCATGTCCAGCCGCGCGCTGAACAGGTGCTGGTGGAACGGCGCGCCGAGGCCGGGGGCGAGCTCGCTGGCCCAGCGCGAGCCCTCCGCCGGGTAGGACGAGGTGAACACGATGCCGGTGGCCTTGACCTCCAGCTGGATGGTGCCGTCCAGGTAGAGGTACCAGTAGAAGCCGTAGTCGTAATTGCCGACGCTGCTGAAGAACGAGATCACCAGCCGCCGCTGCCGCCGGGTCTCGGCCGATCCGGTGAACACGTCGGTGTGCTTCCACAGCACGCCGAAGTCCTCCTCGTGCATGCACACCGCGTTGCGCAGCGTCCGGGGCGCGCCGTCCTCCTGCGCCACCACCGCGTCGAAGTAGTGGATCTCGCCGAGGCAGTCGCAGCCGAGGGTGAGCTCGTTGGCGAGCTTGCCCAGCGAGTACTCGCCGGAGTCGAAGTAGTTCTGCCAGAACCGCGCCGGGGCCGGATCGCCGTAGTTGACCAGCATCTCGGCGACCGAGGCGCGGTAGATCACCGGCCGCTCCCGGTCGCCGTCGCGGAACGACAGCTGGTGCAGCACCAGGCCTTCGCGCGGGTCGAAACCGACGCGGAAGCGCCAGTTCTCCCAGCGCACCTCGTGACCGTCGACGGCGAAGCTCGGGCCGTCGGGCTGGGTGATCTCGATCGGCTTCAGCGTGTCGCGCTGCGGGCCGAACAGCTCCTGGTCGGGGTAGTTGCCGCTCTCCGCCGGGACCGGCAGGTGGCGGTCGTCGACGACCTCCAGCACGCGCTGCTCGATGACGTCGACGTAGGCCACCAGCCCGTCCACCGGGTGCGCCCACGGCAGTTCGTCCGGGTCGTTCTGCACGAATGCCAGAGCGCGCAGCATCCGGCGCCCGGTCTCCTCGGCGACGCCGAACCAGCCGGCGGACAGCGGGCAGACCCGCACCTCGTCGATGTCGTCGATGCCGCGGTCGCGGATCGCCTGCCGCCACGTCTCGTCGGCGCGCACGATCTTCTCGACCAGCTCGTACTCGGTCAGCATCACCGGCGGCTGGCCGTGCTCGACCGGGTCGACGGTGTGCCGCTCCACCACCCGATCGCCGGTCAGCGACACCACGGTGGTGGTCAGCTCACCCGTCTTCGTGTCGAGCAGCACCGAACGCACCTGGCGGTCGAAGTCGCCGCCCGCCAGCACCACGGCCTTCGCCGGTTCCTCCAGCTGCACCAGGGGAAACCGGATCGAATCGCGCAGGAGTCCCGCGCCCTGCAGGACCTCGCGGTTGCGCACGATCTCGTCGGAGCTCAACGGTTCCAGCGGATGCTTCGTCATCGCCTGCCCTCTCCAGTCTCGGTCGCCCCGGACCGCCCCAGATTCCCTTGGCGCAGGGGGGTTCGTCCAGCGGATCACCACGATCACCGGATCGTCGCAACCGCGCCGGCCGGCTCAGCGCGCGTCGTAGCGAAGCCGGTTGGCCACGATCTCGGTGCGATGGTCGATCGCCCACTCGCCGAGCGCGAGCGCCGGGCCGAGCAGCGAGTCGCCGAGCTCGGTCAGCGCGTAGTCGACGCGCGGCGGCACGCTCGCGTGCACGGAGCGACTGACCAGGCCGTCGCGTTCCAGCTTGCGGAGCGTCAGGGTGAGCATCCGCTGCGAGATGCCGCGAACGGCGCGGTGCAGTTCGCCGAAGCGAAGCGGCCCGTCCCGGAGCTGCCCGACGACCAGCAGGCTCCACTTGTCCCCGACCAGCGCCAGGATTCCCAGCACCTCCTGGCAGGCCGCTGCTTCCACTGCATCGGCGCGGGTCAATGGTTACCTCCGTGTGCGTCACCGACAGGAATGTGCCGTCTTGTGCCGACTCCGTTGGTACCAAATGATGTGCCTGCGCACAAAAGATAAGCATTGGAAAGTTCAGCCGTTCCCGCTGGCGGGCGGCCGTGTGTGCTTCGTGCTGCCATCGCGGCACGACGAGCATCCGGCCGGTGACCAGCGGTGACGCGGAAAGGGAAGCTGGTGCACAAGAATCTGGTGGTCGTCGGGGCCGGGCCGGGGCTCGGGATGGGCGTCGCGCGGGCGTTCGGCAGGCGCGGGTTCCGGGTCGGGCTGATCGCGCGGAACGCGGCGCGGCTCGCCGGATCCGTCCGGGACCTGGAGAGCAGCGGCATCACCGCGACCGCGCACCCGGCGGATGTGCGGGACCGCGACGCGCTGACCGGCGCGCTCGACGAAGCGCAGCGCGCGCTCGGGCCGATCGACGTGCTCGAATACAGCCCCGGTCCGCAAGCGCCGATCACCTCGGCCGCCGAGACCGATCCCGATGCGGCGAGCGCGCAGTTCGAGCTGTGCGCGCTGGGCGCCGTCACCGCCGTCAGCCACGTGCTCCCCGGCATGGTGGTGCGCGGCCGCGGATCGCTGCTGCTGACCACCGGGGTGTCGTCGCTGGTGCCCGCGCCTTTCCTGGGCAACGTGGGGCTGGCGATGGCGGGCCTGCGGAACTGGGCGCACGCGCTGCACATCGAGCTCGCACCGAAGGGGGTCCACGCCGCGGCGGTCACGATCGCCACCGGAGTCACCGCAGAAAACGCCGCCGAGGTGGGCGAACGCTACTTCGGACTGTACGAATCCCCGGAGCGGGCCGAGGAAATCATCGGCGACGTCGCGGCCTTCGAATCGCTCGTCAGGAGCACCGCCGCGCCGCGCCCGTAGCCGACCGGGCGCGACGCGGTCCCGGGTGCTAGTCCTGCGGCTGAGCTTCGGACTGCGGCTGAGTTTCGGACTGGGGCTGGGGCTTGGTCGGCGGTTGTGGCTTGGGGTACGGCTTGGTCTGAGGCTCGGATTCGTCCGGCGACGAGGTGGTGGTGTGCGCGGTTCCGTCGTGGGACTCCCCGTCGTGCGAGGACGCGTCCAGCACCGTCGCGGTGAGGACCTTGTCCAGCCCGAGGGGTTTGGTCCCTTCAGCCGCGACGGCGGTGCCGGACGCCCCCAATACGACCAGACCGCCGAGCAGCGCAGTGATGAGTGGACGACGCATGGAAAACCTCCCTGGAGTCGGGCATTGCCGTGGGAGACGCCACCACAACTCGATCACCACCGCCGGATGCATCACCGTGCCGTGCAACCGGTTCCCGAGTTCGGGGGACGAGCCGCACCCGGAGGGAAAGCAGTGGCCCGGTCGCCGGGGGATGTGCGACCGGGCCACCACGAGGTGGGTACCTGGGGGTGTCAGGTGTCCACCCGTTCCTCCTCCCGCGATTCCGCGGCCTGCGCACCGCGCCGCGGAATCACCCGGGATTCGTCGGCCGGAGGACCCGCCGTCGGAGACGAACGCACTGCGTGCACGGGGAGTTCGTCGCCGCGGTCGAGAGCCGAGTGATGCCATGCTGCCGCGCCACCACCGCACTGTCGCCGTTGCGTACATAACGAAACTTTTGTCACTTTTGTAACCGGGAGCGGTGGCGAACCGGCCCGGACGGCGCCGAGCTGCTGGACCGATTCCGGCGGCAGCAGCGCGAAGCGCACGAGCACATCACCCGGGGACCGGCCCGAGCGGGAACGGCTGGAATTCGCCCGCCTGCTGCTGGAGCGCGTCGGGCGCGACCGAAGCGCTCCGCGAGCGGCGCACCCGGTGATCACACCCGGAAATCGATCGCTGACCTGCGGCGATGGCGGGGTGCCGCGCGTTCGCCGAACCCCGGCGGTTAACGTTCGAACCGGCGGTGGAGGAGGCGGGCGCGGTGTTGCGGGTGCAGGGATCGTTGTCTCGGCAGTTGCTCGGGTGGCAGCTGCTGATCATCGTCCTGCTGCTCGCCTCGATCGCGGTGTTCTCCGTCGCGCAGACCGACGCCGCGTTCCGCGCCACCGAGGGCCGCAAGATGCTGTCGGTCGCCGAAGACCTCGCCGCCACCTCCGGGGTGCGCGTCAGCCTCGAAGACCCCTACAAGCGCGACACGCTGCCGATCTTCGCCGAGAGCACCCGCAACCTCTCCGGCGCCGACTACGTGATCATCACCGACCAGCGCGGCATCGTGCTCACCTCGCCCGATCCCGGCCAGCGCGGGCAGCTGCTGCCGAAGTCCGAGACCGCGCTGGGCGGCCGCTCGTGGGTCGGCGAGATCGAGCTGGACGGCGCCGGTTCGCTCGTCGCCCAAGTGCCGGTGATCTCCAAGGACGCGCGCGTCCTCGGCGTCGTCGCGGCCGGCCGCAATCCCCCGGACCTGCTGCAGGGACTGCGCCAGGCGCCGGAGAACCCGCTGACCCTGCTGGCCTTCGCCACCGTGCTCGGCATCGCCGGATCGGTGCTGCTCGCCCGGCGGGTGAAGCGGCAGACGCTCGGCCTGGAACCGCAGGAGATCACCCGGCTCGTCGAGCACCGCGAGGCCCTGCTGCACGGCGTCCGCGAAGGCGTGCTGGGCGTCGACGAGCAGAACCGCATCACGCTGGTCAACGACCAGGCGCGCCGCCTGCTGTCGCTGCCGGCGGACTGCGTGGGCAGCGACATCGACTCGCTGGACCTCAACGACCGCGCCCGCGACGTGCTCACCGGCCGAACCGACGGCGTGGACCAGATCGTGCTGCGGCGCGGCAAGGTCGTGGTGCTCAACCGGATGCCGATCTCGTCGGTCGGCGCCGTGGTGACCATGCGCGACCGCACCGAGCTCGTGGACCTGCAACGAGAGCTCGCGGTGCACCGGGACACCACCGACACCCTGCGCGCCCAGGCGCACGAGTTCAGCAACCGGCTGCACATCATCTCCGGGCTGGTCGAGCTGGGCGAGTACGAGGAGCTGCAGCGCTACGTGCACCGCATCAGCCACACCCGCGAGCAGTGGCACGCAGAGGTCACCGCGCGGGTCCACGACCCGGCCACCGCCGCGCTGCTGATCGCCAAGGCCAGCCTCGCCGCCGAACGCGGCGTCGGCCTGCGCCTGAACGAGGGCAGCTACCTGCCGGAGATCGACGAAGAGCTGTCCGCCGACCTCGTCACGGTGCTGGGCAACCTGATCGACAACGCGCTCGACGCCCTCGAAGCCGGTCCGGCCGACGCGGACCGGTGGATCGAGATCGACCTGCGCTGCACCGACGAAGTCACCGCGGTGGTGCGGGATTCCGGGCCCGGGGTGGCCGCCGAGATCGTCGAAGAGGTGTTCCGGCACGGCTTCACCACCAAGGCCGCGCGCGGCGGCGAACGCGGCCTGGGTCTGGCGTTGACGAGGCAGATCTGTCATCGTCGCGGCGGTTCGGTGGAGGTGCACAACGCGCACGGCGCGGTGTTCACCGCGCGGCTGCCGCTGGAAGGGCCGGGATCGTGATCAAGGTGTTGGTGGTGGACGACGACTTCATGGTCGCGAAGATCCACAGTGGATACGTGGCTCGCGTCGACGGGTTCGAGATCGTCGGGGTGGCGCACACCGGTGCGGACGCGATCCGCGCCGTCGACGAACTGCGCCCGGAGCTCGTGCTGCTGGACATCTACCTGCCCGACATGGACGGCCTCTCGGTGCTGCGGGAGCTGCGCGCGAGCACCGCTCGCCCGTCGGCGGACCCCGACGTCATCGTGATCACCGCGGCCCGCGACCTGGACACCGTGCGCGGCGCGATCCGCGGCGGGGCGCTGCACTACCTGATCAAGCCCTTCAGCTACGAGGCGCTGCGCGACCAGCTGGAGAACTTCCGCGCCCTGCACCAGAAGCTCAGCGGACTGCCCGGCGACTCCCCCGCCGCGCAGCAGGACGTCGACCAGATCTTCGGCACCCGGACCCACCGAGCGGCGCCGCCGAAGGGGCTGGCCACCGAGACGGCGCAGATCGTCGAGCGCATCCTGCGCGAGACGACCGCGACCGACGGCGACGTGTCGGCGGCGGAATGCGCGGACGCCGCAGGCGTTTCCCGCGTGAGCGCGCGAAAGTACCTGGAGCACTTCGTGGCCTCAGGCCGCGCGGAGGTCCGCCTCCGCTACGGCGGCACCGGCCGCCCGGAACGCCGCTACCACTGGACCCGCTGAACCCGACACCGACAGTTTCAATTGAAACTGCGCACCTCCGGCGTGTCGGCCAACGACACGCCGGAGGCTGTGGACAACTCCCGCAATTTCAATGGAAATCGAACCTCTGATTTCCATTGAAATTGCGGTCCTGCAGGGGGCTGGTAGTCGCGTCGGCACGGAGAACGCGCTGGAAGGCCCCTCGGCGGTACCGCACACCTCTGCGGTCAGTACCAGGTGAAGGTGACCGGTAGGGCCGTCAGGCCCCGCATCCAGACCGACGGGCGCCACACCAGGCCCTCCGGCGCCACCGCCAGCGCCACGTCCGGCAGCCGGTCCAGCAGCACCTCGATGCCCGTCGTCGTGATGATCCGCGCGATTTCCTGCGCGGGGAACGGACATCCGTGCTCGCCGTGGCTGAACGACAAGTGCGCCTGGTTGCCCGCCGCGCCCGCGTAGGAGTCCGGCCGCACCTGCGGGTCGGTGTTCGCCGCCGCCAGCCCGAGCACCACCAGGTCGCCCTTGCGGATCCGCTTGCCGCCCAGCCGCGTGTCCTGGGTCGCCCAGCGCCCGACGAAGTTCTGCGTCGGGGTGTCCTCCCACAGCACCTCGTTGAGGGCCTGGCCGACGCTGCGGCGGCCGCCCGCGAGGGTCACCGCGAAGCGCTCGTCGGTGAGCATCAGCCGGATGGTGTTGCCCATCCAGTCCGAAGTGGTCAGATAGCCCGCGCCCATCGTGATGAACAGGTCCGCCGCGATCTCCTCGTCGGTGAACCCCACCGGATGCGCCTGCAGGAACGAGGGCACGTCGCGGCCGGGGTTCTCGCGCTTCTCCCCCGCCAGCGCCAGCATCCGCGCGACGACCCGCTCGTGCGCCCGGACCGCCTCGTCGCCCTCCTCGGCGGACAGCGCCACGTCCCGGACCAGCGTCGGAGCCTCCTCGTCCGGCAGCCCGTAGATCTTCAGCAGCGCCAGCAGCGGGATCTGGTGCGTGTACTCGGCGATCAGATCCGCCTCGCCGCGGCCGGCGAAGCCGTCGATCAGGCCGTCGCAGATCTGCTCGACCTGCGACCGCAGGTCGAACTCGTCCACATCGGCCAGCGCTTCGGCCAGCGCGCCGCCGCGCTTGCGGTGGTCCTCGCCCTCGGTGAAGACCACCGACGGCTGGGGCTCGACGTAGGGCCGCAGCGACCAGTCGGGGGGCACCGAGTTCCAGCCGTTCCAGCGGCGGGAATCGCGGCCGAACAGGTCGGGGTTGCTGGTGACGTGGTGGACCTCGCGGTAGCCGAGCGCGCACCACGCCGGCACGCCGCCTTCGAGCAGCACCGGCGCGACGGTGCCGTGCTCGCGCCGCAACTCCCGGTAGACCTCCTCGGGGTTGTTCTGGAACCGCGGACCGTAGAACGTCGCGGCCCCGGCGTGCGTGTCCTCGTCCGCCGAAGACTTGTTGGGGCTGGTCACCGCGTGGCCTCCCGGGCGGTCGACAGGGCGTGGAGGTGTTCGACGAGCCCGACCAGCACGGCCTTGCTGGACTCCCGGTCGCGGGCGTCGCAGTCGATCAGCGGCACCTCGGGCGACAGGTCGAGCGCGTCGCGCACCTGCGCCGGGCTGTGCTCCGGTTCGCCGAAGTTGTTGCGGGCGACCACGAACGGCATGCCGTGGTGTTCGAGGCGGTCGATGGCGTACCAGGAATCGGTCAGGCGGCGGCCGTCCACCAGCACGACCGCGCCGAGCGTCCCGGAGAACAGCTGGTCCCACACGAACCAGAACCGCTCCTGGCCGGGAGCGCCGAACAGGTACAGCACCAGGCGCTCGTCCAGCGTGATGCGGCCGAAGTCGAACGCGACCGTCGTGGTCGACTTGCCGCCGACGCCGCCGGTCTCGTCGATGCCGATGCCGGCCTGCGTCATCGTCTCCTCGGTGCTCAGCGGCCGGATCTCGCTGACCGAGCGCACCATGGTGGTCTTGCCGACGGCGAAGCCGCCGACGATCACGATCTTCAAGCCGTCCGCGGCGGTGTCGCGAAGCGGGACGCGACTAGATGTTCCGGAGTCCAACGAGCACCTGCTTGAGGAATTCGGGGGCGGGCAGTTGCGCCTCGACGCGCTTCGAGGACGGGTGGCGGGCGGTGATCTTGCCCATGTCGAGCAGGTCGGAGAGCAGGATCTTCACCACGCTCACCGGCAGCCCGAGGTCCGAGGACAGCTCCACCACCGCCACCGGCTCACGGCACAACCGCAGGATCTTGGCGTGCTCGGACTGCATTCCCGGGGTCGGATCGGATTCGCTGACGATCAGCGTCACCAGGTCGAAGGTGTCCTCGGTGGGCCGGCTGCGCCCGCCGGTGACGGTGTAGAGCCGGTCCGGGTCCTCCTCGTCGACCAACCGCCTGGCCATCACGCCTCGGCCGGGTCGTCGTCGCGCGGCGGGGAGCTCAGGTACTCGCCGATCTGCTCCACCAGCTCGTTCATGTTGTGCCCGACGACGCCGACGTCCGCGTCGTCGGCGGCCAGCACGGCGAGGTGCGCGCCGACCCCGGCCTCCACGATGCACAGCACGCCGCCGTAGAACTCGGTCATGGACTGCCGGACGCCGCCGCTGCCGTCGCCGAACTCGACCGACGCCCCGTAGGACAGGCTTTGGATGCCGGAGGCGATGGCGGCCAGCTGGTCCGCCTGGTCCACCGACAGGCCGGGCGTGTGGCAGAGCTTGAGACCGTCCTTGGACAGCACCAGGGCGTGCCGGGTGCCGGGCGTCCGCTCCAGCAGGTTCTCCAGCAACCAATCGAGGTCGCGAGTTGTCGTGGTCATCGCAGCTGTGGGGCGGTGCTCCGGGATCCCGGCACCGACCCGCGCCTCCAATCCGTTGTCCAGGCGGTCAGGCCGTCATCGAGAGTCGTCGTCCGAAGTGGACGGTGGATCGCGGCGGGCGTTCCGGAAGGCGCCGAACCGCGCCCCGGCGTCCGGGCGCGGCCGGGGCGGCTCGGACTCCTCCGGCGCGGTGGCGGCCGATCGCGCCGCGGCCAGCGTCTTGCCGCGGCGGCGCTTCGGCAGCGCGTTCGGCTCGCCGGTTTCCGGTGCCGGATCGGCGCTTTCGGCCGCGACCGGCGCTGTGGTGATCGTGGGGGCTTCCGACTCCTGCCTCGGGGCGGGCGCGGGTTCCGGCCGGGGCTGCGTGATCAGCTGCCGCGGGATCAGGACGACGACGCCGGTTCCGCCGCGCGAGGACGACCGGAAGGAGACGGTCAGGCCGTGCTTGCGGGCCAGCTGGCCCACCACGGCGAGCCCGAGCCGGGTGCCCGACATCGCGGCCAGGTCCAGCGGTTCCGCCGACACGGCGCGCTCGGCGCGGGCCAGTGCGGCAGGGCTCATGACCAGGCCGCTGTCCTCGATGGTGACGATGACGCCGGTGTGGAGCTCCTCCACGTAGACGTGGACCTCCTCCGCCGGCGGCGAGAAGCGGGTGGCGTTGTCCATCAGCTCCGCGAGCGCGTGCATGACGCCTTCCGCGGCGTAACCCACCACCGCGACCGTGCTGGTGGAATGCAGCCGGACCCGCTGGTAGGAGCTGATCCGGCCCATCGCGCCGCGCAGCACGCTCTCCATGACGATCGGCTTGGTCCAGCGGCGGCCGGAGCGGGCGCCGGTCAGCACCGCGATGCTGTCCGCGAGCCGGCCGGCCTGCGCCGTGCTGTGGTCCAGCTTCAGCAGGTCCGCGAGCACGTCCTCGTCGTGCCGGTTCTCCATCTCGCGGAGGTCGGCGAGCGTGCTGGTCGCCAGCGCCTGCATGCGACCGGCCGCGTTGGCGCAGGTGGCCATGGCCGCGGCGCGCATGCGTTCGCCGGTGGCGACTTCCTGCGCCATGGCCCGGATGACGCGCTGGTGCGCGATGCCGAAGGACGGCGCCGCTTCGGCGGCAGCGGCGTCCGCGGCGACGCCGCCGCGAATCCGGTGCGCCAGGACCGGAAGCGCCTCACCGGCGAGCCGGGCGTGTTCCGCGTCGAGCGCCGCCGAATCCGCCCGCGCCTGGCGCAAAAGCTGCGCCCCGCGGATCGCGACGGCGATCGCGGCGGACAGCAGGAACGAAAGGACGCCGCCGTACCAGGCCACGAGCGCCTGGCTGCCGACCGGTGCGGCGAGGGACACCCACAGGCAGGCGCCGCCGGTGACGACCAGTGCGGCCGGAAAAGCGAGCAGCGGCAGCCGCACTCCTCGACGGTGAACGGAGACGCGGGTCGGCATCAAATGAGGTCCTAAGTGGCCGGTCGGTAGCAGGGCTGAGCTGGCGGACTCGCCATTGGTCCACGATCGTATCCGAGCCTGCATTCGGATAACTCACAGTTGGATGACATTTCCAGAACCGGATGCCACGGGGCCGGACGCACGACGGGGCCGTGCGTGGTTTGTGCCGCTATGGCGACACAAAGCACGCACGGCCCCGGAACCGCCGTCCCGCTATGCCCGTCAGGGAAGGAGCAGGCCGTTCTTGCCGGCGCGGGCGTCGGCGAAGCGCTTGGAGACCTCGTCCCAGTTGACGACGTTCCACAGGTGCTTGACGTAGTCCGCCTTCACATTGCGGTACTG